>NZ_VJWX01000019.1 GCF_007713715.1 Amycolatopsis rhizosphaerae
GTGAAGGGACCCTTCACGGCCAACACTCACGCGATTTTGCCGGGACCCTGGCAAATAGCACCATGAGGGGGCCCCTCACGGCAGCAGTCGACGGGACTTACGAGTCGAAGGAGCCGTGGCGGCCGGCACCGGTGGCGAAGCGGGTCGCACCGGCGACGGTGTCGGAGGCCAGGGAGACCAGGCCGTGCTCGAACTCGTTGGCCAGGGCCCGTTCCTCGTCAAGGCCGTGCTGTTCCAGCACCGATGCCCGGTCCTGTCGCAGGCAGGTCTGGGGGAACGCGGCGATCCGCCCGGCCAGTTCCCGTGCCGCGGCGAGGGCCTGCCCGGCCGGGACGACGCGGTTGGCCAGCCCGATCCGCAGCGCCTCTTCGGCGTCCACCGCCCGCCCGGTGAGGATGAGGTCCATCGCCCGGCTCTCCCCGATGAGCCGCGGCAACCGCACCGTGCCGCCGTCGATGAGGGGCACCCCCCAGCGGCGGCAGAACACGCCGAACACCGCGGTTTCCTCGACGACGCGCAGGTCCGCCCACAGCGCGAGTTCGAGCCCGCCCGCCACGGCATGGCCGCTGACGGCGGCGATGACGGGTTTGGACAGCCGCATCCGGGTGGGGCCCATCGGCCCGTCGCCGGTCGGTTCGGTGCGGTTGGGCCTGCCCTCGCTGATCGCGGTCAGGTCGGCACCGGAGCAGAACGTGCCGCCGGTCCCGTACAGCACGGCGACCGCCGCCTCCTCGTCCTGCTCGAAGGCGCGGAACGCCTCGGTGAGCGCTTCGGCCGTGGCGCGGTCGACGGCGTTGCGGCGTTCCGGGCGGTCGATGCCGATGGTGGTGACCGGTCCGTGCCGGTCGACGAGCACGGTGCTCATGATTCCTCCCCGTCCGCGTTCGTCCACAGTGGATCACGCAGTGCCCGGCGCAGGATCTTGCCCACCGGTGACTTCGGGATCGTGTCGACGATGTGCACCCGCTTGGGCACCTTGTACCCGGCCAGCGCCGCGCGAACACTGTCCCGCAGTTCCTCCGGGGAGACCGAAGCGCCGGGCCGGAGTGCGACGAACGCGGTGACCGCCTCCACCCAGGTCGGGTCGGGTGCGCCGACCACCGCGCATTCGGCTACGGCCGGATGCGCGGAGAGCGCGTCCTCGACCTCACGCGGGTAGACGTTGTAGCCGCCGGTCACGATCATGTCGCTGGCCCGGTCGACCAGGTACAGGTAGCCGCGCTCGTCGCGGCGCGCCAGGTCGCGGGTGCGCAGCCAGCCGTCCCCGGCCAGTGTCTCCGCATCGAGTTCCGGGGCGTTGTAGTACCCGGCCATGGTGAACGGCGCGCGCACCCGGATCTCCCCGATCTCGCCCGGCGGCACCGGGTTGCCCGCCGGATCGGTGAGCACGATTTCCGCGTCCACCGCCGGATGTCCGCACGAGCCCAGCAGCGCGCCGCCCTCGGCGTGGTCGGCCTTGGACAGGACGGTCTGGCACAGCGGGGCTTCGGTCTGCCCGTAGTACTGCACGAACCGGTGGCCGAGCCGGTCGATCCCCTGTTCCAGGATCGGCCTCGGCATCGGGCTCGCCCCGTACACGACGGTGTCCAACGTGGACAGATCCGCCCGGTCCAGCACTCCGGTCGACAGCAGCATGCCGAGCATGGTCGGCACCACGTTCACCGCCGTCACCCGGTGCCGGTCGATGGCATCCACATAGGACCGTGGTTCGAAACCGGGCAGCACGACCGCCCTGGCGCCACGGATCCAGTAGGGCAGCACGAAGGTGCCGCTGGCGTGGATGAGGGAAGCGGCGTGCAGCATGGCGTCGTCCGGCCCCGGAGATACCAGGTTTGCCAGGATGTTCGCGGCGATCGCGGCGTAGCTCGCCTGTGTGTGCTGGGCCGCCTTGAGTTTTCCGGTCGTGCCCGAGGTGTAGAGCGCCAGCATGACGTCGTCGGGCGACACCGGGACCATCGGATCCGCGCCGCTCGCCGCCTCGGCCTCCGCCACGAGGTCGGCGTCCACGGCGCGCTGCTTCTCGCCCAGTCCGGCCAGGCGGAGCCCGTCCAGTTCGGACGCGAGGGTGACCGCCCGCTCGGTCAGTTCGGCGCTGTGGACAAGGACGCGGACGCCGGTTTCGTCCAGCATCCTGGCCTGTTCGGGCACGGACAGCCGTGCGTTGAGCGGGACGCGGGTCAGCCCGGCCTTGAGGCAGGCGAAGTCCAGCGGGATCGACCAGCCGCCGTTGTCCACCAGCAGTCCCACCCTGGCGCCCGGGCGCAGGCCAAGGCCGAGCAGTGCGTTGGCGAGCCGGTTGGCCCGGTCGTCCACCTCCGCGTAGGTGTACTCCCGATCGCCGACCACCACGGCCACCCGGGTCGAGAATCGCCGGGCACCCCGTCGCACCAGTTCCGCCGCGAGCATGGCCCGAAGAATTTCACAGTCCATTTGGACTGTCAACGCTCGCTTCGTACCCTGATCCCGTGTCCACGACCCGGCGGGAGCAGCGCGAGAGAACCCGGCAGCACCTTCTCGACACGACGGTGCGCTGCCTCGTCGAGTACGGCTATTCCGGCACCACCACCCACCGCGTGCAGGAACGCGCGCAGGTGTCGCGGGGCGCGCTGCTGCACCACTTCGCCTCCCGTGCCGAGTTGTTCGCCGCCGCGATCCGGTACATCGCCGGGGAGCAGCTCGAACGGTTCCGTGCCGCGGTGGCCGGGGCGGATTCGCTACGGCACCTGGTCACCGAACTGCGCAGGGCGATGTCCGGGCCGCTCTTCCTGGCCGGACTCGAACTGTGGATGACCGCGCGCACCGATCCGGTCCTGCGAGCGGCGCTGCTCCCTGCCGAGCGGCGACTCGGCAGGGAGCTCCGGCAGGCCTACTTCGCCGTGGTGAAGCGGGACGACGCCGAGAGCCGAACCGCCTTCGAGGCCCTGCTCATGCTGCTCAGGGGCCTGGCGCTGACCAGCGTGCTGCGCGAAAACCCCGAGGTCGCGGACGCGGTGGTCGAGCAGTGGCTCACGCGGATGGCGCCGGAGCAGTCCGCCTGACCGGGAAGGCATGCCGCCGGGCGCCCAGCACCACGGCCAGCACCGGGATCAGCAGGACGAGCACGCTCCACGGGAACGACGCCGGGCCGGTGAGGTCGAGGAGCACGCCGCCGATCACCCCGCCGCCCGCCATCGACGCGTTCCACAGCGTGACGAGCATGGCCTGCGCGGTGTCCGCCGCCTCGCCGCCCGCGACCCCGGCCGCGGTCTGCAGCAGCGTCGGCACCCCGCCCCAGCCGAGTCCCCACAGCGTCACCGCGACGTACACCAGCGGGCGGCTCTCACTGGTCGCGGCGAGGATCGCGGCCGCGACGGCGACCCCGACGGTGGCGGCGATGGTCAGTTTCCGCGGGATGCGGTCGATCCACGCGCCGACGATCGCGATGCCGGCCAGCGACGCCGCGCCGAAGACCAGCAGCACGAGGTCGATGGCGCTCCCCATGCCCAGCCGGTCGAGGAAGGTGGCCAGGTAGGTGTAGAGGATCGTGTGGGCCAGCACGAAGGCGAGGGTGACGACCAGGATCGGCGCCACCCCGGGCACGCCGAGTGTGGCCAGGATCGGGATCCGGCCCTCCCGTCGTTGGCCGGACTGATCCGGGACCAGCGCCACGATCCAGCCGAGGAGGATCACCGCGAGCACGGACATCACCGAGAAGGTGACCCGCCAGCCCAGTGCCGCGCCGAGGAAGGTGCCCGCGGGAACGCCCAGCGACAGGGCGAGCGGGATACCCGCCATCACGATCGCGATCGCCTTGCCCTGCAGCGGTTCCGGTGCCAGGCGGCGGGCGTAGCCGGCGAGCAGTGCCCACACCACGCCCGCAGCGATCCCGGCCACGAACCGGGCGGCCATGGTCAGCGGGTAGGAGGCCGACAGTGCCGTGGCGGTGTTGGCCAGTGCGAATCCGGCGACCCCGGCCAGCAGGAGGCGTTTGCGCCGCCAGCGCGAGGTCACCGCGGTCAGGGGGATCGCCGAGAGCGCGGTGCCGGCCGCGTAGATCGTCACCGCCTGCCCCATCGCGGACTCGCCGACGCCGAGGTCGGTGCTCATGGCCGGGAGGACGCCCGCAGGCAGCGCCTCGGTGAGCACGGTGATGAAGGCCGCGGTGGCCAGCGCCATCAGCGCGGGCAGCGGCATCCGGGTACTGGGGGAATCGGAAAGCCGTGTGCCGAGTTCTTGCATGACGGTATGCTCAAACCTTCACATTGATGTGAAGGTCAAGTCGGCCGGTTGTGAGGTGGTGCACATGAGGATAGGCGAGTTGTCGGAGCGCACCGGGACGCCGCGACGGCTGTTGCGCTACTACGAGGAACAGGGCCTGATCATCGCCCGCCGCGCGGCCAACGGCTACCGCGAATACGAAGGGTCCACTGTGGATCGCGTGCTGCAGGTCAGGGGCCTGCTCGACGCGGGGCTGCCGACCCGGATCATCAAGCAGATCCTGCCCTGCCTGGACAAACCGAGGACCATCTACTTCGAGGACGCGACGCCCGAGATGCTCGCCACCCTCGAACACGAACTGGAGCGGATGACCCACCGCATCCACTGCCTGGCCCGTAACCGTGACGCCATCGCCGAATACCTCGACGCGGTGCGCAGCACCCGCGCCTGACCACTCACTCCGCCGCCGCGCGCATCGCCCGGCCGATCTCCTCGGTGTGCACGACCTCGTGGTCCCACCGTCCATGCGGCTGGGTGTGCAACCGCCAGTAGTGCTCGGCGATGTCCCGCGGGTCGAAGGCGGTGCCGGGGGCGACCGGACCGCCGATGGTCACGCTCGCCGCGTGCACCCCGGCCGCCCCGTAGCGCTGGTCGATCAGCGCGACCAACGTCCGCACGCCCGCCTTGCCCAGCGAGAGACTGCTGTACTCCGGCTTGGGTTCCGGCATTCCGCCGGTGACGAGGAAGGTTCCGTTGCCGCGCCCGGCCATCGCGGGGGCGAGGTGGGCGGCGGTGACGATCGCCCCGCCCACGTTGACCGCCCAGGCATCCAGATGGTCGCGGAGGGACGTGCCCTCCAGTGAGTGGGCTTTGACGCGTGCGGCGTTGTACACCACGACATCCGGGAGTCCGAACCGTCCGTTGGCGACGTCGAGGGCGGTACGCAAGGCCGTTTCGTTGGTGGCGTCGGCGGTCAGCGCGAGCGTCGGAACACCAGTGAGCCGCGCGGCGGCCCCTTCGACCGTTGTCTTCGAGCGCGCCACCAGCATGATCGAGAACCCTTCCCGGGCAAACCTGCGCGCCACCGCCTGCCCGATTCCCGGGCCTGCCCCGATGATCGTCGCTACCGGCATGGCTCCTCCTTTCCCGCGTCCGACCGTGACACGCGGAGGCTAAGGCCTGACATCGGTGGCAAGGTCAAGCGCACCAAAACAGTAGCCATGTACATAGTAGCCATGTATAGTATCTGGCATGAGTGCAGCATCGAAGGGGTCGACGCCCGGGTATCTGGTCTGGCGGCTGTCGAACAAGTGGCGGGTGGCCGTCGATCGTGCACTGGCGCCCCTCGGGCTGACTCATGCCCAGTACGTGCTGCTCGCGTCGCTGTACGGCATGCAGCGGTCCGGAAGCAACCCCAGCCAGCGCGAACTCGCCGACCACGCCGGCCTCGAAGCTCTCTACACGTCCAAACTGGCCCGGACCCTCGAAGCGGACGGGCTCATCGAACGGACTCGTGACCCTCGGGACAGTCGTGCCGTCCGGTTGGCGCTCACCGAACGGGGGCGCGAGAAGGTCCGGCCGGCTCTCGCCGCCGTCCAGGTGCTGTTGGGTCGTCTCCTCGCGCCCCTCGGTGGTCTCGACGGCCCGCGCACTGCCGAGTTCATGCGCGACCTCACCGCATTACTCGAAGCCCCACTCGATTAGGAAGGAATATCTCGTGCCCGAGATCGATGTTCTCGACTCCACCATGCACTACGAAGACACCGGAAGCGGTCCTGTTTTCGTCTTCCTGCACGGCAATCCCAGTTCCTCCCGGCTGTGGCGCAACGTGCTGCCGAAGGTGGGAGAAGGGCGCCTGCTCGCGCCGGACCTCATCGGCATGGGGCGTTCCGGCAAGCCGGACATCCCGTACCTGTTCGCCGACCACGCCCGCTACCTCGACGCCTGGTTCGACGCACTTGGTCTCGACCAGGTCGTGCTGGTCGGTCACGACTGGGGTGGCGCGCTCGCCTTCGACTGGGCGTCCCGGCATCCCGACCGGGTGCGCGGTATCGCGTTCCTCGAAAGCATCGTGAAACCGTTGGCGTGGGGGGAACTTTCCCCGCAGGCGCAGAAACGGACCGAATTGATCCGCACTCCCGGCGCGGGAGAGGAAATGGTGCTCCAGCAGAACGCGTTCGTGCGCACCGCGTTCACCGGGGGCGTGCGCACGCCGCTGCCGGAAGAGGAACTGGCGGAATACCTCGCTCCGTACCCCACGCCCGAAAGCCGGCGTCCGATCCTGGCGTGGGCGCGTCAGATGCCGCTGGGTGGCGAACCCGCCGAACTCATCGCCAGGATCGAGGCCTACGACGAGTGGATGGCCACCAGCCCGTCCGTGCCGAAACTGCTGATGACCTTCGAAGGTTCGCCCACGCTGGCCATCGGCGAGGCAGTGGCCAAATGGTGTGCGAACACCTTCGCCGCGCTGGAGACCGTCTTCTGCGGCGAAGCCGGGCACCACGCCCCG
Organism: Amycolatopsis rhizosphaerae; assembly: GCF_007713715.1. GTDB lineage: Bacteria > Actinomycetota > Actinomycetes > Mycobacteriales > Pseudonocardiaceae > Amycolatopsis_E > Amycolatopsis_E rhizosphaerae. The sequence goes on from NZ_VJWX01000019.1 coordinate 6,707, forward strand.
GAGGACCGCCCCGAGGAGATCGCGGCCGCCATTTCGGCCTGGGCGGACCGCCACGGTTTTCGTGGTTAGTCCCCTTCTTCGGAAAACTCCTTTTTCCGGTGAATGCCGGAATGATTCCCCGGTGTGTTGATTCGGAACGACTTTAGTATTGTTTTTGTTTGGAATTCACCACCGAGATCTGTTCGCGCCAGTGGTGGCTGTCCATCATTTCCAGTCGACGGGGCCGCGGCGGGCGGCCCTTCGACTGGGAGGACCGCCTTATGCGCAAACAACTCTTCGCCGTCTGCGGCTCGATCGTCCTCGTGCTGGCCGGAGGTACGGCGGCCCACGCCGACACGTTCGCCGCCACCTGCGGCATCGTGGACGGCAAGGCCGATTCCTCGTGCACTCCGGGAGCCTTCAATCCGGACGTCACGCAGGACACCATCGGTTCGACGATCTGCGTCTCCGGGTGGACCGCCACCGTGCGCCCGCCGTCGACCTACACCACGAACCTCAAGAACGAGCAGAAGCCCGAATACGGCGAGGAATCCATCCCCAACTCCGAACTCGAAGAGGACCACCTGGTCCCGCTCGAACTCGGTGGAGCGCCCAAGGACCCGAACAACCTGTGGCCCGAGCCGAGGGAAAGCGCGGGCACCACGGGCGGCGGTCAGGCCGCCGAGAACAAGGACACCGAGGAGAACTCGCTGAAGAAGGAGGTGTGCGCGGGCACGATCACCCTCGACGAGGCCCGCCAGCAGATCCTCGCGGACTGGACGCACTGATCGCGGCGCGGGTCCGGCCACCCGGCCGGACCCGCCCGGTCGTCCGCTGCGGACTTCAGTCGTCGAGGATCGTGTGCCGGTAGACGGAACGGGTCAGCCTGGTGATCCGGTCCGCGGATTCCTGCCAGGTGGTCGTGGTCGGTTCGAGCGTCAGCACGACGACGATGGTGCGGTCGCACGGTCCCACGGTGCCGGTGGTGTGCATGGCACGGTTGGTGAGGTCGATCCCGTCGGCCGTCGCGTCGTCCCCGCTCGATGCGATCCTCGCCGCCGCACGCACTTCCGGGGAGTTGAGCACGCGCTGGGTGACGGGATCCTGGCTCGCGCACTCCTGGCCGGGCGCCGGGGCGGCGCCGAAACCGGACCAGCCCTGCTTGACCCCGTGCGGTAGTTCCCCGACCGCCGACGGGATGCCGAAGGACTGGTCGAACCCGTCCGAGGCGCACTGCGTGGCCTCGTGCAGGTTGTCCATGATGAAGTCGCGGTACTCCGGGTTCGCCCGGTGCAGCAGGTACCGGTAGGTCTTGACGATGTCCGCGGCGCTGATCGCGGTGTAGCCCCACATCCCCGGCTTCTCCGGCGGCGCGGTGTCGGTCAGGCCGATCAGTGCGACCATCCGGTTGACGATCTCCTGCCAGCCGTCGCGGACCCACAGGGTGCTCGCGGCATCGTCGTTGCTGGACCGCAGCATCGGCTGCAGCAGGGCCAGATCCTCGGCCGGGATCTGGTAGCCGGGGCCGTGTGATTCGAGGTAGTCGAGCGCGATGAAGAGCTTGACCACCGAGGCCGAGCGGTACTGCCTGTGCTCATCGGCGCCGAAGGTGTGCCCGGTTGTCTGGTCGAAGGCGAGATAACTGGCCGTCATCCCGTCCGGCAGGTCGAGGCTCGCGGCCGAGGCGGCGGGCGTGACCACGGCCAGTGCCGCCGCCGCACCCGTCAGGATCGCGGCGAAGCGCCGGAATCTCCCCATGTGAAACACCCACACTTTCTGGATCAAGTTGGTGTGATCCGAACAGTAGCGGGTTGGTGATCAAGCTCTGTCCCGAGGTGCGTTCCCCGGCCGCGGGGCGGGAGGATGGCTGGGTGCGAAGGCTTTCGTTGTCGTTGATCACGGTCCCCCTCCTTGTCGCTTGTGGACCGGCGCAGCCGGACGACGGGGTGCCGACACCCGCGCCGGCAACCGCATCGGCAACCGTGTCGGCACCCGGACCGACATCCGCAACGGCGGTTTCGTTTCCCGCCGGCCAGGCGTTCGACTACCAGTTGGGTGGCGCCTACGAGCCGCCCGCTCAGGTCCGGGTCGTGGTACGGGACAGCACCGCTCAGGCCTCGCGGGGGCGGTACAACATCTGCTACGTCAACGGTTTCCAGAGTCAGCCCGGTGATCGGGACTTGTGGTTGCGCGAGCGGGGTGATCTGGTGCTGCGCGGGCCGGGCGGCGATCCGATGGTCGATCCCGACTGGCCCGACGAGTTCATCCTCGACACCTCGTCCGAGGGCAAGCGCCAACGCCTGGCCGAGTACGCGGGCCAGGCGATCGCGCGCTGCGCCGCATCGGGTTTCGCCGCCGTGGAGATCGACAACCTGGACTCCGCGACCCGTTCCGGCGGCAGGCTGACCGTGGACGGCAATCTGGCGCTCGCCGCCGCGCTGGCTCGTACCGCGCATGCCGCCGGGCTGGCGATCGGGCAGAAGAACGCGGCGGAACTGGGTGACCGCGGACGGCGCGAGGCCGGATTCGATTTCGCCGTGTCCGAGGAATGCCTCGTCTTCGACGAATGTGGTGCCTACCGCGAGGCGTACGGGGACCGAGTCGTCGACATCGAGTACACCGACCACCTCCCCGGTTCCGCCGACGAGGTCTGCGCCCGTCCGGACCGTCCACAGGCGACGATCATCCGGGACCGGAAGCTCGTCGCGATCGAGGAGGACGGCCACTACTACCGGCGTTGCTGACCGGAGGGGGACGCCGTCAGAGCCGGTGGATCTCCTCGATCAGTTCGATCACCCGGACCGCGTCGTGCGGATCGACCGGCAGTGGGGCGTCGCCGCGCAGTGATTCCGCGAGAGCGGCGTAGAAGTCCGCGTAGGCGCCGGGCTCGGTCGGCACCGGTTCCTCGGATCCGTCGATACCCAGCCGTCCCCAGGCGGACTCCGCCTCGTGCCCGAAGGACGCGTCGGTCACCCTGGCTCCGGACAGCAGCGCCGGTTCCTGTGGATCCAGGCCGTACTTGGTGTAGGCGCCCGCAGAACCCAGGATCCGGAACCGGGGACCGACCTGGGCGGCCATGCTGCTCATCCACAGGTGCGAACGCACCCCGGTCTCGTGGCGCAGTACGACGAAGGTGTCGTCGTCGGCGACCCCGCCGTCGCGGCGCGTCGCGGTCTCCCGGTACACCGGCACGGCGTCGCCGAACAGCTGCAGGGCCTGGTCGATGAGGTGCGAGCCGAGGTCGTAGAGCATTCCGCCGCCCCGCGAAACGGGTGTTTCGGTCTTCCAGGAACTGGGGCGGTCCGGCCGCCACCGCTCGAACCGTGATTCGAACCGCCAGACCGCACCGAGCTCGCCCCGGGCCAGCAGGGCCCGCACAGTGCGGAAGTCCCCGTCCCAGCGGCGGTTATGGAAGGCGGTCAGCGGCAGCCCGAGGCGTTCGGCCTTCGTGACGAGCTCGCGCGCTTCCCTCGCGGTGACGGTGAACGGCTTGTCCAGCAGCACGCCGGTCCCGGCGTCGAGGAAAGCGTGTGCCAGTGCGGCGTGAGTGTCCGGCGGGGTGCCGACGACGACCAGATCGAGCTCACCGGCCTGCCGCAGCAGCGTGTCCGCGTCGTCCACGATCCGGGTGGCGGGATGGCGCACGGCGGCCTCGGCGCGGCGCGCCTCGTTTCGCGTGACGATCGCTTCCAGCCGGTAGCGCGGGTCCGCTTCGATGAACGGGGCGTGGAAGATCCGGCCGGAGGTGCCGAAGCCGAGGACGGCGGTGCGGATGGGCTCCATGCCGCCAAGCCTCTCAGCCGCCGCGACCGGATGTCACGAACCTCCCCTGCCCTTGAGTTCTACAATGCTGTAGAACTACGACATGACTGTGGAAGCAAGGGTCGTGCTGCTCTCCGCCCGGATCGGGGCGGGTCACGACGGCGCCGCCGCGGAACTCGCGCGCCGCCTGCGCGCCCGCGGGCTTCGCGTCGACCGTCACGACTTCCTCGACCTGCTCCCCGGCAGACTGGGCCAGTGGTTGTGCGACGCCTACCACCGCGAACTGGAGATCGCGCCCGGCAGTTGGGACTGGCTGCTCACCGCACTCGGCACCGCCCCGCTGGCCTGGCTGGCGGGCAGGCTCGCCGCACTGGCCGGGCCGAAGCTGCGCGCCCTGCTCGATCCGGCGCCCGCGCTCGTGGTGTCCACCTACCCGTTGGCCAGCCAGGCACTGGGCGGCCTCCGTCGCCGGGGTCTGCTGCCCGCGCCGGTGGCCGTCTACCTGACCGATCCGTCCGTGCACCGGCTGGCTGTCGCCCCCGGGGCCGATCTGCACATCGCGCCCAACCCGCATGCCGCGGCCGCCACCCGGCACCTCGGCGCGCCCCGGGCGATCACCGCCCAGCCGGTGGTGGCGCCCCCGTTCCGGCCCGCCGGTGCCGGGGAACGCGACCGCGCACGGGAGAAGTTCGGCTTCGGGCCCGGTGAACGGCTCGCCTTGGTGGTCTCGGGTTCATGGGGCGTTGGCGAGGTCGAGGCGATCACCGCCGACGTGTCGGCCACCGGAGTCGCCCGTCCGGTCGTGGTGTGCGGGCGCAACGAGGCACTGCGGCACCGGCTGATCGCGGCGGGGGTGCCCCATGTGCTCGGCTGGGTGGACGACATGCCGGAGCTCATGCGGGCCTGTGACGTCGCGGTCCAGAACGCCGGCGGGCTCACCACCCTGGAGGCGCTCGCCAGCGGGCTGCCGGTGATCACCTACCGCTGCCTGCCGGGGCACGGCAGGACCAACGCCCGGGTGCTCGACCGGCTCGGGCTGGTGCCCGCGGTCGCGGACCCGGCCGCGCTGGCCGACGCGCTGCTCACCACCAGGGCCGCCGGACTCCCGCCCGGCGACGACCCCGCGGCGGTGCTGGCACGGCTGGCCGGTGCCCCGGCCGTGAAGGTCACGGCGGCATGAGGGTCCTCCTGCCGGCCCTGCTCGCGGGCGCCGCGTTCCACGCCGCCCCGGCCGCCGCCTTCCTGCCGCCGCTGCGAAAGAAGTTCCTGCCCCGGTTGGCCGGAATCGGCGATCCCGGCCATGTGGCGCTCACCTTCGACGACGGCCCGCATCCGCTGTCCACCCCGCATTTCCTGCGCCTGCTCGAAGACCGGGGGGTACGGGCGACCTTCTTCCTGCTGGGTGACCAGGTCGTCCGCTCGCCCGGCCTGGCCGCGGAGATCGCGGGCGCCGGGCACGAGATCGCCCTGCACGGGTGGGAACACCGCTGCCTGCTGCGCCATGGACCGCGCCGCGTGCACGACGACCTGGCCCGCGCCCTCGACGCGATCGAGCGGGCGACCGGCCGGCGTCCGCGCTGGTTCCGGGCGCCGTACGGGGTGTTCAGCGGTGGCGCGCTGGTGGCGGCGAAACGCCTCGGGCTGACGCCCGTGCTGTGGACGAGCTGGGGTTTCGACTGGACGGCACGGGCCACCGGGGAATCGGTGCGGCGGACCGTACTGAAGGACCTTCGCGGCGGCGGCACCATCCTGCTCCACGATTCCGACCACGCGGCGAGCCCGGGCTCCTGGCGTTCGGCGCTGGACGCGCTCGGCCCGCTGCTTGACGAGTGTCACCGTGCCGGTCTGCGGGTCGGGCCGCTGGGCGAGCACGATCTCGTCCGGGCACGCGGTGGGCGCGACCCGGTAGATTTCGGGACGTGAGGAATCGGCGAGGTGGTGCGCGGCGGGCGCCCGGCGAACTGGAAGCCGAGGTGCTTTCCGTGCTGTGGGAGGCACAGGGGCCCGTGTCCGCGGGCGACGTGCAGCACCGGCTTCCCGGAGAGCTGGCCTACACCACCGTCGTGACCATCCTGTCCCGGTTGCACGAAAAGGGCGTGGTCACGCGGGAGAAGCACGGCCGCTCGTTCGCCTACCGGGCGGTCGACGACGAGGCAGGCCTCGCGGCCCGTCGCATGCGCAAGGTACTGGACAACGAACCCGATCGCGGCAGTGTGCTGGCCCGATTCGTGTCCGCTCTGTCCGAATCGGACGAACGAGTGCTGCTGGAGCTGTTGCGGCGGCACGAGGGCAAGGAATGAACCTCGAGGTCGTCGCGCCGTTCCTGTCGCCGTTGGCGGCCTGGCCGGTGGCGAGGTTCCTGACCCCGAAACTCCCGCCGCACTGGGCGAGCTGGCTGCTCACCGCGAGTTGCGCGATCTTCGCGGTCGCGAGCACGATCGCGCTGCTCGCGACCGCGCTGGCCGGATTCGTGCTGATCCCCACCGTCGCCGCGCTGATCGACCTGTCCCCGTCGGATCTTCGCGGCGCGGACCCGGTGAGTGTGCCGGAATCGGTGCTGTGCGCGGGCGCCCTGTTGGTCGCGCTGGCGGCGGTGGCACGGGCCGTCCTGCGGTACCGGCGGCGTTCGCGGCGCCTGCACGACGAACTCGACGGGCACAGCCGCGAGGGCGGTCTGATCGTGGTGCCGGACGCGGAGCCGCTGGCCTTCGCGGTCCCCGGGCGCGGCGGCCGTATCGTCGTTTCCCGCGGGATGCTCGCCGGACTGGCACCCGCCGAGCGCAGCGCCCTGCTGGCGCACGAGAACGCTCACCTGCGGCTGCGTCACCACGTCTTCCTCGCCGTGGTGACGGTTTCGAGCGTGCTCAACCCGCTCGTGCGCCCCCTCGGCGAGCAGGTCAGGTTCTCCCTCGAACGCTGGGCCGACGAAAAAGCGGCCCGGCGCGTCGGCGACCGCCGGATCGTGGCCACCGCGGTCGCCAAGGCGGCACTGGCCACCCGGGCGCACACCCCGTTCGCGCTCGCCGCGACCGGAGGACCGGTGCCCCGGCGCGTCGCGGCGCTGCTCGACGGCACCACCAGGCCCATCCTGGGGCCACTGGTCCTGCTGGGCATGGTGAGTGTCCTGGGCATCGCAGGCTGGGCCGCCGGGACCGCCTACGACGCGGCGAGCGAGCTGCACGCCGGTATCGAAACGGCGCACGTGAACCACGGCGGGCCGCACGGCGAACACTGCGGACGTCAGCACCGAAGGTGCGGCCAGGTCTGAAGGCGCGGGAGAGGGCCGGGAGATGAGCGAGAAGCAGCAGCGGCTCTTCGCCGCACTGCGCGTCCCGAACTTCCGCCTGTACTTCGCGGGCCAGGCGGTCAGCCTGACCGGCACCTGGATGCAGTCGGTCGCGCAGTCCTGGCTGGTCCTCGAACTGAGCGGCTCCGGAACCGTCCTCGGGCTGGTGATCGCCGCCCAGTTCCTGCCGGTGCTGCTCGCCGGACCGTACGGGGGACTGATCGCGGACCGGTCCGACAAACGGCGTCTGCTGCTGTTCACCCAGAGTGCGCTCGCGACGCTGGCCCTGCTGCTGGGGTTGCTCACGGTGACGCATCTGGTGCGCCTGTGGATGGTCGTGGTGTTCGCGCTGGCTCTCGGCACGGTCAACGCGGTGGACAACCCGACCCGCCAGACCTTCGTGCCCGAGGTCGTGGGAAAGGACCTGCTCGGCAACGCGGTGAGCCTGAACAGCGTGCTGGTCAACACGGCGCGCGCGGTCGGCCCGGCGGTCGCGGGCCTGCTCATCGCGGGGGTCGGCGTCGGAATGTGCTTCCTGGCCAACGCGGTGAGCTACGTCGCCGTGCTCGTCGCGCTCGCGCGGATGCGGGTGGACCGGCTGCATCCGGCGCGTCCGGTGCCGTCCCGGCCGGGGCAGCTCGTCGAGGGACTGCGCTACGTCCGGGGCAACGCGGGCCTGTGGGTGCCGCTGACCATGATGGCGCTGGTCGGCACGCTCGCCTACGAGTTCCAGGTGGTGCTTCCGCTGTTCGCCCGTGTCGCCATCCACGGCGATGCGCGGACCTACGGTTTCCTCACCGCGGCCATGGGCGCCGGTGCCGTGGCCGGCGGCCTCGCCGTGGCGGCGCGAGGCCGTGCCGGGGTGCTGCCGCTGGTCCTCGGCGCGACCGGGTTCGGCCTCGCGCTGGGGGTGGCCACGGTGGCGCCATCGCTGCCCACCGAACTCGCCGCGCTGGCACTGGTCGGGGTGGGCAGCACCGCCTTCCTGGCCACCGGCAACACCACCCTGCAACTGATCACGCGGCCGAGCTTCCGCGGCCGGGTGATGGCGCTGTGGTCGGTCACCTTCCTCGGCAGCACACCGATCGGCGGGCCCATCGTCGGTGTGGTCGCCCAGTTCTTCGGGCCGCGCGCCGGGCTCGGTCTCGGGGCCGCGGCCTGCCTGGCGGCCGCCGTGCTCGGGCTGTGTGTGCTGCCCCGGATTCCCGGGCCCCAGCGGCTCATTCCGCGCCCGGTCGCGCCGGAAGTGCCGCCGGTCACCGAATCCGACCGAAGCTGAACCGCTCGTCGTTGTCGACTTATCGACGACCTTCGCCTCTATCTGGTGAAGTCCGCGGTCCGTAGCGTCGGCGCGGGCCTGTGCCACGAAGGAGGGGTTGGCGATGGAGAACCTGCGCATCCGGGTCGAGGGATCACCGGCGGGAAAGGCGCTGATCCTGCGGGTCGAGGGAGAGGTCGACGCGCTCACCCTCGACCGGTTCGCCCGCCAACTGCGCCAGGTGCTCGCGTGCGCGGTCGCGGAGGGCGCGGTCGTCCTCGAACTCCAGCAGGTCCACTTTCTCAGCTGTGCCGGGGCCGAGGTGCTGGCCGAAGCGCAGCGCAGGTTCCGGGAGCTGGGTGTGCCGGTGGAGGTCAAGGCGAGCCGCGCCGTCCTTCGCGCCCTGCAGGTGACCGGGTTGAGCAAGCTGCTCTCCGTTCCCCCGGTGGTCGCCTGATCGCCAACCTCAGGTCGTCGCGCTGGTGAGCAGTGCTCGCAGCGGATCGGCCAGTTTCGGGCTGACGGCGACGGTTTCGCCGGACGAGAAGGTGTGCGGCGCTCCGCGGAGGTCGGTGACCACGGCACCGGCCTCTCGCGCGATGACCACGCCTGCGGCGGTGTCCCAGGGCTTGTTGGACAGCATCACGCAGGCATCGGTGCGGCCGTCGGCGACCCACACGAGGTCGAGCGCGGCCGAGCCGACCATCCGCACCCGCTCGACGTTCTCGGCGAGCGCCCGCGTGATCGCGAACCGGCGCCGGTTCCCCTCGGCGGCGTCCGGGCCGGTGTCGTAGTCACCCAGGGAAACGATGGCGCGGCCGAGGTCACCGTTGGTGCCGGCGTGGATGGGTGCGTCGTCGACGAAGGCGCCCCCGTCCTTCATGGCGTGGTAGGCCAGGCCGAGGAACGGCGCGACGACGACACCCACGACAGCCTCGCCGTCGTCGACGAGTCCGAGGGAGATGGCGCAGAGCGGCAGACCGTGCGCGAAGTTGGAGGTCCCGTCGATCGGGTCGAGCACCCACACCGGCCCCGCACTCGCGAGCGCCCCGCCGCCGTCCTCCTCACCCAGGAAGCCGAAGCCGGGGGTGGCGCGACGCAGATGATCGCGAATCTCGTGCTGGATGCGCACATCCAGTTCGGTGACCAGGTCCCGGTCGCTCTTCTCGCTGACCCGGCCGGGGCTCGCGGTGGTCATCAGGCGTCGGCCGATCTCGGCCGCGTCCCAGGCGATGTCGAGCAGTTCGGCGAGGTCGTTCACGGGGTCCATCCCATCGGACCGGCCGGGAATGCGCCAACCGGGGAACCATCAGCCGCCACAAGGGCCTCGTGCCGCTGCCGTTCCCCCGTTACATTGGTTGCGGATTGGGGGTTTTCGTGCTGGCTGAGGAGTTCGGCTACCAGGTTTCGCCACGACCGGCGGTCGAGATGACGCCCGCGGTCCAGGACATGGTGGACAAGCGCGTCGCCGCCCTGGGGGACGGCCCGGACAAGGTCAAGGACTCCGCCGACATCGGCTGTTTTGTCCTTGTCCTGGTGCCGGCGGTGGCCATCGCCCTGTCCACGCACGAGTTCACGGTGCTGGTGCCGGCCGTGCCGCTGGCCCTCCTGGTGGCGACCCTGTTCGGGAAATCGGTCGCGAAGACCAAGAAGGCCGGTATCGAGGCGGCGATCCGGACGATGGAACCGATACGCCGCGGCCCCTGGCAGGCCTGGCCCGGCCGGCTGGAGGAAATCCCCGGACAACCCCAGCGGAAGCTGCTCCTCCTCGGCCCCGACGGATCCGTCGCTCGCGAATTCCACTGCCTGGTGCCGGACGCCGGCTGGACCGGGCTGACCGACGGCCGGGGGTTGATCTGGTTCGTCGGTGATCTGCGGTTCGGCGGCATCGCGGGTCTGCCGGGCGGTAAACCGATGTGGTGGACCGGCCGACCCGTGGCCGACCCGAAACCGAAACCGCCCGCGCAGAGCGGCGTGGGCAAGGTTGTCGAAGAAGAGTTGGCTCGCGAAGCCGTCAAGTACGTCTTCGACAAATGGCTCTCCTGAGCCGAACGCGGGGCGGTGGGATTCCGGCGAAGGCGTCGTCGGAATCCCACCGGTACTCCACTGTGGACGACGGCGCTCACGCCTCCGATCCGGCCGCCGCACGGTTGACGTGACCGAGGAAGGTGAGGGTCCGGTTGATCTGTTCGGGCGATCCGAACGGAACGGCGATGAACTCGGTGGCGCCGGCGTCGGCATAGGCGCGCAGTTGCCGTTCCACCGCATGTTCGTCGCCGACTACCACGACATCCGCTGGTCCGCGTACGCCCTCTCGCTCGAACAGCGCTCGGTAGCTCGGCACCAGACCGGCTCTGCCGAAGTGCTCGCCGATCCAGGCTCGGGCCAGATCGGGGTCGTCGGTGACGGCGATGGGAAGGTTGACCACGATCCGTGGCGCAGGCTTCCCCGCGCCCTCGGCGGCCGCGGTGATTCCCGGCACCACATGCGTTCCGATCGTGCGCAGGCCGGTCCACACGACGACGGTCCCGTCGGCGAGTTCGCCGGCGACACGCAGCATGACGGGGCCCAATGCGGCAAGGAGCACGGAGGGCGCCTGCGCGCCAGGCGTCCGCGTCTGTCCGGCGACCTGGTAGATCTTGCCGTCGAACTCGACCGTCTCGCCGCGTAGCAGGGGCATGAGAACGCGGAGATATTCACGGGTATGCCGTGCCGGGTGCTCGAAACGCAGCCCGAACACCGATTCGACGCGCTCCCGATGACCAGGTCCGATGCCGAGCGTGAGGCGGTTGCCGACGGCTGCCTGCACGCTCAGGGCCTGGCCTGCCAGAGTCAGCGGGTGGCGCGGATAGGTGGTCACGACGGCCGTTCCGAGCGGCAGTCCCGGCACGGCGAGACCAGCGACCGTCGCGGCGGTGAGCGCGTCGGCGGTGTGCCGCTCGGCCCACCACGCGCCCCCCAGTCCCAGCTCAGCGGCGCGACGAACCTCGTCGACGATGTCCGTCATCGTCTTGGGGCCGTCGATTTCCATGCCGACGTTCGTTCCGATGCGCATGGCACGCTCCTCGTTTCACGCGGTGTCCGGCAGGAGTCAGGGCGCCACGGCGATCAGGGCGCGGTGGTGCTTGGGGGTTTCGATCTCGTCGATCAGGGCGACGGCGAGGTCCGCGTAGGAGAACGAGGCCGAGCCGGAGCCGGTGGGCATGATCCGGCTGCCACCGGTCCGGTAACGGCCGGTGCGCGCCGCTTCGTTGTCCAGTACGACGGGCGGTGGGGCCAGTACCACCCAGTCGAGGTCGGTGTTCGCGTCACGCAGCACCGCGAGCCCGGTTGCATGCCCCAGTGAGAAGGCCCTGTGCTCCGGCGGGAAGCCGGGGTCGTCGTGCACCGCGACACCGGGCGCGGTCTCCAGCATCGTGCCGATCCCGATCGCGACCAGCCGCGCGACACCGGCGCGCGGCAGCCCGTCCAGCAGGGCGCGGGCGGCAGGCGGGAAGAAGGTCTCCGACGGCACGTCAAGCCGAACCGCCGCGTTCACGGCCGCGTCGTGGCCCGCCGCGACCTCGGCCACGCTGTCCGGCCGGGTGACGTCACCGGCGACCACGGTCACCCCGACAGCGGCCAGGTCCGGATGCCGATCCGGGTCGCGCACGACGGCGGTGACCTGATGGCCCCGGGACGCGGCCTCGGCAACCGTGTGGCGCCCGGCCCGCCCACCGGCACCGAAAACGACGATCCTGCTCATGGTGGTTGCTCCGTTCGACGTGGCGGGTACTCGATCACCCGCCGACGCCGCGAACGCTATGTGACGACACCTTGGTTTCCGCAACGATAGTTACGTACCGTGGACACCGTGAGTGAGCCGCTGGACCCCGAGATGTTCGCCGACTGTTCCCCCGTCGCGGCGCCGATGCGGATCGGCGACAAGTGGACCGCCAAGATCATCACCTGCCTGGAGTCGGGGCCCCGTCGCTTCACCGAACTGCGGGTGCCCCTGCGGGGCATCACGCCCAAGGTGCTCACCGAATCGCTTCGGGCGCTGGAACGAGACGGGATGATCACGCGCACCGTCTACCCCGAAATCCCGGCCCGGGTCGAGTACGAGCTGACTCCGCTCGGCCGCACCCTCTTCGAACCGATGGCAGCCCAATGCGCTTGGACCCGCGAACACCTGCCCGAACTACTGGCCGCCCGCCAAGCGCACGAAAGCGCTACACACTGAGCCGCAGCTGTCTCCGGTGAGTGATCCGATCGCGACCAACGGGTTCGACCTGGGAGACTGATTCCAGTCGCCGATGAACTCGCAAGGCGCGCAAAGGAAGAAGGGTCGCCGTGAACAGCCACGTGGTGCTGCCACTGCTCGGTCAGGTCGCCGACGCCGTGTCGGAGGCGATCGAGCGCGCACGTCCCGAACTGGCGGGATCGGACCCCGTGGTGCGTCGCTCCGAGCACGCCGACTTCCAGTCCAACGCGGCACTCGCCCTGGCCAAGCGGGTCGGTGCCAAGCCGCGTGAACTCGCGACCCAGGTGGCCGAAGCCCTCGACGGCGGGCCGATCGGTGCGGTCGAGTTGTCCGGCCCCGGCTTCCTCAACCTCACCGTTCCCGATCGCGCGGTGTGGGGGCAGGTTTCCGCGCGCCTGGCGAGTTCTCGTTTGGGTGTCGATTCCCCGGAGGAGGGGCGGCGCACGGTCCTCGACTATTCCGCGCCCAATATCGCGAAGGAAATGCACGTCGGGCACCTGCGCACCACGATCATCGGCGACAGCCTCGCCCGCGTGCTCGGCTTCCTCGGCGCGGAGGTCATCCGCCAGAACCACCTGGGTGACTGGGGCACCCAGTTCGGCATGCTGATCCAGTACCTCGACGAGCACCCCGAGACCGCCTGGCACCACGACGAACTTTCCGGCGGCACGTCGGCCGTGTCCGCGCTGGACGAGTTGTACAAGGCCGCGCGCAAGGAGTTCGACGCCGATCCGGCCTTCGCCGAGCGCGCCCGCGCACGGGTGGTCGCCCTCCAGTCCGGTGATCCCGCCACACTCGCCAAGTGGAAGGAGATCGTCGCCGAATCCGAAAGGGCATTCCGCGACATCTACGACCGGCTCGGCGTGTTGCTCACCCCGGAAGATTCCGTCGGCGAGTCGTTCTACAACTCCCTGCTCGGCGACACCATCACCGAACTCGTCGACGCCGGAATCGCCGTCGAAAGCGACGGCGCGCTGGTGGTCTTTTCCGAAGAGGTCACCGGAACCGAGGGCAATCCCGTGCCGCTCATGGTTCGCAAGCGCGACGGCGGTTACGGGTACGACACCACCGATCTGGCCACGATCCGCTACCGCATCCACGACCTCAAGGCCAACCGCCTGCTCTACGTCACGGATTCCCGTCAGGCGCTGCACTTCCGGCTGATCTTCGAAGCGGCCCGCCGCGCCGGATGGCTCACCGACACGGTCGCGGCCGAACACGTCCCGTTCGGCACCGTGCTCGGCCCGGACGGACGCCCCTTCAAGACCCGCGCCGGGGGCACCGTGCGGCTCATGGACCTCCTCGACGACGCGGTGGCCCGCGCCCGCGCCGTCGTCGCCGAAAAGAACCCCGGCCTCGACCCCGTCGAACTCGACCGGATCGCCGAACAGGCCGGAATCGGTGCGGTCAAGTACGCCGACCTGTCCACCTCACGCGTCAAGGACTACACCTTCGACCTCGACCGCATGGTGTCGTTCACCGGAAACACCGGCGTGTACCTCCAGTACGCCCACGCGCGCATCCGGTCCATCCTGCGCAACGCGGGCGACCCGGAGAGCGAGATCGATCCCTCCATCCCCCTCGAACCGGCCGAACGCGCCCTCGCGCTGGAACTCGACGCCTACGGCACCACCCTCGCCGAGGTCGGCGAGGCGCTCGAACCGCACCGCCTGTGTGGATATCTCTACGATCTCGCCCGCGACTTCACCACGTTCTACGAAGCCTGCCCCGTGCTGAAAGCCGAAGAACCGGTCCGCGGCAACCGGCTCGCGCTGTGCGGGCTCACCGCGCGCACCCTCAAGCACGGGCTCGGCCTCCTCGGTATCGCCGCACCGGAACGCATGTGAGGTCGGCGCTCGCGATCGAGCCTGGCGAGCAACCGGAGTGAATGTTTCCTTCAGGACGCGACGATGCCGAGGTCGGTCCGGGCCCAGCGCACGGCCGGACCGAAGGCGGCACCGGCGACCAGGAACAGACCGCCGAGTGCCCACCAGCCAGGCGCGCCCCAGGTCACCAGCAGCGCGGTCAGGAGCACCGGGCCGAGCGTCCTGGCGAACTGTGGACCCATGCCGAAGAAGCCCTGGTACTGGCCCTGCCTGTCCGCCTGTGCCAGTCCGAAACCGATCTCCCAGCTGCCCGCGCCCTGCAGCATCTCGCCGAACACCTGGATCACCGCGGCGACGATCAGGATGACCACCCCCGCTTCGGCCCCGACGCCGACTCCGGACAGCGAGTACAGCGCGCAGGCGGCGAGCATCAGTACGCCCGCGTGCCTGGTTGCCCGGGTGGCGCTGTGCAGGCCGGTCACCCGCCGGGCCACGGGCACCTGGAACGCCACCACGCCCAGCATGTTGACCACCAGCAGCACCGCGGCCATCGGCGCGGGCGCGCCGGTCCGCTGCACGATCCACATCGGCAGGCCAAGGCTGAGCAGCGGCATGTTCAGGCACATGATCGCGTTGAGCAGCGTGACCAGGGTGTACGGCCGATCGCGGAGCACGGACCGCCGGGGCGCGGTGGCGGGTGCCTTCGGCACCGGCCGTGTTTCGGGCAGTCGGCGCAGCACGAGTGCGGCAACGAGGAAACTCACCGCGTCGATGGTGAAGACCGCCAGGTACGTCGGCCGGGTGCCGACCGAGAGCGCCAGCGCGCCCAGGCCGGCGCCGATCGCCAGTCCCGCGTTGAGCGTGGACTGCAGGTGTGCCCGTGCCCTGGTCCGCTCGTCCGGGGCCACCGATCCGGCCAGCAGCGCCTGCCGTGCCGACGCCAGACCCGCCTGGCAGCAGGCGTATCCGCAGAGGGTGAGCAGGACGAGTGGAAACGACCGCACGACCAGGAAGGCACTCAGGGCCGAAGCCGTCGCCAGGGAAAGAAGTACCGCGGTACGGCGTGGTCCCCAGCGGTCGGTGAGGAATCCGAGCGGTACCCCGGCCAGCATGGCGGCCGCCCACGCCAGCGTCAGCGCGAGCCCGACCTGGGCCGGGGAGAGGCCGACGAGACGGGTGAAGAACAGCGCCGAGCCGGCGTAGAAAGCGCCATCGCCAAGGGAGTTGGCCAGTTGTGCCAAGGCCAGCACCCGCAATGGCCCGGCGGGCGGAACGACCCGGGACATCAGTCGACGCGAGGGGACTCGGTGCGGCCGCGTTTGAGCTCGAAGAACCCCGCCGTGCCGGAGACGTTCAGTACGCCGTCCCAGAGCCGCCCGGCCGCTTCCGCGCGTGGCACCGGGCTCACCACCGGTCCGAAGAAGGCGTTGACGGTTCCGTCCGGTCCGGTGACGTGGATGGCCGGAGTGCCGAGATCCTCACCGATCGGGTCGAGGCCCGCACGGTGGCTGACCCGCAAGGCGTCGTCGTAGCCGGTGCTCTCGGCCGCGTCGGCCAACTCCTCGGCCAGGCCCAGTTCGGTCAGCGCGCCGAGGTACAGGTCACGGCCGATCGTCGCCTTCTCGTGGTGGATCCGGTTGCCGAACGCCGTGTAGAGGTCCCGAAGCACCGGAGTGCCGTACTTCTGCTCCGCGGCGATGAGCACCCGCACGGGGCCCAGCGTGTCGGCCAGCCAGCGCTCGTACCACGCCTCGAGCCCCTCGCGGCCCTCGTTGAGCAGCCACAGGCTCATGACATGGAAACGCACTTCCACGTCGCGGACCCGTTCCACCTCGAGCAGCCAACGCGAAGCGTTCCAGGCCCAGGGGCATTTCGGGTCGAACCACATGTCGGCGGTGGTCACAGGGGAACTCCTCGATCGCTCTTTCCTTGCCTGCGGACATTCAACGGCCCGAGATTGGCCTACAGAAGCGCCAATTTCCCCAAGACTGATTGAGCCAATGTAGGGTCCTGCCGTGGACGTCCACGTCTCGCTCGCGGGTTCCGGTGACCTCGCCTCCCGCATCTACCGCCAGCTGGCCGACGCGATCCTGGACGGCAGGCTGCGCCCGGGAGAACGCCTGCCGCCCACCCGGGAACTCGCCCTCAGGCTCGCCGTCGCCCGCAACACGGTGTCCGTCGCCTACGAGCGGTTG
Organism: Amycolatopsis rhizosphaerae; assembly: GCF_007713715.1. Lineage (GTDB taxonomy): Bacteria > Actinomycetota > Actinomycetes > Mycobacteriales > Pseudonocardiaceae > Amycolatopsis_E > Amycolatopsis_E rhizosphaerae. Next base: position 23,256 of record NZ_VJWX01000019.1, read on the forward strand.
GCGGCCGAGGGATTCGTGGTCGCCCGCGTCGGCGCCGGTACCTTCGTGGGGACCGAACCGGTCGCGCCACGGGCCGCACGCGCCCGATCCCGTTCCCGGGCGGCACCGACGGGACGCGGCGTCCAGCCCCGTCCGATCTGGAACGCCGTTACCACCGCCACCCCCGGCGTCCCGCCGCCCGTCCACGACTTCCGGGTCGGCACGCCGGATCCCGGCCTGTTTCCCTTCGCCACTTGGCGCAGGCTGGTCGCCGGAGAGCTTCGGGCCTCGGCGGTCCGGACGATCTCCGGCTACGCGGAAACCTCCGGGCACGCCGGCCTGCGCGAGGCCATCGCCCGGTACGTCGGAGTGTCCCGGTCCGTCCGTGCCTGCGCCGACGACGTGCTGGTCACCCAGGGCGCCCAGCAGGCACTCGACCTCGTCGGCCGGGTCCTGATCGAACCGGGCGACAGCGTCGCCGTCGAGGAACCGGGTTACCCGGCGGCGCGGCTGCTGTTCCGCTCACTGGGCGCCAGGGTCGCGGGAGTGCCCGTGGACGATGAGGGCCTGGTCGTGAGTGCGCTGCCGGACAGCGTCCGCCTGGTGTACGTCACACCCTCCCACCAGTTCCCGCTGGGCATGCCGATGTCACCGGCCCGGCGGGCGTCGCTGCTGGAATGGGCGTCTCGCCGCGGCGCCGTGATCGTCGAGGACGACTACGACAGCGAGTTCCGCTTCGGCGACCGCCCCCTGGAACCCTTGCAGAGCCTCGACCGCACCGGCCGGGTCATCTACGTGGGCACGTTCTCCAAGACACTGCTGCCGATCCTGCGGCTCGGTTTCCTGATCGCCCCGGCCTCGCTGCAAGCGGCGCTGTGCGCCGCCAAGCGGTTCACCGACTGGCACAGCGAATACGTGGGGCAGGCTGCTCTCGCCCGTTTCATCGACTCCGGCGAACTCTCCCGGCACGTGCGAAGGGCCACCCGTGTCTACGCCGAGCGGCGCGAACGCATCGTGACGACGCTGCAAACCGAGTTCGCCGACTGGCTCGACACGGTGCCTTCCGCCGCCGGCCTGCACCTGTCCGCCAGACTCAAGCCGGACACCGCCATCGACATCGACGCCGTACTCCAAAGGGCAGGCACCTCAGGCATCGCCGTCGAGCGCCTGGCGGCCTACTACGCCGACAGCCGACCACAGCCCGGGCTGGTCCTCGGCTACGGCACCATCGCCACCGACGACATCGCCGAGGGCCTCACACTGCTCGCCCGCCATTTCCGAAGCCCCTGATTATTGACCAATGACAGCGGATGTGAAGCGCCCGCTTGTTGTCAATCGGGAAATTGCGGGGCTCGAAGACGAGTAATTGGATCAACGACGCGCCGGATCGGTTGCACCGGTCATCATTTTATTATTGAGTAGGCAACGAAATCGCGGCAAGGCTCACCCGGTCGAGGTGTCGAGATCGGCGCATGGCGGGTGCAATGCTTGGGTGACAGCGTGGAAACCGAAACCAGTTGTGAGCTGCCATGTCTATCTCGAGCACGAGCGCGGCGAGTGCGCGAAACGCGTTATTGGCAGAAGGAAAGATATCGGTATATGAATGCCCTGCGGTGGCTGTGATCAACTCGCGGGCGCTGCTTGTCGGTGATCATCTATCGCCGCCGGCATTCGACGAGATGACCGTGTCGATCCTGTACGCGCAGTTGCGAGCAATACACGACACCAGACAGGGTGGGACGGGGAGCAACCCGGACGCACCCGAGGGTCGGGACCCGAAGCAGTGGCTGCAGACTTTTCGCAATGAGCTCGGCCTGCAAGGCTGGGCGGAAACCGGAAGTGATGTTTCCGCCGACTTCGCGCCCGCGTCCCCGGAAAAGACCACACTCGGCCTCGTCGGCAAGAAGTTCACCACTCCGGCTCCGCTCGTCTTCGGTTGGCGGCTTCTCGATCCGCTCGCGGGCCTTGGCATGTCCGCGGCCGGCACCTTCGGTGACGCCACACTCGACGGCGGGCCTGGGGAGAAGCGGCTTGTGCGTTGCCGGATGTTCGCCGAGGTCGGCCCGGGCGATCAGGGACGTGAGTTGTCCCTGGCGTTCCTCGTCCTCAGGTACCCGCAGGAACCGGCACCAGGATTGGGGAGTCCGTTCGACCAGGGAACCACCTACTGGCTGCCCGCCTATGGATACCGGCTGAACGAGAAAAGATTCAGGGAAGTCAGGGACAAAATCACGAAAAAGATAGGAGAGAGGCTGAATCTTGTAGTCCGTGCATCGTTCCAGCAGTAATCCCGAGAGGTATTTCTCAAATGACGGAGACCGTTTCTTCCGCAGTGGACCATATTCTGGATTCCGAGTTGGATACAATGCCCCTGGAACTGCTCGTTCCGGAGGCCAGGGCGGGAACCGAGCAAGCAAATCTGGGTGTGATCAACGGGCGTTCCATGATCGTTTCCGCGCCGTCGATGAAGCCGGTTCAGACGCAGGATGCCACGCTTTCCCAGTGGTTCGCCGAGCGAAGGGCGAACCACGACCTCGGAGTGAAGTACGGAACACCGGGGGTGGACAACTCCATCGACCACCCCGAGGAATTCTTCAAGATCGTGACCAACGAGCTGCAGAAAATGGGATGGCTGATCCCCGGGTTTGATCAGACGGACCTCAAGAGCAGCGGCGGCGGGAACAGTGTTTCGCAGTATGTGTACCGCGCGCTGAACCAGATCGCGGCCGGGTCCGAAGGCTACGTCAAGAGCGCCGTGGACGGCGTCCGCGCCTGGGCGGATGACAGCAACAAGGTCAGCTCGCAACTGTTCACCCGAAAGAGTGTCCCGCTGCGTAAGGTCGCCAAACAGATCGGCTACGCGGCGAACGACCGCGACGGCACGCTCACGTACTCCTTGTCATTCTTCTTCTTCGATGGTGAGAAGGCCGTGACGGACTGGCTGGTTTTCTCCTTGCGTGACATCCAGTTCCGGTTGTGGTCCTACCTGGGTGCGGCGAAACTTCCGGGCGGCTCGCTGGACAAGCCGATTCATGATGCCCTGGTCTCGAAGTACGACCAGCACGGTAAGGGCGATATCGACAGCGGCGCCATCTGACGGGTTCGAGCAGTCAGGCCGTCGACCGGTCATCGTGAATGGCGGGGAGGTCGACGGCCTGGCTCCCGTCCTCGACCAGCTAGGCGGCGGCGCGCTCGTCCATGGGCCGGCGCCGCAGGCCGGCCCGCTGCAGGGCGGGCGGCTGGTAGGCCATGTCGAGCGTGCCGATGTCGGTGCCGGGCGGGACGATCTTGTCGATCTTGTCGAGGATGCCGTCGTCGAGGGTGGTCTCGACACCGGCGAGCAGGTCGTCGAGGTGTTCCATCGTGCGCGGCCCGATGATCGCCGAGGTCACGCCCGGGTGGGCGATCGCGAACGCCATCGCCAGGTGGGTCATCGGTAAACCCGCGTCCTGGGCGAGCGAGACGAGTTGCTCGACAGCATCGAGCCGGCGCTCGTCGCTGAGGTGCTTGAAGCCGTAGTTGGCCCGGTGAGTGTCCGCCTGCTGGCCCTTGCGGTACCGGCCGGTCAGCAGGCCCCCGGCCAGCGGGCTCCAGACCAGCGTGCCCATCCCGTATTGCTGGCAGACCGGCAGCACCTCGCGTTCGATGCCGCGGTTGAGGATCGAGTAGGTCGGCTGCTCGGTGCGGAAGCGCTGCAGGCCGCGCCGTTCGGCGACCCACTGCGCTTCGACGATCTCCGAGGCCGGGAAGCACGAGGAGCCGATCGCCCGCACCTTGCCGCTGTGGATCAGGTCCGACAGCGCTGAGAGCGTCTCCTCCACGTCCACCGACGGGTCCGGGCGGTGGACCTGGTACAGGTCGAGATGGTCGGTTTGCAGGCGGCGCAGGGAATTCTCGACCTCGGCGATGATCCAGCGCCGGGAGTTGCCCCGCTGGTTCGGATCGTCGCCCATCGGGTTGTGGACCTTGGTCGCGAGTACGACGTTCTCGCGGCGGCCCTTGAGGGCTTTGCCGACGATCTCTTCGGACTCGCCGCGTGAGTACATGTCGGCGGTGTCGACGAAGTTGATCCCCGCGTCCAGGGCCTTGTGGATGATCCGGATCGAGTCATCGTGGTCGGGGTTGCCGATGGCGCCGAACATCATGGCGCCCAGGCAGTAGGGGCTGACCTTGATCCCGGTCCGGCCCAGCGTGCGGTACTGCATGACTCTCCTTTTCGGCGGTTGTGCCTGGCCGGCGCCACCTCGGCGCCGTACTATGAGGCAAGCGGAACAACGCTCCAGAAGTATATGGAGCGCTGTTCCGCTTGGTCAAGCGGGGGAGCATCCTGGGCGAGAACGCCACCCTGGACATGAGCCAAGTTCGGCAGAGGCCACCCGGCCACCGTGTAGCCCACGGCGCGCAGCAGGTCACTGAGCCAGACCAAGTAGTAGGCAAGAGGAGGTCGCTGGCCCTCCAGGAGCTGTCGGATGTGCTGTTCGGACTCCGACAACTGACCAATGGTGAGCTTTTCGGGTTCTTCGTAGACGTTGTAGAGCGCATCGGGCGGGATGGACCAGAAGTAGTCGGCATCGACCTCCACGGTGTCGCCGTGCACCTCTCTGACGTGTTCGAAGAGCTTTGCGGCTGCTGCGGCCAACTGGTCAAGCCGAATCACATTTGCTGTCGTCAACCCAATTTCTCCTTTCGGCAACTGCCATCGTTTCACCGGGATAGAATGGATGATGTTGGACTAGTCAGAAACAGCGCTCCTGCACCGGCCGGTTGCGATCATCTGCGATATGGCCCTCATCGTCGCGGGGGCCGTGGTCTACAAGGACCCGGACCATCACCGGCCAGCCGAAGTAGGGTGGTTCGTTGACCCTGGCCGGGTCGTTCCACAGGTCACAGGCGCGCTGGTAGTTGCCTGGGCTGAGGGAGACCCAGACACTCCATTCGAAGGTTTCCGGACTGTCGACGATGGGTAGGACGATGCGGGCGCGGACGAAGAAGTGCTCGTTCGCGATCACGCATTGGTCAGCGGTGAGCAGGTTCCCCGGCTGGGAGGCCAGGTCGTCGCGCCAGTAGGCAGGCGCGCGTGTGCCGTAGCTGAGCGGGGGCCCGCATGCTCCTCGGCGCACAGACTGCACCGGAAACGCTCGTGAGACGTCACGGCTGCGCAGTCTGGGTTGCGGACATGCGAGGACACGTGCGGGACTCACGGGTGTCGCAGACGACGGACACCTACGTCGGGCGCAGTAGTTGGCCATTGCTGTGGTCGCCTGCCGTTGGTTGTCTGCGGCGCGGTCCTACCCGATGGAACTGTCGGTTGGCACTGTCGCAAGGGGACTGCCGTCTGCAATCTCGTTTGGTGAACGCGGCTCGCGTACTCGTGTCGGCTGATGCGGCCGACGTATGGGAACTGGCGTGGCCGCGTCCTAACGATGCAGGTTCCTGAAGTTGGCGCCTTTGTTCGAGCGTTGTTGCCCATCCACCTCGCAGGCGGACATACCCTCACTTATAGCGTTTGGCTGGCCGTGGATCCCTCCGAGCTGCCGAACATCTTCGGGATGTGGTGGGAGCCCGCCTACCAAGACCTTCGCATTTCGGGGTGGCTTGCGAACCCGGTTCCACCTTGGGGCATGCTCACCGCTCCCGTTGATGCCTCACGGAGTCGCGGGGTGTTTCATGGCTCATCCATGTGCCTGGTTCGTTCGCCCAGTCGGTCAGATTGAGCACGGGGTCAGGCAGCGTGAACCGAACATGTCGGTTGTGGGATTCCAAGGGCTGCCCGCAACTCGGGCACGTGTCGGCCGCCATGCCGTATATCCTGCAACCGTCCCCGCTGTCCTGATTTCTCACCCTGCGGCTGAGGTGACCTCCTCGCAGCGCCCTGGCTGCCGGAGGCGAAGGACGGGGCGATGCAGGTTCGCTGGTGGCCCCTACGACGTCGTCTCGGGCGTGATAAGGATTCGATGGGTGCTATCCAGGAGTCGGGACACCGTGTACCGGCCGGTGGTTCCCACCGCAGGCGGAGTACCGGTCCAGCTCACTCGGGCCCAGACGTCATCGAAGTGCACGGTGTACCAGCGGTTGCCCCTGGCAACGCTGTCGACGGTGCCGGTCACGGTCGCGCCAATTCGGTAGCGGGCTTGGATGCTGGCCCATTGTTCGTCGTCGAAGCCCCAGTGGTGGGCCCGGGGCTTGCGCCAGCGCCGGTCGAGTGGCCAGAGCCGGACCTGGCATCGGTGGGGGTTGTCGTACACGCTCTCGTAGAGGTCGTGGCGAAGGACTTCGAACCGCATGGCCGCGCCGATGGGTGGCCAGTCGTGGGCATGGAGCGGCAACTCCGTGCCGTCGACGAAGCCCGTTACGCCTGGTTCGAGGTCCACGAACAGGCCGGTGCGGCTGTTGGGCCGGAGGTAGGTCCTGATCCGCCCGGACACGTGCTCACCGATCGGAAACCGCTGGATGACGTCGCCGATGCCGGCTGGTTGTGCCATGTGCCGACTGTGCCACCTGGCGATGGCGATCAACGGACTGGACCGCTCACGCTTCGCGCGGCGGCTCTGGAGGGGCTGTTGGACAACCCGTTGCTCGATGGGGCCGGGCAGTTCCGGTCATCTCCGGTGACCTGGCCTTTTCCCGGACGCAAACACCGATTGGTTCGGGCGCATTCCGGTGTCTTCGGGGTGATTAACGGCAGTAAAACGGCACTCGGTGTCAGCTCGTTCTAGTTGTCCGCGTCCATATTGGACTGGAGCCACCGGCGGGCGGCGCTCAGCGTCACCTCGACTTCGTCGCTCAAAGAGCAGACCTCCAGCCACGACAGATAGCCGTCGTGTGTGAACACCAGAACTTCACCGACGCACTCACCCTCGTCTGTATACAGCTGGGCGTCGGCGGCCACCACGGTTCTCGATCCTGCGGAGGCCACTCGCTCAACCGCAGTCGTGTCGAGCTCGAAGAACGCTGTCCCGCAGCCACACGCGCACCGGTTGCAAATCTTGAGGTGTGGAACCTGCCTACGGAGAGCGCGGTGAACCGGGTTGTCCCGGCGCAGGACGGTGTCGAGGACGTCCAGTACATCGGCAGGCAAGCTTCTCGTCACAAGAGTACCTATCGTCGCGGCATGCGGCCTCGGGTGCGTGGGCCACTGTCGAGCTCGGTTGACCTCCTGTAATTGTGCCCCGGGCATGTTTCTCCACCTACCCATTTACGGGATGAGGTGATCTCCGAAGCGGTGCCGGGTCCAGGGCAGAGCCCTGGCCGCCGGAGGCTCTAGTTGTCTTGCACCTCGCGCGAAGTGCCGGTCGAAGGTCCTGAGATCACGATCCGCCCGGTGGGCACCCGTCGTGTGGTGGCGGGTGGTTCCCGATGAGCCGCGACGTGCTTATCACCGGCCTGACCCCAGTTCAGGCTGACGGGTTGGCCCGCATCGCGTGCGGAGCCGACCACCTTCGCGCCGAGGTTCCGCATGTGCCGGTAGGCCGGTCGGCATCCGTACGGCGGGACCGCGCGTTGTGGGTGCAATGCGCGTGCACCGCGCTGGTCGCGCTCGGCGCGGCGTACGCCTCTTACCGGCACGGTCGCGAGTTCGCGTTGCGGTTCGGTGCCGATGAGGCGACGGCGGCGATCTGGCCGTTGATCGTGGACGGGATCCTGACGACGGCCACGGTCGATCAGAGCCTTCTCGATATCGAAGTTGCCGAAGGTCAGGGACTCGAAGACCCCGTCGGGACCACCCTCCGCGACAGCAGGGGCAGCTTTGGCGTCCGGTGCCACGAAGAACTTGATGACGATGCTCACCGGGGCATAGTGCCTGTTCCACCGGGCCCGGTCTACCTGCCAGCGGCCAGCAGAAGCCGACCTACCGATCCGAGGTGCTGTCCGCCCACAGGCCAAGATCAAGATCTACAGCTGGTACTAGGTTCACCATGAGATCGGGTACAGGTTTCATGGCAGCGTCCTCCTGCAGTGCCCTAGCGTCGTGCCATGACGATTCCGGCTGGACTGAGACGCACAGTCCTCCGGGCGCGGCGGGACACCGGCTTTCTTGCCGCTGGTGTGCTGCCGCACCTGGCGCTGGTGCCCGTGTGGGCCTGGGCGGCGACGACTACCGACAGGACGGGGAACTGGCTCCTTACGGTTTCCATGTCGGCCGCCCTGGTCCTGCTCGGCGCCCCGGTGCTGACGGCCGTTCAGCGGGCTCGCTACCGGGTGCTCATCGGTGTGGACGTCCCCCGGCTCACCCCCACCGCGCCGGAACAACGGACGTGGGCCTCGACCGCCCGATGGCTCGCGGCGACGCAGCCTTGGCGCAAGATCGGCTACCACCTCCTGCTGGGCCCGCTGCTCGCGCTGCTGGAGCTGCTGGTGCTCGCGGTGGCAGCGGGGTGCCTGGCGGGCGTCATCGCCTACGCCTGGTCATGGGCGCTGCCAACCGGAATCCGCCAGGACTGGTTCGGCTACCTGACCCAGCTGCCGGCTTACACAGCGGCTGGACTCCTCCTCCTGTGCGCCCTGCCCTGGACCGCGCGGGCAGTAGCCCGGGCCGAGGCGCGGCTGGCGTTGGGCCTGCTCGGGCCCAGCCGGGCGCGGCGGCTCCAGGAGCGGGTCGATCAGCTGGCCGTGAGCCGGACCGACTTGATCGAGGCCGTCGACGCGGAGCGCCGCCGGATCGAGCGCGACCTGCACGACGGCACCCAGCAGCGGTTGGTGTCTCTCGCGGTCAACCTGGGTCTGGCCATTGCCACCCGCCCGGACCTGCCGAGTGATGCCCGCGAGGTGATCGCGAGAGCGCACCTGGAGGCGAAGGAGGCGATCGCCGAACTCAATGACCTGGTGCGGGGGCTGCACCCGGCCGTGCTCGAAGACCGAGGTCTGGACGCGGCGTTGTCCGGGCTGGCTGCCCGCACGCCCCTGCCGGTGCGGCTGCGGGTCAATCTGGAGGAGCGGTTGGCGCCCAACGTGGAGTCAGTCGCGTACTTCGTGATCTCTGAGGCGCTGACCAATGCAACGAAGCACGCCAACGCGATGCGTGCAGAGGTGATAGTCCGTCAGGTCGGCGACGTGCTGCGAGTGCGCGTTACCGACGACGGGCTGGGCGGTGCCGACGCCGCCGGCACGGGGCTGACCGGGCTGGCCAAGCGGGTCGGCTCCCTCGACGGGACCTTCCACGTCAGCAGCCCCGTTGGCGGGCCCACCACCATCACCGCGGAGCTGCCGTGCGCGCGGTGATCGCCGAGGATTCGGTGTTGTTGCGGGTCGGCCTGAGCAAGGTGCTGGAGATGGGCGGGTTCCAGGTCGCCGCGGAAGCCGGCGACGCGGAGGGGCTGTTGGCGGCAGTGGCGGAGCACCGGCCCGAACTCGCCTTGATCGACGTCCGGATGCCGCCCGGCTTCACCGACGAGGGGGTGCGGGCGGCGATGGAGATCCGTCGGCGCTGGCCGGGGACGCCGGTGGTGCTGCTTTCGCAGTACGTGGAGGAACGGTACGCGGCTGATCTGCTGTCTGCGAACACCAGCGGTGTGGGCTACCTGCTCAAACAGCGGGTTGCCGATGTCGCCGACTTCGTGGCGGCGGTCCGGCGAGTGGCGGACGGGGGCACGGCCCTGGACCCGCAGGTCGTCGCCCAGTTGCTGCTGCGGCGCGACAGCGACCCGCTCGCGCGGCTGACCCCCCGCGAACGGGAGGTGCTCGGCCTGATGGCCGAGGGGCGCTCCAATGCCGGCATCGCGCAGGCGCTGGTGGTCAGCGAGAGCGCCGTGGCGAAGCACATCAACAACATCTTCGCCAAGCTTGACCTGCCCGTGGTCGACGCGGACCACCGCCGCGTCCTGGCCGTGCTGCGGTTCCTCGGAGCGTCCCGGGCCTGACCTTCCCATCCGTGATCACGATCTACGGCTGGAGTACTGGTACTCCAGCCGCACTTTCAGGTTTGGAGTCTGCGCTGGTAGTGGCTGGTTCGGGCGCGGATGCGGAAGGTGTACCCACCACCACCATCAAGTCGGATAGGAGCGCTACTGCCTCGGGCGCGCGCGAACGACATGCTGATGT
>NZ_VJWX01000001.1 GCF_007713715.1 Amycolatopsis rhizosphaerae
GTTCGGTGAGGGCCGCCATATTTCGACGATAACCGCGAGCAATCGCGCGTTCAGCGGAACGGCACATCCGGTCGACCCGTCCCACCGGTGCCGAGTGAGGCGATGATGATCGCAATGCACCGCGCGATGATCCACAATGGCGGTAGCCGGTGAAATCGGAGTCGGCGAGGATTCAAGGAGGACAAGCGCGATGGCAAACGGCCAGGCCGGACCCGCCGAACGTGAGCTCGGCCCGCTCGACCCATTCGCCGGAATCCCCGACGTCCGCTATCACCTGCCCGCCGCGGACCTGGTCAGACCGCTGCTGGAGCCCGGTTCCGGCGGCCTACGGCGCTGGCGCCGCCAGAGCACGAACGCCCCGATCGTCCCCGTCGAGAACGCGTATATCACCGGAAAGCTCGATCTGCGCGGTGCCGACCTCGACTTCCTGTTCCGGTTCGAGAACTGTCGTTTCGAATTCCCCCCCGACGTGCGAGAGGCGAAACTGCTGGGACTGGTGTTCCGCCGGTGCTGGTTACCGGGGCTCAGGGCGCGGAACCTGCGCAGCCGCAATGACGTCCGGTTGATCCGCAGTGTCGTGCAGCCGATGCCGGGTACCAACGAGGGGGAAACCGCAGTGCAGCGCGAGGATTCGCGCGAGCGGGGTATTGTCGACGCGGCGCTGAACCTGACCGACGCGGTGATCGAGGGTTCCGTGGTGCTCACCAGGACCGTGATCGATTCGGTGCACGGCAGGGCTATCCAGGCCGACCGGTTGAAGATCAGCGGCGCCTTCCTGGCCTACCGGCTCAGGGCCGACGGCGAGGTCCGCGTTCCGGGCATGTGGACCGGCGGCAACGTCAACCTCTCGGGCGCCGTTCTGCGCAACCCCAAGGGATTCGCGCTCGACGGCAACGGCTTGTACGTGGGCGGCAGCCTGCTGTGCGATGTGGACAATTTCGGCAGCAAGCGTCAGCCGTTCAACGCGCGCGGAGTGCTTCACCTGCCCAGTGCGAGGGTGAACGGGGACATCGTCTTCCGCGGCGCTGACCTCCGCAGCCCGCAGCGCGGCCCGATCGCGGTGAACGCGTGGGAATCCAGTGACCCGTACGTCGATCCGTGGCCCGCCCTCGTCGCGGACCGGTTGCGGGTGGACGGCAACGTCGAGTTGTCCGACGGGCTCGCCGCCGTCGGCACGCTCAGGATGCTCAACGCCAGGATCGGTGGCACGCTGCGCCTGGCCCGCGCCCGCATCACCGTGCCGAGGGGCCCGATCGAGCCGTACTACGACCGCGCACTGCACCTCGACGGCAGCGAGATCAGCGGGGACTTCGAGGCCACCGGGCTGCGGGTGCCGTCCGGGCAGGTGCGGATGGCCGACGTGAGCATCGGCGGGAACCTGCTCGCCGCCCGGGCACACCTGCAGCACGCCGAACGGGACGTGCTGTCCGCCCGCCGCATGAAGGTGGCGGGCAACCTCCACCTGACCAACTGCAGCATCGAGGGCACGCTGCGGTTGCAGGGCACCGACGTGGGCGGCAGCGTCGAGTTGTTCGGCACCGAGGTCGTCCAGCCGATGAGGCGGCCGCAGACGAGCTTTTCGGTCGATCTGCGGACGGTGAAGGCCGGCCGCAACATCAGCCTCACCTTCTCCAACGACCGGAGTTTCCGTGCCGAAGGCGGGGTGAACATGGACGGGGCGAGCGCGGCACGCCGCATCGACCTGTCCGGGGCGGTGCTGGGCTCCGGGGCGGGACACGACATCGCGCTCAACGCCAGCGACCTCGAAGCGGACGAACTCGTGCTCAATCCGAGCGTCCCACCCCAGGGCCGCATCCTGTTGCGGCACGCGCACTGCCGATCACTGGAGGACAACGACGCGTTCTGGGAAACCGAGCGCGGAATCGACCTGGAGGGCTTCCGGTACGACGCGCTGCGGCACCCGATCGGCCTGGAGAACGACCGTGCCGTGGACAAGCGGATCAGCCAGCTGCGCGAGGCGATGCCCGGGTACCGGCCGGGGCCGTACGACCAGCTCGCGGCGATGCTGCGCACCAGCGGCAACGAGGAGCACGCGGACACGGTCCTGTTCCGCAAGCAGCAGTACCGCTACGAGGCACTGGCCGCCGGCTATGGCCTGTTCCGCGCGATGGGGATCCGGGTGTGGAGCCGGCTGCAGCGCTGGATGGTCGGCTACGGCTACCGGCCGGTGCGGGCGCTCGGCTGGCTGATCGGGCTGCTGGTCGCGGGCAGCATGTACTTCTGGCTGGGCCACGACTCCTGCCTGGAGGACACGCAGACGGGGGCGAACGCCCTGCTGAAGATCGGGGCCCGCTGCGTGGTCAACTCGCAGGACAGCGGCATGGAGTGGAACCCCATCTGGTACACGGCCGACCTGCTGGTCCCCATCGTGGACTTCGGCAACAAGGGCCGCTGGTACATGCACGGCTGGGACAAGTGGGTCAGCGACGGTTTCGTCGCGATGGGCTGGATTCTCGCCACCACCGTCGCGGCCGGTGCCGGCCGCATGATCCGCCGCGACGGCTGAGCCCGGAAGACGTCCGAAAACGAAACATCCCCCGCGGGAGGACGCGGGGGATGTTTTCACCGGAGCGGACGACGGGATTCGAACCCGCGACCCTCACCTTGGCAAGGTGATGCGCTACCAGCTGCGCTACGTCCGCGCGCCCGGCCCTGGCCGGTGCGACGACACATACTCTATACCCTGCCATCCGGGCGCCTTGCACCCACCCGGTCGGAGGTAACTCTGTCACTCACGGAGTACAAGGGGTGACGGCCGACGCTTCGCTCCGTATGGTGTGTCCATTCAACCGAACGGGTTAGTCCCCGCTCCCGGGGGAGGAGGTGCCTGGCCGGATGACGGAAGAAGCGACGGTGCCGGCGCAACGGACGGTGTCGGCTGACGAGCAGGCCCTTCTGCGCCGTTTGCGGTCGGGGGAGGACAAGGCGTTCAGTGAGCTTTTCGAGCTGCACGCGGGCGCCGTGCGCCGGTTGGCCCGCGGGATAGCGAGCGACAGTTCCGAGGCGGAGGACATCACCGCCGAAACCTTCTTCCGGGTTCTGCAGGCCCTGCGCCGCGGTGCGGGCCCCAAGGACCACGTCCGCGCGTACCTGCTGACCGTCGCCAGGCGGGTTTCGTGGGAGTGGCACGGCGCGCGCCGCGACGTGCCGGTGACCGACGACGAGCTCACGGTCCGCGTGGGTGCGGGGACGGACGCGCACGCGCGCACCGCCGAACACACCCTGATCGCGACCGCCTTCACCAGCCTGCCCGAGCGCTGGCGCTCCGTGCTGTGGCAGACCGAGGTCGAGGGCGAGCAGCCCGCCGTGGTCGCGCCCCACTTCGGTCTCAGCGCCAACGCGACCGCGGCGCTGGCCCGCCGCGCCCGGCAGGGGCTGCGGGCCGCGTATCTGCAGGCGCATCTGGCGATGAACCGCACTTCCGACGTCGGCTGCCGCGGGGTCGTGGAGAAGCTCGGCGGCTACACCGCGGGCAGCGTCACCGGCTCCGAGGCGAGCCGGATCCGCAACCACCTGATGGGCTGCGCCTCCTGCCGCTCGATGCACGCCGAACTGCGGGACGTCTGCTCCTCGCTGCGGGCGCACGCCGGTGTGCTGGCGCTGCTGGTGCCCGCGGTGGCCACCGCGGCGGGCGCGGCTTCGACCGTGTCGTCTTCGGGGGCGCTGGCCACGCTCAAGAGCCTCCTGCTGTCGAAGCTCAAGATCGGGATCGCGGTGGCGTCGACGGCCGCGGCCGGTGCCTTCGGCATCGCCGTGCCTGCCATGATCGGCTCCCACACCCAGGCGATGGACCTGCCGCAGGGTGGGATCGAACTGCAGATCGCGCTTCCGCAGTCTCCGCCGCCCGACCTGCCGCCGCTGTCGCCGGTCGCGTCCGACCAGACGACGCTGCGCCTGCCCGGCCGGATGGGCACCAGGGCCGAGCAGCAGAACCGGCAGGGCAGCGCGCGGGGGAGCGAGTCCGGCACCGCCGCCTCCCGCTCCTCCGGCAGCCGGACCGTGTCGAGCTCCACGGCAGGCATCTCGAGTTCGGGTTCGGCGTCTTCCCAGGCCACCACCACGACCAGCGTCGGCCAGCGGGACGACACGAGCACACCGGGCACCCCGACGAAGTCGAGCGGGAAGCCCACCACCACCCTGAGCGATCCGAGCCCGACCCCGCCCAGCGGCAGGCCGGACCGGCCGCGTGACGACCTCGGGCCCGATCCGGACGGCAACGCCTGGAACCACACACCGGACAAGGGCGCGCTGGACTGGTGGTCCGGCCCGCCCCAGGACCACGGCCGCGACCACGACCGGCACGACGGACATGACCGGCCGGAGTACGGCCGGAAGTAGGGCCGGAACCGGGAGCCGGGACGGCAGTAGCCCGTTCGGGTGGCCGGTCCCCGATCTGGATCTCGCGCCGCCCGCCCCGGTCGCGCTACCGTTGACCACGCTCACGAACGACCGAGCGTGCGCGGGAGGCTACGAACGATGAACCGGCTGGTGCGGGGCGAGGACGGCCGGGAATGGGTGGTCCGCTCGCAGATGGAGTGGCGGCGTCCGGCCACCGTGGAGGACTTCGAACACGACGTCGCGGGCAGTCCCACCCCGGGCATCGCGATGTTGTCGGTCACGGTGCTGCTGGCGGTCATCCTGGTGGCCTGGCTGCCGGAGGGCGTCGTCGTCCCGGCCTGGGTGATCTGGGGCCTGCTGCTGATCGCCCTGTTCTTCCCGCTGCGCTGGGTCCTGAACCGCCCGTGGACGGTGGTCGCGGAGACCGAGGGCGACGTGCTCGGGGAACACCCGCCGGAGCGCTGGGTGGGTATCGTGTCCGGCATGTTCCGGGTGCGGGGCGAGTTGGCCAAGGTCGCCAAGACGATCCAGCGCGAATCCCTGCCCGATTTCGACGGTCCGCTGCATCCGATGGAATAGCGCATGCCGGAACTCCCCGAGGTCGAGGCGCTGGCCCACCACCTCCGCGAGAACGCGGTGGGCCGAACCGTGACGCGCATCGACGTGGTCTCGCTGAGCGTGCTCAAGACGGTGACTCCACAGTGGACGGAACTGCACGGCCGCCGGGTCACCGGTGCCCGACGCCACGGCAAGCACCTCGACCTCGACTGCGACGGTCTCCACCTCGTGGTTCACCTGGCCAGGGCGGGCTGGTTGCGCTGGTCCGACTCCCTGCCGGTCAAACCGCCAAGGCCGGGGCGAGGGCCGCTCTCGCTGCGCGTGCACCTGTCCGGCGAAGTGGGGTTCGACCTCACCGAGGCGGGCACGAAGAAGGGCCTCGCGGTCTGGATCGTGGCCGACCCGGGGGAGGTGCCGGGCATCGCCCGGCTCGGTCCCGACGCGCTCGAACTGGACCGCACGCGGCTCGGCGAACTGCTCGCCGGCCGCACCGAGCGGCTGAAGACCGCCCTCACCGACCAGTCCCTGATCGCCGGCATCGGCAACGCCTATTCCGACGAGATCCTGCACACCGCGAAGCTGTCCCCGTACGCCACGCCCGGCAGGCTCTCCGACGAGGCGCTGGACCGGTTGGCCGCGGCGATCCGCGAGGTGCTCACCGGTGCCGTCGAACGGTCCGTCGGGCAGGACGCGGCCCGGCTGAAGGGCGAGAAACGCTCGGGGCTGCGCGTCCACGGCCGCGCCGGCCTGCCCTGTCCCGTGTGCGGGGACACGGTGCGGGAGATCTCCTTCGCCGACAAGGCCTTCCAGTACTGCCCGACCTGCCAGACCGGCGGGAAACCGCTTGCCGACCGCAGGCTGTCCCGGCTGCTCAAGTAGTGCCGGGTCCTCGCCGCCCGCATTCGGTAACGGCGACTCTTGCTCGGTTTCACCCATTTAGAGTCTAATTGCGACAGTACCCATGACAATGCGGCGAACCCTTCGCTTTCGGCAGGGCTCTCCGTGTCGGAGGGTGGCGATATCTACACAGAAAGTGGGCTCGAAACCTTGCACCCGGCCGATCGAGCGCAGAGCATGGACGCCGTGTCCGACTTGCCGATCGCGCAGATCATTCCGTGGAGTGTCGCGGGCCTGCTGTTGATCGCGCTCATCGTCGTGCTGGCCCGCTCACGCAAGCCGAGCAGTTTCGTCGACGATGCGGTGCTCGAAGCGGTCTACCACATGTCGAAGGCCACCCCCGACCTCCGCAAGGGATTCGACCAGGAGTCCGCCGACCGCATCACCTCGCAACTGCTCGAACTGCTCAAATGCGTCGCCGTGGGCATCACCGACCCCGATGGCGCGCTGGCCTCGTGGGACGGTGAGGCCAACGACCACTACGTGGACCTCACCGCGGCCATCAGCCTGGCCGTCCGCAAGCACCGCCGCGAGGTGGTCTCCCACGACGACCTGCCCTGCGACCACCGCGGCACCTGCAAGATGAAGACCGCGGTGATCGTGCCGCTCCTCGTCGACGGCGACATCGAGGCCGTGCTCATCGTGGTCGGGCGCTCGCACGGCAAGCGCCTGATCCAGATGGCGGGCGCGGTGGCCCAGTTCGTCTGCACCCAGTTCGAGCTGGCCCGGCTCGACGAGTCGAAGCTGCAGCTGCAGCAGGCCGAGATCAAGGCCCTGCGCGCGCAGATTTCGCCGCATTTCATCTACAACGCGCTCAACACGATCTCCGCGCTGATCAGGACCGACCCGGAGGAGGCCCGCGATCTGCTCCAGGAGTTCGCGGACTTCACCCGCTACTCGTTCCGCACGTCGGGCATGTTCACCTCGCTGGCCGACGAACTGCGCAACATCGACCAGTACCTGACCATCGAACGGGCCCGGTTCGGTGGACGACTGGAGGTGCGGCTGAAGATCGCACCCGAGGTGCTGTCGGTCGTGGTGCCGTTCCTGATCATCCAGCCGCTGGTGGAGAACGCCGTCCAGCACGGGCTGGCGAACAAGCCGAGCGGCGGCATGGTCACCGTGACCGCGCAGGACCACGGCACCGAGGCGCTGATCAGCGTCGAGGACGACGGCATCGGGATGGACCCGGCCCGGCTGGCCGACCTCCGCAATTCCCACCGCACCGGTGCGCACGTCGGCCTCGGGAACATCAACGCACGCATGCGCCAGCTCTTCGGCGACGAGTACGCACTGATGGTGGAGACCGCTCCGGGCGCGGGGATGAAGGTGACCCTCCGGGTGCCGAAATTCGCCCCCGGGGTCCGCACGGAACTGCCGGACTACTCGGCCGCGGTGCCACCGCAGGAAGTCAGGGATTCCTCACCTGCACACGCGCGGCGCAGTCCGTAATCTGGCGGCCATGACCAGCGTGACGGACAGATTGACCAGCAAACTCCCCCGTATCGGCGACCGGGGCGACCGCAAGGACGTCGTGGCGGTGGTCAAACTGCACGGCGTGATCACGCCGACCCCGTCCCCGCTGTCCCGTGGCACGATCAACGTCGCCTCCGTCGAATCGGCGCTGACCAGGGCCTTCGGCCATGACCGGCTCAAGGCGGTGGCCCTGCTGATCAACTCGCCGGGCGGCGCGCCCACCCAGTCGGGCCTGGTGGCCGAGCGGATCAGGCAGCTCGCCGCGAAGAAACCGGGTGTCCCGGTGCTCGCGTTCTGCGAGGACGTGACGGCCTCCGGGGGTTACTGGCTGGCGTGCGCGGCCGACGAGATCTACGCCCACCGGACCTCGGTGGTCGGGTCCATCGGGGTGATCAGCGGGGGTTTCGGCTTCACCGGCCTGCTCGAACGGTTCGGCGTCGAGCGGCGCCTGCACACCGCGGGCGAGAACAAGTCGCGGCTGGACCCGTTCAGCCCGGAGAAGCCCGAAGACGTCGAGTGGCTCAAGAAGATGCACACCCAGTTGCACGAGTTGTTCGTGGACTGGGTCAAGGAGCGGCGGGGTGGCAGGCTGGCCGACACCGAGGAACTGTTCACCGGCGACGTGTGGCTGGGCGCCAAGGCACTCGAACTCGGCCTGGTGGACGGCCTCGGCAATCTCCGCGAGGTGATCGCCGAGCGCTTCCCCGAGGCCGAGATCACCGTGGCCGAGCCGAAGAAGCCGCTGCTGGCCCGGCTGGGCATCGGCGCGCCCGCCGCGGCGAGTGCGCTCATCGACGCCGTCTCGCAGAAGGCCGCCTGGGCACGCTTCGGGCTCTGACCCGCCGTTCGCGGAAGGGAGCAGAGGGTTGCGCAGAGTGGTCGCCCAGGAGCGGTATGGACAACACGGCAGTCACTGGGCAGGATGCGAACCACTGTGAGTGCGCACAATGACAACCGCCGGCTCGTCGTCCTCGCCGTGGACGACGAGCCGCACGGGCTCGACCTACTGGCCGGGAGCCTGCAGAACAACCCCCACATCGGCCGGGTCTTCACCGCGGTCGACGCGTCCGAAGCGCTGCGCCTGCTCGCTTCCGACGACGCCGAACTGCGGGAGCGCAAGGAGCGCGGGCTGCCGGTCATCGACGCGGTCTTCGCCGACCTGCAGATGCCCGGGCTGTCGGGGATGGAGATGGCGCGGGTGTTCTCCGCGCTGAACCCGTGTCCGGTGCTGGTGTTCGTCACCGGCCACGCGGACGAGGCCGTCAACGCCTTCGACCTGGGCGCGGTCGACTACCTGCTCAAACCGTGCAACCAGAACCGGCTCGACCGCGCGGTCGAGCGCGTGCTGGAGAAGCTGCGCTCGACGCCGTCGGCGGGTGGCGTGCGGGCGGCCGCCCCCGCCAAGGCCGACGACGACGAGGTGATCCCGGTCGAGCTGGCGGGCACCACCAAGCTGGTGCCGCGCTCGACGGTGCGGTGGGTGGAGGCGCAGGGCGACTACGCCCGGCTGTTCACCAGCGACGGCAACAGCCATCTCGTCCGGATCCCGCTCACCCAGCTGGAAGAGCGCTGGGAGAAGGCGGGTTTCGTGCGTATCCACCGGTCGTTCCTGGTCGCGCTGCACCTGATCACCGAACTGCGCATGGGCCAGGGCGGCTACCAGGTGGTGATCGGCAACGAGGAGAAGCTGCTCCCGGTGTCGCGGCGGCACACCCGTGAACTCAAGGACCGGCTGACCGGGCGATGAACGAGGACGTGTACCGGAGCGCGGACGGGATCCGCGGGCCCGAGCCCGCGCGTGCTCCGGGGCAGGCCCCGTACGAGCCGGCGAAGATCGAGCGGGTTCCGCCCGCGCCCGGTCCGGCGAAGGTCGAACGCGTACCACCCGCGGCGGAGCCCGTGGAAGCGCCACCGGAATCGCCGTCGAAACCCCCGAAGCGCCAGCGGGTGGTGCTCGCCGACCCGCGTTCGAAGTCCACGCCGACGCTGCGCGCCCTGGTGGAACTGGAGGAGCAGAACAGCTGGGGCACCGTCCTGATCACGGACCTGGTCAGACGCCAGTTGCGCTCGGCGGTGGCGCTCGCCGCGATCGTGGTGATGGTGCTCGGCGGGCTGCCGCTCGCCTTCTACCTGTCGCCGGACTTCGCCAGTGCCGAAGTGATCGGATTGCCGCTGGCCTGGCTGCTGCTGGCGGTGTTGCCGTTCCCGCTGCTGTTGCTGGCCGGCCTCTCGTACAACCGCGTCGCGGAGCGGCACGAGCGCGAGTTCGTTGACATGATCGAGAATTGAAGACTCGCCGTGGGGGGCTTTACGGCCCTGCGACAATCTCCGGGTGCGAAGCAATCCGTGGGCGCTGACCGGCATCCTGGTCGTCGCCGCGCTGACCTACTACCTGGGTCATCGTTCGTCGCGGTTTGCCAACACGACCGACGATTTCCTGGTGGCGCGCCGCACCGTGCGTTCGCGCCGCAACGCTGCCGCGATCTCCGGTGAGTACCTGTCGGCCGCGTCGTTTCTCGGCGTGGCGGGGGTCGTGCTCAAGGAGGGCGCGAACGGCCTGTGGTACCCGATCGGCTTCACCGGCGGTTATCTGGCGCTGATGCTGTTCGTGGCCGCGCCGCTGCGCCGTTCCGGCGCCTACACGCTGCCGGACTTCCTGGAAGCGCGCCTCGGTTCGCTGGCCCTGCGCCGCTGCGCCACGTTGTTCGTGGTGATCATCGGTGTGCTGTACCTGGTTCCCCAGTTGCAGGGGGCGGGGCTCGCGCTGAACGTGGTGCTGCCCGGCACCCCGGCCTGGGTCGGGGCGATCGCGGTGACCGTGCTGGTCGCGGGCAACGTACTGGCGGGCGGCATGCGCGCGATCACGGTGGTGCAGGCCTTCCAGTACTGGCTGAAGCTGTTCGCCATCGCCGTGCCCGCCTTCGTGCTGTGCGCGGTGTTCGTGGCGGACCACCGCACGGGCCCCGCCGGGGAGTTCGGCAAGCCGGCCTCGCCGGTGTTCACCGCGGACACCACGGTGCGGATCGACGTCGAGGTGCGGCTGCGGGTCGGTTCGGTGACTCCCGTGTGGGTGAAGGGACGGGGTTCCGGCACCGAGACGCTCGTGGTGTGGCCGAAGGGCGCCACCGAGGACGTGGCGCGGGGAACGCAGCTGCGATTCGCGGCGGGCACCCCGGTTCCGGTGGTGTCCGATGCGGTCGCGGCGGAAGACGACTGGCTGGCCCCCGTTTCCGGTGGGGCCGGGGACCTGCTGAAAACGTATTCCCTGCTGCTCGCCACCGCGCTGGGCACGATGGGGCTGCCGCACGTGCTGGTCCGCTTCTACACCAATCCCGACGGCAAGGCCGCCCGGCGCACCGCGGTACACGTGTTGTTGCTGCTCGGAGTGTTCTACCTGTTCCCCACCCTGCTGGGGGCGATGTCCCGCCTGTACGTGCCGGAGCTGCTCGTGACCGGGCAGACGGACGCGGCCGTGCTGCACCTGCCGCACGCGATCCTTCCCGGCCTCGCGGGCGACGTGCTGACCGCGGTGCTGATGGCGGGTGCCTTCGCCGCCTTCCTGTCCGCGGCGTCGGGGCTGGTGGTCAGCGTCGCCGGTGTCGTGTCGACGGACGTGTTCAAGGGGCGGCTGCGGGAGAACCGCTGGTCGATCTCGCTGGTCGCGCTGATCCCCGCGGTGCTGGCCGTGGTGCTGCGCCCGATGGACCTGACGCAGTCGGTGGGAATCGCGTTCGCGCTCGCCGCGTCGACCTTCGCCCCGACGCTGCTCCTCGGCATCTGGTGGCGGCGGCTGACCTGGCCGGGCGCGATGGCGGGGATGCTCTTCGGCGGCGGCCTGGTGGTGGCCGCGCTGGTGTGGCGCACCGTCGACGGCTACTCGGGCAGCGAGGTCCCGTGGCTGCTCGAACAGCCGGCACTGGTGACGGTGCCGCTCGCGTTCGTGATCACCTTTCTGGTCAGCCTGGCGACCCCGGCGGGCATGCCTGCCGACGTGAACGGCGTGATGCTGCGGCTGCACGCGCCGGATCCGCTCGGGTTGATGCGGGAGCGCGCGGTGGCGCGCTTCGGCGTGGTGGACGGCCGCGCGCGCGGGGGCAAGGGCCGGCATCGCCGGTAGGTCTTCCCCGCCTTTGACCATTCGTAGTCGTCTTTGGGGAATTCGTTACTTCGAGTTATCGAGCACCGGGACATTGTGGGCGTAATGGGCCTACGGAAAGTAGTCTCATTCACTCGAATGGGCTAGCAACAGAAAGGCTTGTTAAGGGCAAGATCTACCGCAGCCATCGACGGAGAGGTAATCGACCATGGACAGCGAGGTTCTCCCGTGAGCACCACCGACCAGGGGGTCGAAGGCGCGGCCCCGGGTACCGACTGGAAGACGGTGCAGGACAGCGCCGAATTCGCGCAACTGCGCCACCGGCTGCGGACCTTCGTCTTCCCGATGACGGTCCTCTTCCTCGCGTGGTACCTGCTGTACGTGCTGCTCGCCGACTACGCGCACGGCTTCATGTCCACCAAGCTCGTCGGCAACATCAACGTCGGCCTCGTCATCGGGCTGCTGCAGTTCGTCTCCACGTTCGTCATCACCGGGTTGTACGTGCGGTACGCGAACCGGAAGCTGGACCCGGTCGCGGACAAGATCCGTGAGGAAATCGAGGGACAGCACGAGGGAGCGGCCGCGTGAGGATCCTCGCCGCGGGCGTCGAGGGCAGCAACCCGGCGCTCAACATCACCATTTTCGCGATCTTCGTGGCGATCACGCTGCTGATCGTTTTCCGGGCCAGCCGCAACACCAAGACGGCATCCGACTACTACGCCGCGGGCCGCGCGTTCACCGGTCCGCAGAACGGCATCGCCATCTCCGGTGACTACCTGTCCGCGGCGTCCTTCCTGGGCATCGCGGGCAGCATCGCGGTCAACGGCTACGACGGTTTCCTCTACTCGATCGGCTTCCTGGTGGCATGGCTGGTCGCGCTCCTGCTGGTCGCCGAACTGCTTCGCAACACCGGCAAGTTCACCATGGGCGACGTGCTGGCGTTCCGCATGCGGCAGCGCCCGGTGCGCGCGGCGGCCGCCATCTCGACGCTGGCCGTGTCCTTCTTCTACCTGCTCGCGCAGATGGCCGGGGCCGGTGGCCTGGTCAACCTGCTCCTCGGCATCCAGGGTGGTGGCGGGCAGGCCGCGGTGATCGCGGCGGTCGGCGTGGTGATGATCCTCTACGTGCTGATCGGCGGCATGAAGGGCACCACCTGGGTGCAGATCATCAAGGCCGCCCTGCTGATCGCGGGCGCGCTCGCGATGACCCTGTGGGTGCTCGGCAAGTACGGGTTCAACCTGTCCTCCCTGATGCAGCACGCGGTGGACAACGGCGGCAAGAACGGCGCCGCCCTGCTCGACCCTGGCAAGGCGTACGGCAAAAACGGCACCACCAAGCTGGACTTCCTGTCGCTGGGCATCGCGCTGGTGCTCGGCACCGCGGGCCTGCCGCACGTGCTGATGCGCTTCTACACGGTGCCGAGCGCGCGAGAAGCCCGTAAGTCCGTGGTGTGGGCGATCGTGCTGATCGGCGTGTTCTACCTGTTCACGCTGGTGCTCGGCTACGGCGCCGGGGCGCTGGTCGGCCCGGCGGCGATCAGCAAGGCGCCCGGCAGTTCGAACGCGGCCGCCCCGCTGCTGGCGCTTCACCTCGGCGGCCCGGTGCTGCTCGGCTTCATCGCCGCCGTCGCGTTCGCGACGATCCTGGCGGTGGTCGCCGGGCTCACCATCACGGCGTCGGCCTCGTTCGCGCACGACGTGTACGCCAACGTGATCAAGAAGGGCAAGGTGGACAGCCGCTCCGCGGAGGTCAGGGTCGCCCGCATCACCGCGCTGGTGATCGGGGCGGTGGCCATCGTCGGCGGCATCCTCGCCAAGGACCAGAACGTCGCCTTCCTGGTGGCGCTGGCCTTCGCGGTCGCCGCGTCGGCGAACCTGCCGACCCTGCTGTACTCGCTGTTCTGGAAGCGGTTCAACACCCGGGGCGCGCTGTTCAGCATCTACGGTGGCCTGATCGTCACGGTCGTGCTGATCGTCTTCTCGCCCGCGGTCTCGGGCGGGGCGAAGCCGATGATCAAGGGGGTGGACTTCCACTGGTTCCCGCTGGAGAACCCGGGCCTGGTCTCCATCCCGGTTTCGTTCTTCCTCGGCTGGCTCGGCACGATGCTGTCGAAGGAGCACAACGAGGACAAGTACGCGGAGATGGAGGTTCGTGCCCTCACCGGTGCGCACGCCGAAAAGGCGAGCGCCCACTGACGCAGCTCCGTTCGTGGCGAAGGCCACCGTCCCGGCGGGACGGTGGCCTTCGCTTTTCTTACGTGCAGGGAACGGTGTGCCGTGCGACCATGGCGGCGTGATTCCCGAGGACATCCCCACCGTGTCGGTCGCCGACCTGCCGACCGGCGGCCTCACGCTGCTCGACGTGCGCGAGCACGACGAGTGGGTCGCAGGCCACGCGCCGGAGGCGGTGCACATCCCGCTCGGCGAGCTGCCCGCCCATCTCGAGGATCTCGCGAAACTGCCCGACGACCGGCCGATCCACGTGGTCTGCCGCACCGGCGGGCGCTCCGCCCGCGCCACCGCCTGGCTCCTGGCGAACGGCTGGGACGCGGTCAACGTCGCCGGTGGCATGAAGTCCTGGCTCACCGAGGGGCGCCCGGTAGTGGGCGAACGCGGCGAGGTGCCGCCGGAAGTCCTTTGATGTCGAAGTGGTTTGCGTTGCGGTGCGGGTGGCGGAACCCGAGGTGGTTCCTCGCTGTGGGATCTCCTCCTCATGAATGTCGATTCACCACGTCGGAGCTGTCCGCGCGAGGAACCACCTCAGAACCCGCGGCGGTGCGGGCTGATGGCCCACTGCAAGCGGCTCCGCCGCTTCGAAGCACACCGAAGTAGGCCACATGCAACCGGATCGGTACCACTTCCGCCCCCGCGTGCGCTGGATGGCGTCACCGCCGCCCGGGGCGATCCCGCCGCGCCGGGTCCGGCAGGCCGGGCACTACAGCGGCCCGCCAAGGTACCCGCTGATGCCGCGCTGGGGTTTCCCCAACCTGACCTGGCGCGAGCCGACCCTGGTGCCCGGGCTGCCCGCGGGCTACCCGCCGCCCATCGAGCGGATCGGGACGCTGGGGCGCTACACCGCGACCATGCTGTGGTGCCTGGTGGGATTGGCCGCGGCCGGTGCGGTGGGCGAGTTCTGGCGGTACGCACTGCTGGTGATCAGCCGGGACGCGGCGCTGGGCAGCGGGGTCGTGGGTGCCTCCGACGCGCTGGTGATCGCCACGTCCCTGCTGGCGGTCGTCTTCGGCGCGATGTCGATCGGTTTCACGCTGTGGTGGCTGCTGGTCGCGCGGCAGGCCGCGGCCGACGGGGCCGGGCAGGAACAGCCCCGCTCGACGCGTGAGGTGCTGCTCGGCGCCCTCGTGCCGGGCCTGAACCTGGTGATGGCCGGTGCGATCCTCGCCGAGCTGGAACACATGGTGCTGCGCCGCGCGCCGGACGAACGGCCCCGGCCGTCGCGGCCGGTGCTGGTCTGGTGGGCGGCCTGGGTGCTGAACGAGCTGTGCCTGGTTCTGGTGGTGATCTGGCGGTTTCGGGACGGTCTGCAGGCGCAGGCCGACGCCGTCTTCCTCAACGGGCTGGGCGACCTGTCCGCCGCCGCGCTGGCCGGGGTGACCGCGTTCGTGGTGTCGCGGATGACCGGCCTGCTGGCTCCGATCCCGCCGCACCGGTTGTCGGTGCGGCGGGTGGTCGCGGTCGAGGGTGCCCCGCCACCGGCCGGGCGTCCCGCCCGGCCGGCCGGCGCCTCACGCTGAAACGGGCAGTGTGCGCAGGCCCCGGATGACGAACTCGGGGCGCCGCTGCGGCTCGGCCGCGAGCCGCAGCCCCGGCAGACGGCCGGTCAGCGCGCGCAGCGCGGCGGCGATCTCGATGCGGGCCAGCGGGGCGCCGACGCAGTAGTGGATTCCCGCGCCGAAGCCGATGTGCGGGTTGGGGGAGCGGCCGAGGTCGAGGTTCTCCGGCGTGTCGAAAACGGCCGGGTCGTGGGCCGCGGCACCGAGCAGGGCGGCGATCTTCTCTCCCCGCGCCACGCGGACCCCGGCGATCTCCACGTCCTCGGTGGCGGTGCGTTCGAACAGCTGCAGCGGCGCGTCGAACCGGATCAGCTCCTCCACCGCCGATTCCGTCAGCGACGGGTCGTCCACGAGCCGCCGCCACTGGTCCGGGTGCCGCAGCAGGGCCCGGACACCGTTGCCGATCACGTTCACCGTCGCCTCGTGCCCGGCCATCAGCAGCAGGACACCGGTCGCCACGACCTCGTCGCCGGTCAGGTCCGCCCGCACCAGGTCGCTCAGCAGGTCGTCGCCGGGCTTTTCGCGCCGCGCCTCGACAACCTCGCGCAGGTAGTCGGCGAACTCACCGGCCGCCTTCTCGGCGGCCTGGCGCCCCTCCTCCGGCAGGTTCGGCTCGTACATCTTGACGATCGCGTTCGACCACGGCACCAGCAGCGTCCGCTCCCGCTCGGGGATGTCCAGCAGTTCCGCGATCACCGCGACCGGTAGCGGCTGCGCCAGGTGTTCGAGCACGTCGGCGCTGCCGTCGGCGGCGATCCCGGCGGCGAGGTCCTCCACCAGGCGTTCGGCCAAGGCGGCCACGGTGGGCCGGAGCCGTTCGACGTGCCCGCGCCCGAACGCGGACGAGATCGACCGCCGCAGCCGGGTGTGCGCGGGCGGCTCGTTCTCCAGCAGGGAGTTGCGGTGCAGGAGGTTGAACGAGACGAACTGCTCGGCGGGCCGCGCATCGGCCCAGATCCGGCCGAGTCCACGGTGCCGCAGTACCGCGGACGCCGCCACGTGGGAGACGGCGATCTTCAGACCGAGGCCGTCGTGCTGGTGGACCTCTCCCTCGGCCCGCAGTCGGGCGTACTCGGGATACGGGTTGCTCAGGAAGGCGGGATCCGCGGGATCAAACATCGGATGATCCTAATAACGGATGGGGGGTGGCGGTAGGGGCGAACCGGCCCGGTCACGGGTATTCGGTAGCGTCTCCAGCCGGGCGCAACACTGGAGGAGGAGCCGACATGGGCAAGGCCGCGCGGAAGAAGAGCAAGGCGCCGAAGGTGCGCGAGGTGTTCGTCGCGCAGCCGTTCGAAGGGCTCGCCGCCGAGACGGAACTGATCGCGCTGCGCGAGTTCGTCCCGTCGGCGACCGCGAAACTGCCCCTGGCCGCCGCCGGCGACCGGACCATCACCCTGGGCACCGTGCTGCCGATGGCCGCGGCCGCGTTCGTGCGCGGCGACGGTGAGGTGTTCGTGGGTCTGCAGGTTCAGACGAGGTCCTCCGACATCAGCCGCGACCTCGGCCGTTCGATCCGCTGGGCGTTGTCGGCCGAGCCGGGTGACGTGCTTTCGGTTCCCGACACGACCTCCCCGGCCGCCGAGGGCGAGCGCCTGCAGGATCTGCTCGTGGCGGACGCCGAACTCGAGGTCACGTTGCACTCGGACTTCGAATGGTGGCTGCCGGAGGACACCGAGCCGAGCGGCGAGGTGAAGCTCTCGCTGGAACGCGCCAACGAGGCGATCATGCCGACCGAGCGCCTCGGCACCGGTTCCTACTGGGTCCTCGCCGGGGAGAAGGCGCATCTGCGCTGGGTGCGGCCCGAACCGGAGAACCAGCTGTTGCAGGCGCTTGCGCGGCTGTCCGCGGCCGGGGAACTGGGCCTGGGGGAGGGCTCGCGGTACGCGGGTTCGTTCCGCGCGCACGGACTGCTCGTTCCGGTATGGGACCTCGACCCGGAGGCCCACGCGCGCGAGTGGGACGAGCCGGCGAAGCAGCTCGGGGCACGTCTCGAAGAGGCGCTGGCGTCGCTGGAGAGCGAGCCGCTGAACGCGAGCGAACGCCGCGCCCGTGACGGTCTGATCGGGCGCCAGCTGACCCTGCGGTGATCCTCCACATCTGCGCCGCCGGGGACTGGACCGGCGGCGAGTACCGCACTCCCTCCCTCGACGCCGAGGGCTTCATCCACTGCTCGGACCCGGGTACCGCGCACCTGCCCGCGAACGCCCTGTTCACCGGCCGCACCGACCTGGTGCTGGTGGAGATCGACCCGGCCCGTCTCGGTGTCCCGGTGCGCTGGGAACCGGGCAGCCCGCCGCATCCCGCGGGCATCTGGTTCCCGCACGTCTACGGGCCGATCCGGCCCGAAGCCGTGATCGCCGTGCATCCCTTCCCGCCTGGGCCGGACGGCACCTTCCGGCTGCCCGCCACCCTCGCCCACCGCTGACGCCCACCCGAACGGGTGTAACCCGGACCGGTCACGGGGGCAACCTTCCACCGACCGTGCGCGTGCTTCGCAACAAGCATGCCCAGCACTGGCGATGTGGGGGAAAGACGTGAGGCGGCGGGAGACGTTACGGTGACTTCGACCGTTCCGGCCATAGCGAGTTGGCCGGTGGGGAGGGGATCACCGATGGAGGGTGAGCTCGCGGACTTCGAGGAGTTCGTGCAGGCGAGCCTTCCCGGTCTGCTCCGGTACGGGCACGCGCTCACCGGCAATCCCCACGACGCGGCCGATCTCGTCCAGTCGGTGCTGGAGAAGATCGGCGCCCGGTGGACCCACGTGCAGAGCAAGACCGGGGATCCGCTCGCCTACATCCGCCGGTCGATGGCCAACGCACACATCAGCCGCTGGCGCCGCACCCGCCGGGAGAACCTGGTTGCCGACGTCCCGGAGCCGCCGGTGGTCACCCCGGACGATCCGTTCGAACACGAACCACTGTGGCAGGCACTACGCGAGTTGCCGCCGAGGCAACGTGCCGTCATCGTGCTGCGTTACTACGAAGGATTGTCCGAAACGGAGATCGCGCGGAGCCTCGGGATCAGCCCGGGGACCGTGAAGAGCCAGGCCAGTAAGGCGATGACGTCGTTGCGCATGAAGATCGCCGGAGGGAGGGAAGTGCGGTGACCCACGGGGACGACCTGGAAGGCGAGCTTCGCCGCCTGTTCTCGGACGAGCGGCTGGACCTCCGCCCTCGCGGGAACGCCGCGGCCGCCGTGGTCGCCGGCGCCCGCCGGGTGCGGCGCCGCCGCGCGCTGACGACGGCGACCAGCGGGGTCCTCGCGGCCATCCTGCTGGTCGGGGCGGTGCTGTATTTCGGGGCGCCAAGCGGCGGCGGGCAGCAGCAGGTCGCCGCGCCCCCGCTGGAACAGAGCGCGGGCGAACCGGCCTACACCTATCCGCCACCGCCGGTCCCGATCGGCGCCCCCGCCCGCGGTCCACTGGACGAGGACACCACCGGTGGTCCCGAGCAGGTCCCGCCCGCATCTCCCGTGACGCGGCCCGCCACCTCCGCGCCGCCCGGCACGGCCACCACGGCACCCCGCATGTCGGGGGTGCCGCTGAGCGCGATCACCGTGCTCGGGCCGGAGGGCTACGGTGCGCTGCGGCTCGGCATGTCCTTCGACGAGGCGAAGGCCACCGGACAACTCGCCGCCGCCGACGCCCCGTCCGCCGCCTGCACCCGCTACCCCCTGCGGGAGGGTGCGGCCGCGGTCGGCTCGGTGCTCATCTCCCCGAAGACGGGCATCGTGGGCTTCGACGCCACCGGCGCCCGCACGCCCGAGTCGGTGCACGTCGGCTCGACGGTGGAACAACTCGCCGCCGCCTATCCGGATCTGGTCAGGACCCCCGACGGGTTCGCCGCCCCCGCAGGCCGGGGCGCGACCTACCAGTTCACCATCGACGACCACGACCAGGTCTCCGCGCTACGGCTCGCGGCCTCAACCGGCTGTTGAGCGCCGTGAGGGGCCGCCGGATTGCCGTGAGAGGTCCCCTCACGGTCGTATCGACTGTGAAGGGACCTCTCACGGCAATCGTTGAGGCCGGACGTGGGACTTACGGGTTCTCCAGGGAATCGCGGAGGACGGGGCAGGACATGCACCTCGGGCCGCCCCGGCCGGAGCCGAGTTCGGAGCCCGCGATCGCCAGGACCTCGATCCCGGCGTCCTCGAGCCGGGCGTTGGTCTCCACGTTGCGTTCGTAGCCGACCACGACACCCGGCGCCAGCGCGAGGGTGTTGTTCCCGTCGTCCCACTGCTCCCGCTCGGCGGTCACCGGGTCCAGGCCGGTGTCGATCACCCGCAGCTTTTCGACGCCCATCGCTTCGGCCGCCGCCTGCAGGAAGGGCTCGGGACCGTCGACCCGCAGGGAGCCGTCGTGGCTGGGCCGCAGCGTGTACGCCACCAGCGAATCCCGGGCCAGCGGGTACATCACGAAGGCGTCGCGGTCCACCATGGTGCACACGGTGTCCAGGTGCATCGTCGCGCGGGCCTGCGCGATGGGCACCGCGAGCACGGTGTGCACGAGGTGGTCGGCGAACACCGAGCGCGCCAGCGACTCCGCCCCGGCGGGGCTCGTCCGCTCGCCGATGCCGACCGCGAGTACTCCGGGCGCCAGCAGCATCACGTCGCCGCCCTCCACGGGCGCCGAGTGGGCGCCGTACGCCCGGGCCGCGTGCCGGAAGCGGGGGTGGTAGGCGTAGATGAGGTCCAGCAGCGCCGTTTCCCGGCGCCGGGCGGGCATCGCCAGCGACGAGATGGCGACCCGGTCCCCGATCCAGACCGACGAGTCGCGCGTGAACAGCAGGTTCGGCAGCGGGTCGACCGCGAAGTCGTGCGGGTGGTGCATCTTCCGGACCAGCGAGGCGCCTTCGGCGGCGGGCAGTTCCTCGAAGGTGACCCCGGAGATCAGCACGTGTGCGAGGGTGGCCGCGTCGACCCCGGAAAGGTGCGAGCTCAGCGAGTCGGCGAGATTGTCGCCCAGCCTCCGCCCGTCCACCGCCGCCCGGATTCCGGCGGCATGCGCCCGGGAATCCGCCAGCGCGGTGGTCAGCACTTCGGTCAGCAGCAGCACTTCGACGCCGCGGCTCCGCAGGACCTCGGCGAAGGAGTCGTGCTCCTGCTGCGCCCGGTCCACCCAGGGAATCGAATCGAACAGTAGTTGGTCGTTGTTGCGGGGCGTGAGCCTTTTGAGCTCTTCACCCGGCCGGTGGAGCAGCACGGTACGCAGTGGTCCGACTTCGCTGTCCACCCTCGGTCGGCTGGTCATGGCCGCAGCCTACGGCAGCCAGGACAGGTGGCCCTTCAACAACGAATAGCCCACGAAGGACACCACGTCGAGCAGGGTGTGCGCGAGGACTAGTGGCCACAGCCGGTTGGTCCGCTGCCATACCCGGCCGAACACCAGGCCCATCACCAGATTCCCCACGAAACCGCCGAAGCCCTGGTAGAGGTGGTAGCTCCCGCGGAGCACGGCGGCCGCCAGCAGCGAGCGGTTCTCGCGGACCGCGAGCTGCCGCAGCCGGGTCAGCAGGTAGCCGATGACGAGCATTTCCTCGGCGAAGGCGTTGCCGAAGGCCGAACAGGTCAGCGCGATGGGCCGCCACCACGTGTCGCCCAGCGTCGAGGGCACGACCGCGAGGTTGAAGCCGAGCTTCCAGCCGGTGTAGTACAGCGCCAGACCGGGGATGCCGATCAACGCGGCCAGCCCGGCGCCGCCGAGCACGTCGCGCCCGCGCCACGACAGGCCCACCGAGCGGAGCCGGATCCCGGCGCGGACCAGCAGGTATGCGCCGAGTGCGCCCCAGCCCACCAGTTGCAGGGCGCCGAGTAGTTGCGCGAGCAGGTCGAGCAGATCGGCCGCGGCCCTCGGCACGTTCAGCGCGACCTGCTGTTTGTTCAACGGAGCCGGTTTGAGCAGCGAGTCGAGCAGCGAGAGCAGGCTGCGGGCACCGGACATGCCCAGCGTGATACCGAAGACGATCAGCAGCTCGATCTTGATCAGCCGTCGTTCGGACTCGTCACCGATCGCCTCGGGTGTCCCCGGCCGGTCGGGGCGCAGCCAGTCACGGGCAACGGAGGTCACGCGCGCACGCTACCTTCTTGATTCATGGCACCGAAAATAGCGACCGCGGACCGGGTGGGGCGTGAAGAACTGCTGGAGTTCCTGCGTCCCCGGCACCGCGCGATCCTGATGACCACCCGGGCCGACGGGCGGCCGCAGCTGTCCCCGGTGACCGCCGGGATCGACCCCGAGGGCCGGTTCGTGGTGTCCACGTATCCGAGCCGGGCGAAGGTGGCCAACGTCCGCCGCGAACCGCGCGTGTCGGCCTGCGTGCTGTCCGACGAATGGAACGGCGCGTGGGTGCAGATCGACGGCCGGGCCGAGGTGCTCGACCTGCCGGAGGCGCTGGAGCCGCTGGTCGAGTACTACCGGTGCATCTCCGGCGAGCACCCGGACTGGGACGAGTACCGCGCGGCGATGCGACGTCAGGGCAAGTCCCTGATCCGGGTGACCATCGAATCCTGGGGCCCGATCGCCACCGGTGGTTTCCCGCCGGGCGTGGCCTGACCGCTACCCCTGGCGCTGGGCGGCGAGGAACGGGCAGCCGACCAGGCGCCGCAGTTCCACGGCGAGCTGAGGCGGGTCGGACACCGGTCGCGAGAACGCGAGGCGCACGTCGTGGTCACCCGAGTCGGTCTCGACCCGCAGCCGCAGGCCGAACTGGTCCAGCCCGAGCGGCCGGATCAGGCCGCCGCGCAGTTCTGCCGGGAGGTGCCGGGCGAGTTGCCCGACCACGTCCGGGTGCCGGTGTTCCAGATGGCGCAGCCAGTCGCTCTCCTGGCGATGGAACGGGTCGGGTTCGGCGGCGCTGAACGCCTGGGGCAGCAGGGAGTGGGTTCCCTCGGCATCGGCCAGGACGAGCGAGGCCGGGGTGAGCCGCAGCATCGCCATCCCGTGGCCGAGGTCCAGCAGGCGGGGGTCCGGCCGCTGTTCGGCGATGACCAGTGCCTCCGCCCTGGCTTCGGTTTCGTCGAGGAGGTCCAGCCAGCCGGTGATCCACAGCAGTCCGCGCACCGGCTCGCGGAGTTCGACCGGGGCGAGGTCGGTCAGTTCGACGACGGTCGCGCCGGACGGGAGCGGGTGGTCCTCGGGGAGCAGGATGCTCACGCTTCCGTTCGCGTGCACGTGGTGCAGTTCCGGCCGGACCCGCTCGCCGGGCAGCCCGGTCGGCAGCACCACGGCCGGGTAGTGCCGGGCGGCGATCGTCCTGGCCCGTGCGGCGGGGCTCGGCGTGGGGGGACGGCGGGTGAAGGTCGCGGACACGGACCACCTCCTACTAAGGCAAGCCTAACTTGCCGACCCGAAAAGGGAAAGCAGTCACACTGGCGTGTCCGCGCGGACCGGTTTGACACGGCCCTCGGGTCGTTCGGTCTCCTCGTGGGATGTCCGCCCTGCGGACCCGTTTGTCCGGCTGCCGTACGCTACTAGCGTGTCCCTTGTGTCAAGCGCTGTGGAACTCACGCCCCCGGGGCCCCGTGGAATTCCTCCCCTGTTCGCGCGGCTCGTCGACGACTCGGCGCTGTTCCCCCCGAGGACCGCGACCATGCCGGAAGCGCTGCGAGAGCACTTCGAAACGAGGGCCGGTGAGCGCTCGGGACTACTGGGGGTCTTCCTCTGCCAGGCGTCCCGGCTGCCCGAGCTCATCACCGAGCTCATCAAGGTGAAGCCCAAGCAGCCGCTACCGCTGTCGCTCATCATCGACACCGGCCTCGGCGGGGTACCCAAGGCGATCTCGATCGTGGAGTCCCGCAGCGAACTGCTCTCCCTGCGCATGGTGGAGATGCCCGCACCCTCCGATGTGGACGAGGTGTGGCTCGAGCGGGTGTCGGAGTTCGTGCCCGAGGACGTGATCAGGGTGGTCGAACCGCGGCGCGGGGTCGGCTGGCTCGACGGCGTGCGCAAGGTGATCGAGCACGGCAGCTGGCCCAAGATCCGCTGCGGCGGGCTGTCCAGCGAGAACTTCCCCAGCGTGGACGAGGTGGCCGACTTCCTGTCCGTGGTCGGCTCGTTCACCGGCGCCTCCTTCAAGGCGACGAACAGCCTGCACCGCGCGGTACGGCACGAAGCGCCGGACACCGGCATCGTGCACCACGGTTTCCTCAACCTGCTCGTCGCCGTCGGGCGCTGCCTCTCCGGCGGCGACGTGCGTGACGCGCTGTCCTCCACCGACGGTGAAGGGCTGGCCGAGGAGGCGCGCGGGCTGTCCGAGCCGGCCGCGAAGGCGGTGCGTGCCCTGTTCGCCTCGTACGCCTCGGCCACCTTCGCCGAGCCCGTCGCCGATCTCGAGGCCCTCGACCTGTTGTGACCGCCGAGGGCGCGCTGACCCTGGACCGCGGCCTGGCCCTGCTGCAGGCGGTGGCGGACGCGGGCGGCGACGCCGCGACCATTTCGGAGCTGGCCGCGACCATCGGGGCGAGCCGCGCGGCGGTGTACCGGCTGCTGGTTCCGTTGTCGGCGCGTGGACTGGTGCGGCGCGACGGCAACAAGGTACGGCTGTCGGTGGGGGTGCTGCGGCTGGCGGGCCAGGTGCTGCCGCAACTGCGGGAGGCGGCGCGCCCGGTGCTGCGGGCACTGGCGGAGAAGGCGGAGGCCACCGCCCACCTGTCCGTCGCCGAGGGCGACCACGTGGCGGCGGTGGTGGTGGTCGAACCGTCCTCGGCCGATGTCCACGTGGCCTACCGGGTCGGCATCCGGCAGCCGATCGGGGCGGGAGCCGTGGGCAAGGCGCTGTCGCTGAAGCAGGAGGGCCGCGGCTGGGTCACTTCGTCCGGTGACGTGGCGCGAGGGGTCGTCTCGGTCGCCGCACCGGTGCGGGGCGTGCCGGCGCTGAAGGCGAGCGTGGGCGTGCTGTCGCTGGGGCCGGTGCGGGCGGAGGTGACCGGTCCGCAGGTGGTGGCGGCGGCGATCGCGCTCACCGGGGCACTGAAGTGAACGCCGTGAGGGCCTTCCTCACGGCGTGTCGGGTCAGTTGACGAGGGCGATGAGGGTCCGGGTGGCGTTCTGCAGGGGCCCGGCCGACTGCCGGGCGCGAGCCAGCAGCAGCGCGCCTTCCACGGTGACGACGATGTGTTCGGCCAGTCGCGCGGCCTCCTCGGCCTCGCGACCGTGCTTTTCCAGGTATTCGGCCAGGGTCCGGGTCCACCGTTCGAACACCCCTTCGGCGGCGGCCCGGATCGGCTCGGATTCCGAAGCCATTTCCAGCGTCACCGTCGCGATGGGGCATCCCTGGCGGTACTCGGAGCCGGCGAGCATCTGCTCGTGCAGGGCGATGTAGTTCTCCACCAGGTATGCCGGGGTCTCGGCGTGCACGGCGAGTTCGCGCAGCGCTTCGGCCACGTACTCGCCCGCGGTGGTCAGCGCCTCGACGGCGAGTTCTTCCTTGCCGGGGAATCCTCCCTCCTCGACGAGTTCGGCGAGGCCGGCGGCCGCATAGCCGCGCTCCTGGAACAGGCGGCCGGCGAGGCGGACCGCTCTGGCTGAGGCGTCGGGGGAAACGTCCATCGTGCCATCCTAGAGATCATGATCACCCGCCGGGATGAGTACTTCCCGCGGCCGCGCGAACCACTCCCGAACAGGCTCTAGGCGGTTACGGCCTGCCAAGTCGCTATCACGGTGAGCCCGGCGAAGACGAAACCGGCGAAGCGCTGCAGCTTCTTCGGGTGGATGCGGTTGCGGACCTTCCGGCCGAGGAGCACCGCGATCCCGGCGACGGCGATCAGGGCGAGGAAGGCGCCGAGGCCGACCGTGAACGGCGCGCCGTAGCGCGCGGCGAGCGCGGCGGTGGCCAGTTGCGAGGCGTCACCCCATTCGGCGGCGAACAGCACGCCGAACGAGGTGAGCGCCGCGCGGGCGAAGCTCACCGGTCCGGGCCCGGAGCGGGCGGCGTCTTCCTCGCCGTCGCTGTCCGCGGAAAAACCCTCCCGCAGCAACAGGAAGGCGCCGAGCCCGAATAGCGCGGCGACCACGGTGGCCACCAGTGCGTCCGGCAGGAAGGTCAGGGCGTGGCCGAACGCGACCGCGATCGCCGATTGCACGGCGAACGCGACGGCCACGCCGGCGAAGACCGGCCAGGCACGGAACCGAGTGGTCAGCACGAGCGTGGCGACCAGCGTCTTGTCCGGCAGCTCGACCGCGAGGACCAGCAGGAACGTACTGGCCAGCGTGAGCAGCGCGGTGGACAACCCCATTTCCGCCCCCTTTCACTGCAACGATAAAGGGGAATGCCGGAAAATGCCAGTGGGCCGGAATCACGAATCGCCGGTTTTGGCGCGGTGTTATACCTGTTTTCGGCGAACCGAAACCAATTCTTTCGGCCGCCTCGTCAGGCGAGGATTTCCTTTAGCTTCGCCGCGCCGGTTCGCTCCAGCCAGGCGGAAAACGTCAGCAGGCCGGGGTGCCTGCGACGCAGGTCTTCGATGTCGGCGACCGGCTCCTTGATCGAGTTCATCAGCTCGTAGCCGCGGGCGTACCGTTCGTTGATCTTCCGGAGGTCGTCGAGCGACAAGTGGACGTAGGGGACGTCCATTCCGGTCGCGGCGCTCACGGCCGCCGCGATCTCGCCCGGGGTCAGGCCGTCTCCGGCCAGTTCCAGTGTCTGCCCCCGGTAGTCCTCCGGACGGGACAATGCGAGCGCGGTGAAGGCGGCGATGTCCTCCAGCGCGATCAGCTGCTGGCGCGTCCCGGGGTTCAGCGCGGTGCGGAGGGCGCCGTCGCGCAGGCCGAAGATCGGCATGAAGTAGTTCTCCATGAACGAGGCCGGGCGCAGGATGGTGGCCGAGATGCCGAGTTCGCGCAGGTAGCGCTCGATCGCCCACTTGTCCTTCTGCAAGCCCTTTTCGGCGAGCATGTCGGCGCCGAGGCCCGAGCTGTAGACCAGGTGCTCGACCTCTGCTCGCCGGGCCGCGTCGGCGACGTTCTTTCCGGCCAGGAACTCGTCCTGGTCCGGAGTCTTGGGGCCGGGATGGACGGCAAAGACGCCGTGCACACCGCGCATGTGCCGTTCGACCGACGCCGGATCCGCGAGGTCTCCGGCGACCACCTCCGCGCCGGCCTCCGCCAGTGCTCGTGCCTTCGGGGAGGCGGGGTCCCGGGTGAGGGTCCGCACCCGCCAGCCGTCGGCGAGAAGCCGTGCGGCCACCGCGCCGCCTTGTTGTCCGGTGGCGCCGGTGACCAGGGCCGTTCTGTCCACGTGATACTCCCTTTAATCGGGGCGATCGTTCCGGTTCAAGGATACGGAACGATCGCCCCGGTTGTCAAAGATCAGGGACTTAGGTCCCGGCAAGATCAGGACCACGGGACCTGATGCCGACCGTCTCACCCCAGCAGGATGAACGTGTGGACGTGCTTGAGTTGGCTCGGTGGCAGTTCGGTATCACGACCGTCTACCACTTCCTCATGGTTCCGTTGACGATCGGCCTGTCCGTCCTCGTCGCGGGAATGCAGACCGCCTGGGTCCGGACCGGGGACCAGCGGTACTACAAGATGACCAAGTTCTGGGGCAAGCTGCTCCTGGTCAACTTCGCCATGGGAGTGGTGACCGGAATCGTCCAGGAGTTCCAGTTCGGCATGGCCTGGAACGCCTATTCGCGATTCGTCGGGGACGTCTTCGGCGCCCCGCTGGCGATGGAGGGCCTGGTGGCCTTCTTCATCGAATCGACCTTCCTCGGACTGTGGATCTTCGGCTGGGACCGCCTGCCGAAGAAGGTGCACCTTGCCTGTGCCTGGGCGTTTTCGCTCGCCACCGCGGTTTCGGCCTACTTCATCCTCGCCGCCAACTCCTGGATGCAGCATCCGGTCGGCGTCGATCTCGTCAACGGCAAGCCGACCATGAAGTCGATCTGGGCGGTGCTGACCAACAGCACGGCGCTGGCCGCGATCCCGCACACCCTCGCGGGCGCGTTCTCGGTCGCCGCCGCCTTCCTGGTCGGCATGGCGGCCTGGCACCTGTGGCGCAAGCGCAAGGAGGACGACGAGCATCGCGCCGTCTGGCGCTCCTCGCTGCGCCTCGGCGGCTGGGTCGGTGTGGTCGCCTTCGTCGTGCTCGCCATCACCGGTGACGTGCAGGGCAAGCTGATGTTCCAGCAGCAGCCCATGAAGATGGCCTCGGCCGAAGCGCTTTGCCACACCGAAAAGCCCGCCAGCTTCTCCATCATCGCCATCGGCGACGTGGGCAAGGAGAACTGCGAGGACGTCAAGACCTTCAGCGTCCCGGCCCTGCTTTCCTTCCTCGCGCACAACGACTTCAAGACCGAGGTCAAGGGTGTGCAGGACCTGGTGGTCGAGTACCAGGCCAAGTACGGCACGAACTACCCCGTCGATCCCGCGCTGGGCGAGCTGTCCGGCAAGCCCATCGACTACGTCCCGAACCTCCCGGTCACCTACTGGGGCTTCCGGATGATGATCGGTTTCGGGGCGATCTCGGCCGGGATGGGCCTGCTCGCGCTGTGGGTGACCCGTCGCGGCCGCATCCCCGACACGAAGTGGTTCCCGCGCCTGATGCTGCTCGCCGTGGCCACACCCTTCCTCGGCAACAGCACGGGCTGGATCTTCACCGAAATGGGGCGGCAGCCCTTCGTGGTGGCCCCGAATCCGTCCGGAGTGGACGGTGTGTGGATGTTCACCGCGAGGGCCGTGTCGAACCTGTCCACCGGCGAGGTGTGGACCTCGCTGATCGCGCTGACCCTGATCTACGCGGTGCTCGCCGGGGTCGAGGTCTTCCTGATGCGCAAGTACGTGCGCGGCGGGATCGAAGGCGTCATCCCGCCCGCACAGGACGGGGACAAGACCGGCAAGACCGACTCGGGCGAGACCCTCGCCTTCGCCTACTAGGAACCGACATGTGCAGCTGTGGACAACTCCGGGTGTTGTGGACAACCCGGTGGACAACTGATCGCGAGGACGAGCGATGAGCCTGGAAATCCTGTGGTTCTGCCTGATCGCCATCCTGTGGCTGGGCTACCTGTTCCTCGAGGGCTTCGACTTCGGTGTCGGCATGTTGCTGCCGATCCTCGGCCGCAACGAGACCGACCGGCGCGTCCTGATCAACACGATCGGTCCGGTGTGGGACGGCAACGAGGTGTGGCTGCTGGTCGCGGGCGGCGCGACGTTCGCCGCCTTCCCCGGCTGGTACGCCTCTCTGTTCTCGGGGATGTACCTGCCGCTGGTGCTGGTCCTGCTCGCGTTGATCGGGCGTGGGGTGGCCTTCGAGTACCGGGGCAAGGTGGACTCGCCGCGCTGGCGCCGGACCTGGGACCTGGTCATCATGATCGCTTCGTGGGTGGCGCCGCTGGGCGTGGGCCTGCTGCTCACCACCTCGGTGCTCGGTCTGCCCCTGGACGCGCACGGCAACCGGGTCGGTTCGGCCTTCGTGTCGGTTTCCTGGGAGACGCTGGTCGGTGCCCTCGCGGTCGCGGCCTTCTCGCTGCTGCACGGCGCGGCGTTCGTCGCGCTGAAGACGGCAGGCGACATCCGGGAACGCGCCCGGCTGTTCGCCGCCCGGTTCGCCCCGGTGGCGCTGGTGCCGATCGTGGGCCTGCTCCTGCTCGTGCAGCTGCGGCAGGGCGAGTGGTGGACGCTGGTGCCGCTGGCGATCGCCGGGGTGGCCGGGCTGCTGGCCTGGCGCATGCTGGTCCTCGACCGCGACGGCGCCGCCTTCGTCGCGCTCGGCGTGGCGCTGGCGGGCACCGTGATCACGATGTTCGGGGCGCTGTACCCGGACGTCCTTCCGTCTACTTTGGACCCGGCGTACTCGCTGACCGTCAGCGGGGCCGCTTCCAGCCCGTACACGCTGAAGGTGATGACCTGGGTCGCGGCCTTCGGCACCCCGGCGGTGCTGGTGTACCAGGGCTGGACCTACTGGGTGTTCCGCAAGCGGATCAGCGCGCGGCAGATCCCGCCGGTGCACACGCCATGAGCTTCCCCGGCCGCTCCATCCTTCCCGCTCAGTTGTCCGCAGTGGACACGGTGCGTCCGGGGAAGGGACCGCTCGGCGCGCTGCCGCACCTGTCCAGGGCGGCGCGCCGGGCGCTTGCCCTGGCCGGTCTCCTCTCGCTCGGCAACGCCGTCGCCCTGGTGGCGCAGGCGTTCCTGCTGGCCTCGGTCTGCGCGGCGGTCGTCGCCGGTAAGGCCGTGCCGGTGGTCTCGGTGGGCGTCCTGCTCGGCGTGGTGCTCGCGCGGGCGCTGCTCGCCTGGGGCCTGCGCGTGGTCAGCGCCCGTGCCGCGGCCGGGGCGAAGGAGGAGCTGCGGGCGAAGGCCGTCGAGCACGCGATGCGGCTGGGGCCGGAGTGGATCGCACGGCGCGGGCCCGCCGAGCTGACCTCGTTGACCACCAAGGGACTCGACGCGCTCGACGCGTACTTCACCGAATACCTCCCGGCGCTGGTGACCGCGGCGGTGGTGCCGCTCGGCGCCGGCGCCGCGGTGCTGTTCGCCGACTGGCCCTCGGCGGTGATCATCGCGCTGACCGTGCCGCTGCTGCCGGTGTTCGCGATCCTCGTCGGGCGTTACACCGCGGAGCGGTCCGCGGCCGCGACCGAGGCCGTGCACCGGCTTTCCGGTCAGCTGCTGGAACTGGTCCGTGCGCTGCCGGTGCTGGCCGCGTTCCGCCGGGCGGAGGCGCAGGCGGAGACGGTCCGGCGGGTCTCCGACCGGCACCGGCGGGCCACCATGAAGACCCTCCGTGTGGCCTTCTCCTCGGCCTTCGTGCTCGAACTGGCGGCGACGCTGTCCGTGGCGCTGGTCGCCGTGGTGATCGGCGTCCGACTGGTGGCGGGGAACCTGCCGCTGGCGATCGGGCTGGGCGTGCTGATCCTGGCGCCCGAGTGCTACCAGCCGCTGCGCGCCGTGGGCGCCGCCTTCCACGCGAGCGAGGACGGCGTGGAGGCCGTGCGCCGGGTGGCCGAGCTCCTCGCCGAGCCGGTCGCCCCCGAGGGCACGAAGGTGCCCGGACGCGGCGAGGTGCGCGTGCGGGAGTTGCGCGTCGCGCGGCGCGGGGGGTTCGCCCCGGACGGCGAGTCGTTCACCGTCCGGCCCGGAGAGCTGGTGTGGCTGCACTCGCCCAGCGGGGCGGGCAAGTCCACCACCCTGGCGACCCTGCTGGGTTTCGTCCGGCCCGCCTCCGGTGAAATCACCGTCGACGGCACCGACCTCGTCGATATCGACATGTCGCTTTTTCGACGTCGGATCGCCTGGGTGCCGCAGTCTCCCGCATTCACCGCCGGAACCGTCCGCGCGGAACTCGAACTCGCCGGGGCGAACCCCGGTGACCTGGACGGCCTGCTCGCCGAGCTGAACCTCGCCGGGCTGGCCGATCAGCCGGTCCACCGGCTCTCCCTCGGCCAGCGGCAGCGGGTCGCGGTGGCCCGTGCACTGGCGCGGCTGCGGGCCGGGGCCTGGCTCCTCCTGCTCGACGAACCCACCGCGCACCTTGACGCGGCGAACGCGGCGCTCGTGCTGTCCGCCGTGGACCGGGCGCGCCGCGACGGCGCCGCCGTGGTGATCGCGGCCCACGACCGGCAGGCCACCACCGTGCCGCCGCTGAGCTCCGTGCCCGTTCCCGCCGCCCAGGAGGTGACCAAGCGCAGGGGCGCGGCCCGGGCCCTCGGCCGGGTCCTGGAGAAGCGGTTCTTCACCGGCGCCGCGCTGGGTGCGCTCGCGCTGGTCGCCGGGCTGGCGCTGACCGCAACCTCCGGCTGGCTGATCGCGAAGGCTTCGCAGCAGCCGCCGATCCTGACGCTGAGCGTCGCGATCGTCGGGGTACGCACCTTCGGCCTCGGCCGGGCCGGACTGCGCTACGCGGAACGGCTGGTCACGCACGACGCGGCGTTCCGCATCGCCGGGAAGCTGCGGGTGAAACTGTGGGGTGCGCTGGTGCGCCAGGGGCCCGCCCACGCCCTTCGCCACGGTGAAAGCCAGCAACGGCTGGTGGCCGACGTGGACACCGTGCGCGACCTGCTGCCCCGGGTCCTCACCCCGCCGTTGATCGCCGGAACCGTGCTGGCCTGCGCGGTCGCCGTGCAGGCGGTGCTGCTGCCCGCGGCCGGTCTCGCCCTCGGCGTGGCCGTGCTGACCGGCGCGATCGTGGCCCCGCTGCTGGCGCTGCACCTCGGGCGCCGCTCGACCTCGGCGCTGGCGGCGGGCCGCCGCACGGTCGGTGCCAAGGTGCTGGAGTTGTTCGAAGGCGCGGCGGAACTGCTCGCCTTCGACGCCTACCGGCCGCGCCGCGCGGCGCTGGCCGCCGCGGACGCGGAGCTGGTCACGCAGGCGCGGCGGCAGGCCCTCGGCGCTGGTGCCGCCGACGCGGTGATCGCGCTGGTCACCGGGGTGGCGGCGGTGGCGAGCACCTGGCTGGCCATTCCGGCGGCGGCCCGTGGCGAGCTCGACCCGACCGTGGTCCCCGTGCTCGCGCTCGTTCCGCTCGCGTTGGCCGAGGTGCTGTCGCTGCTGCCGCCCGTGGCACAGCACTGGGACACGCTGCACCAGGCGCACGCGCGGCTGGAGGCCTCCGAGGCGGCCGGGACGCCGTTGACCGCCGGAGAAGACACGGACGGCGACATCGAACTCGCCGGGGTGGATCTCGCCTGGCCAGGGCACGAACCGGTGCTGCGCGGGGTGGACCTGAAGATCCCGGCGGGCACGCGGGTCGCGGTGGTCGGGCCGTCGGGTGCCGGGAAGTCCACCCTGCTGGCCGCGCTGCTGGGTTTCCTGGAACCCGCGCGGGGGATCGCACGAATCCCGCGGGCGGTCGCGTGGGCCCCGCAGGACCCGCAACTGGTGTCGACCACGGTCGCGGAAAACCTCCGCCTGGCCGACCCGAAGGCGGGTGAAGACCGGCTGGCCGAGGCCCTGCGCCTGGCCTGCCTGCCCGAACTCGGCCTCGACACGGTCCTGGGCAGCGCGGGCAGCGGGCTCTCCGGCGGTCAGGCGCAGCGGCTCGCGCTGGCCCGCGCCCTGATCGGGGCACCCGGTGCCCCGGTGGTGCTGCTCGACGAGCCGACCGCCCATCTCGACCAGGACACCGCCCGCCAGGTACTGGACAACCTGCGGACGGCACTGGCCGGGCACACCGTCGTCCACGTCACGCATCACCCCGAGGAGGCGGCCGACGCCGATCTCGTGCTCGAGGTGTGTGACGGGCGGGTCGGCAGCCGGGTCGTGGCGCGGGAGGACGTCTACTCTTGATAGCGCTCATGGAACCCATGCTTGCCGCGCACGCGCTGTCCGCGGCCACCGAAATCACCACCGCCGCGCTGTCCGGTGACGAGCCGGACGCGGTGCTCGCCTCGGTGGTGCGCAAGGCCGCCGAACTCGCGAAGGCCGACCTCGGCCTGGTCATGGTGCGGTCCGACGACGGAACCCTGTCGGTGGAGGCGGCCTACGGCTCGGCCACCGACAAGCTGCGCGGAGTGGCGCTGTCCGCCGAGTCGGCCGCCGGTCAGGTCGCTCGCGGGGGCGAGACGGTGGCGACCGACGACGTCACCACCGATCCCCGCACCGCCCCGTACCTACCGGAAGAGCTGCGGGAATACGGCCCGTTCGCGGCCGCGCCGTTCGGCACCGGCGGCCGGGTACTGGGCGCGCTGGCGGTCTACCGGCGCCGGGGTGCCGAAGGGTTCTCGCAGGCCACGGTCGAGGTGCTGACCGCCTTCGCCGCGCAGGTGGGGGTGGTGCTCGCGCTGGCCGAAGGGGCCAACGCCCGCCACCGCGTCACCCTGTACGAGGAGCGGGAGCGGATCGCCCGCGAACTGCACGACGTGATCGTGCAGCGGCTGTACGCCGCCGGAATGCAACTGGACCGCGTGCGGCGACGGATGCGCAAGCGTTTCGCCGGGGCCGACGCCTCCCGCCTCGGCGAGGCGATCGACCAGCTCGACCAGACGATCGAGGAGATCCGGGGCACCGTGCGCAGCCTGCGCAACCCGGCTCCCGAGCCCGAGGCGAAGCCCGCCACCGACCTCGCGCAGTCCGCACGGGACGAGGTGCGGATCGCGGAGGAACTGCTCGGCTACCCGCCGACACTCGAACTTTCCGGCGATTTCAGCGACATCCCGGCGGAGCGGGCCGACCACATCCGCGCCGCCCTGCGGGAGGCATTGTCCAATGTGGTCCGTCATTCCGGGGCCAGCGAGACCAGGGTCACCCTGCACCGCGATGCGAAGGAAGTCCGGCTGCGGGTGCGCGACAACGGGGCCGGAGTGCCGCAGGGGGTGGAAACCCGCGGCCTGCGGCACCTCGCCGAACGGGCGAAGAGCGCCGAGGGCCACTTCCACCTCAACTCCTCGCCCAGCCTGGGCACCCTGGTCGCGTTCGACCTGCCGCTCCACCCGGAGAAGTGACTCTTCGCCCCGCGAGTCCATGGCGGCCCTACGAAACCGACGAGTTCCCGCCCGACTGCGAGGTCTCGAGCGAGACGATCTCGAAAGCACTGGTCGAGTTCTTGGATACCGGCAAACGGTCGCTCAGCGTCGTATGGCAGCAAGGTGACGATTCGGAGTATTAGGCGAATGGTCATCGGGTGAGCCGTCCCGCTGTCCTCATAGCTGGGTGGAAGCTTCGGAAGGCGCGCTCAGCCCATGCCCTCCACGGTGTGGAGGACCTTCCCGAGCAGGATGGACAGTTCCTCGCGCTCGGTTTCCGAGAGGTCTTCGAGTGCGGCGCGCTCGGTTTCCAGTTGCCGGGGCAGCAGGTCGTCGATGAGGGTTTCCGCCTCGGGGGTGAGGCGGACCTGGACCACGCGCCGGTCCCGCTCGCTCGCCGCGCGGGAGATCAGGCCGAGTCGTGCGAGCCGGTCCAGCCGTTTCGTGATCGCGGCTCCCGAGGAGAGCATTTCCCGGCTGATCTGCCCCGGGTTGAGCACGCCGTTGCGGCGGAGCGCGCACAGCACGTCGAATTCACCGCGGGTGAGTTCGTGCCCGGCCAGCAGGTCGTCGGTTCCGCGCCGGATCAGTGACGCCAGCCGCAGCACCCGGCCGATCACCGCCATCCCCGAGGTGTCCAGTTCGGGCCGCACCTCTCGCCACTGGCCCCGGGCCCGGTCGATGAGATCGCTCACCGGTTCGCTCCTTCGCGACGTAAGTTTCGATAGTATTTTACTCGTGAACTTTTGGCATCGGCACCGCCTCGGCGACGCGCTCACCCCTGCCGGGTGGTGGCGGCTGCGACCACTCGCCGTT
This sequence comes from Amycolatopsis rhizosphaerae, assembly GCF_007713715.1. Lineage (GTDB taxonomy): Bacteria > Actinomycetota > Actinomycetes > Mycobacteriales > Pseudonocardiaceae > Amycolatopsis_E > Amycolatopsis_E rhizosphaerae. Next base: position 34,392 of record NZ_VJWX01000001.1, read on the forward strand.
CCCGCCGCGCCGACCGCCCTCCGTGCCATGGTGGGGGCGAACATAGTCCTGGCCGTGGTGGTACTAGCCGGGCATGCCGAGTGGGCGCCCGCCGCCGCCTTCGGCGGGATGACCGCGGTGCACGCCCGTTTCGAACCCCACGCGATCCGCGCCCGGCTGCTCGCCTGGATCGGCGCCGGGCTCACGCTCTGCGTCGCGCTCGGGTCGGCGGCGGGTGCGGCGCGGTGGGGGCCGCTGCCCGTGGTGATCCTGGTCGCGCTGGTTGCCGCCGTGGCGAAACTGCTCACCGACGCGGTGGACGCCGGGCCGCCCGGCGGGCTGATGTTCGTGTTCGCCGTGGCGACGATGTCCGTACTCCCCGGCACCTGGACGGGGGTCGCGGCGCAGACCGGCGTCGCGGCGCTCGGGGCCGCCGTCGCCTGGGCGACGGGCCTGGCCGGCTGGTTGTTCTCCCGGTCGGGACACCAGAAACCGACCGCGTGGCGGGCGGGGGTGCGGGCAGCGCTGCGACGCTCGTCCCACGAGTTCGGACGGGCGGCGAAGGTCGGCCTCGGGGTGTTCGCGGCCGGGCTGGCGGCCCAGCTCCTTCACCTCGGCCACCCGTACTGGACGATGATCGCCGCCGCGGCGGTGCTCCAGTCCACCCACCTGCGGCATACGGTGCACCGCACCGTCCAGCGCGTGCTCGGCACGCTCGCCGGCGCGGTGATCGCGGCACTCCTGCTCGCGGCCGCCCTTCCGCTGCCGGTCAAACTGGCGTGTGTCGTGATCGCGCTGCTGGGCGCGGAACTGACCGTCATCCGCAACTACGCGCTGGCGATGCTGTTCGTCACCCCGTTGACCCTGCTGCTCGGTTCCCTGCTCGCCCAGGGGAGTGCGTTCGGCACCGCATCCGACCGGGTGCTCGACACCGCGCTGGGCGCGGTGATCGGGCTCGTCGCGGCCCTGGTCCGGCCCGGCCGCGGGTACCACACCGCCGCGGCGTGAGGCTTACTTGCCGTGGCGCGCGACCCAGGCCACGGCCTGCGTCCGGCGCTGCATGCCCAGCTTCGCCAGCACCGAGGTGACGTAGTTCTTCACCGTCTTCTCGGCGAGGAAGAGACGTTCGGCGATTTCCCGGTTGGACAGGCCTTCGCCGATCAGTTCGAGCACGCTGCGTTCCCGCTCGGTCAGCCGCGACAGCTCGTCCTCGTACGGGTGGCGAAGCTTGTCCAGCACGCGAGCCGTGCTCACCGGGTCGAGCAGCGACCGGCCCGCCGCGACCTCGCGCACCGCGTTGACCACGTCCTGCCCGCGCACCTGCTTGAGCAGGTAGCCCGAGGCCCCGGCCATGATCGCGCCGACCATCGCCTCCTCGTCGTCGAAGGCGGTGAGCACGAGGCAGTACGGCGGGTTGGGCTTGGACCTCAGCTCCCGGCACAGCGTCACGCCGTCTTCGCCGTTGCCGAGCCGCACGTCCACCACCGCCACGTCCGGTTCGACGTGCATCGCCACGGCCAATGCCTCATCGGCGCTGCCCGCTTCGGCGACGACCTCGATGTCCGGTTCGTCGCCGAGCAGTTCCCTCAGCCCGCGCCGGACCACTTCGTGGTCGTCGACCAGCAGCACCTCGATCGCCATACCTCGAGGTTACGTGCTTCGCGCCCAGATCCGGCGTGACGTGGCTTCCGGGTCGGAAACGACCGAAACCGGCACGTCCCAGATCCGGGTCAGCGCCGTCCCCGGTTCGTATTCCGGCCAGCCCGGGTCGCCGGTGGCGGCGAACGACAGCCATGCCTTGCGGATCTGGGCGCTCAGCATCTCGGCCTCGGGCGGCACCGGGTTGCCCAGCAGCATGGTGCCGAGCGGACCGGAGAAGGAACCGAAGGTGAGCGGGACGTCGAGCCCGTGGCACGCGCCGAGAAGGGGCCCGGCCCAGGTGAGTTCGTAGCTGTAGCTGCGGCCGGGGTGGTTTTCGGCGCACCGGATGGCGGGGATGCGGAAGATCGCGTCGGAGCGGATGAGGACGTGCAGTTCCTGGTCGGACATCGCGGGGTAGGCGGCCCGGTAGTCCTCCAGCGACACCCCGAAGGCTTCGGCGCTCGCGGCCGGATCCTGGACCGACGAGGGCTCGTTCAGGACGAACAGGCGGTACTCGTCGCGGTTGTACCCGGCGATCAGGTCCACTTCGGGGCGCAGTCCGAGCCACGGGTGGTCGACGATCAGGTCCCCGTCGATCACCGGACCGTACGGGGTGATCTCGCCCGGAACGCTCTGCACGCGGTGGATGTCTTCGGCCGGGATCCGGGCGAACGCCTCCGCGGTCACCTCCGTCGCGGGCACGCCCAGCGCGGCGGCGATGCGTTCGGTGGTCCTCCTCGCGCGCGTTTCCCGCAGACAGCCGTTGGCGATGCTCTGGCCGATGGCGCGGTGGAACAGGCCGCGCGCGGCGCCTGCCGCGGTGAGGACGGCGACCGCGGTGGCTCCCGCCGACTCGCCGAACAGCGTGACGTTGTCCGGGTCGCCACCGAACCGGGCGATGTTGTCCTGCACCCAGCGCAGCGCGGCCAACTGGTCGAGGAAGCCGCGGTTCTGCGGAACGCCGGGCAGCCAGCCGAAGCCCTCGAAACCGACGCGGTAGTTCACCGTCACCACGACCACACCGCCCGCGGCGAGGGTGGCGCCGTCGTAGTCGGGCTGACGGCTGGTGCCGATCAGGAAGGCGCCGCCGTAGAGCCAGACCATCACCGGCAGGCCGCGGGCGCCCGGATCCGGGGTCCAGACGTTGACGCTCAGGCAGTCGGTGGACTGGGTGGGCTGCCAGGCCGAGGGCAGTCCGGGGAGGAAGGTGCCCTGGGGCGGGTCCGCGCTGAACCGGCTCCCGTCCCGCGTGCCGTCCCACGACGGGGCGTCCACCGGCGCCTGGAACCGGCGGAGGCCGTCGAGCGGGGCGGCGTAGGGAATGCCCTTGAACGCGACGCAACCGGTGCCCGGAATGCCACGCACGGCGCCCCGCGTGGTCTTCACGATCGGATCCACGCGCTCATGAAATACCAGAATCACGTTCTGGGGGAAGGGGGCGGCTTTACTCCATCCGCGGGTCGTGATCGGGATGCGGTATCACTGAGGGTATGTCCGCGATCCCGGAACTCCAGCAACGGCAGATCGATCGTTGGTGTGAACGGCAGGCGCCAGTGGTGAAACGTGGCGAAACGCGGGTTATGTCCCGTTGGCGCGGGCGAATGGTGACGCTGGTGGAGAAGCGCGCGGACGCCGAGGGCAGCGGTCCGTTCGGTGGCGCCGAGCGCGCCTTCGCGCAGTTGCGGTACGGCACGGACGGGCTCTGGACGCTGTACTACTGGTCTCGCGAGCTGGGGCACTGGCGCCGGTATCCCGTCGGTGAGCCGGAAACCTCGCCCGTGCCGCTGCTCGGTCAGATCGAGAACGGCGAGTACGGCGGCTACTTCTTCTAGGCCGAACGGCGGTACGACAAGATATGCGGGGTGACGGATCTTCGCGCCTACCTTCGCTCGCTCGACGTGAAAACGCTCGCCGAGCTGCTGACCGAGCAGGCGGAGCGCGATCCCGAACTGCGTGAGCGGCTGCTGCGCCGCGCCGGGGAGCCCGGCGGCGAGCTGGCCGAGGTGCGGGACCTGCTGGACGGGCCCGCGACGGCCCGCGCCGGAGCCTCGCAGGAGGGTTTCGACGAGGCGGCCAAGATCGGCGCGGTGCTGGACACCCTGCAGCGCCTGCTCGATTCCGGGACGCGCGCCGATCTGGCCCCGCTCGCCCGTCGCGCGGTGGATCGGATCACCGGCGCGGCGCGAAGGCGCGAGAACCCTTCCGGGCCCGTGGGCGCGGAGCTGCGGCGGGCGGTGCGTCTCTACGCGCGGGCCTGCGCGGCACATCCGCCCCGGCCGGAGGAGCTCGCGCAGTGGATCATCGACAGGGAGTTCGACGGCCCCGGCAGGCCCGAAACCGACCTCGCGGAGTTCGCCTCCGCACTCGGCGAGGACGGGCTCGGGAAGATCAAGTCCACTGTGGACGAGGTACTCGCGGAGGCCGGACCGGACGAGGCCAGGCGGCGAACCGCCGAACGCCTCGCCGAGCAGCTCGCCGAGATCTCCGGCGACGTGGACGCGCTGCTGGAGATCCTGTCCCGGCGCCTGCCGCGGCAGGAGGTGAACCTCAAGATCGTGCGGGTGCTCCGGGCCGCGGGGCGGACCACCGAGGCCGTGGCCTACGCCGCCCGGGCGCTCAACGGGGACTCCCGGCCGGTCCCGGCGCCCGCGAAGACCCGGCCGGAGGCACCCGCCCGGGTGAGCGCCGAGCCGGAACCGGAATCCCCCATCGCCCTGCTCGCACGGCGCGCCCCCGAGGACGTCGCGGCCGCCGACGAGCTGGTCCGCGCCCTGCTCGCGGACGAGCGGCCGGACGAGGCGTGGGAGGCCGCCCAGCGCTACGAGTGCTCCCCGGCGGTGCGGCTCGAACTGGCCGGACGCCGCGAGGCGGAGCATCCGGCCGACGCGATCGCCGTCTACCGGACCCACATCGACTCGCTGATCGAGCAGAAGGGGGCGGGCCAGTACGAGCAGGCGGCCCGGATGTTGCGGAGGGTGCGCACCCTGCACCGGAAGGCGGGTACGCCAGGGGAGTTCGCCGAGTACCTGGCCGAGCTCGTCGCCGCCCACAAACGCAAGGTCAGGCTGCTCGACGAGATCCGCCGCGCCCGGATCGCCCTGCCCGGGACCCGATCGTGATCCCGGCCGCACCCCCGAGTCCTCCCGGTGCGACGATGTGCCCATGACCGAGCTGCCGTCGCAGGAGTCCGCCGAGACCGAGAACGTGCGGGGACTCCTCGAAGAGGTCCTGCGCGAGTTCGACGAGCTGGGCCCCGACTCCGAGCCCCTGCAGGTCGAGCTGCTCGCCTCCGAGATCCTCGGCGAATGGTGGGAGGCCGGGGACGACCTCGCCGCCGAACTGATCGACTTCGCGGCGGCGGCCCCCGAGCCGGGGCGCCTGGTCGCGCCGCTGGCCGTGCTGCGCAGCCTGGCGGGCACCGAGGAGCAGCGGGCGGCGGCCGGGCTCGCCCTCGAGAAGCTGGGGCGGGACGAACCCGCCTGGGCCGGGCGGCTCAACCAGGTGACCGTGGGCGACTGCTGGCGCACCGCCGACGTCTACGGCGACGCGAGTTCCGTGCTGTGCGTGTTCGGCGAGGGTGAGGGTGCGCACGGGCTGCTCGTCTCGATCGGCTACGCGATCCACGGCGGCTGGGCCGACGAGGCCGTCATCGTCGAGGCGCCGCACGAGGTCGTGGCCGAGATGCGGACCCAGGCCGCGGAGAGCGGGGGCCTGATCACCTGCGAGCGGATCAGCCCCGGCCGGGCCCATCAGCTGCTCGCCGACGCCTTCGTGGGCACCGAGCTGCAGGACGAGCCCGAGATCACCGACGACTACGTGCGCTTCCGCGCGCTGGCGCAGGCCCGGCTCCGGGTGCTGCCGGAGCCCGAGCCGGTCGATCCGCCGCGGGTGCTTTCCACCGAGGACCAGGCCGAGATCATCGACGAGTTCTTCCGCTCGACCACGGACGTCGCGGACACCGAGGCCGCCCGCGTGTGCGTGCTGCGCCTGATCGAGTTCGGCGCCGAGCACGATCCGCGGCGGCCGCTGCGGGTCGGCCCGGACAAGCTGGCGTCCTTTGTGGACTACGTCGACGACGGCGACGTGGCGCTGACCGAGGAGCAGGACGAGGTCCTGCCCGAGGTGCTGGCGGCCTGGGCCCGCTGGGGCGCGAACCGCGACGGCCTGTCCGAAGAGGCGACCGAGTCCCTGCTGGAGGCGGTGGACGACCGGCTCTACGAGCGGGACCTGGAGGGCGAGTCCACAATGGACGCCTATCTGGACGGCCTCGAGGACCTCGACGAGCAGAGCGTGGCCGAACTGCTCGAGCGGCGGCGGTTCGCGGTTCCCGAAGTGGTCGCCGAACTCGGCGGCGAAGAGGTCGAACTCGACCCCTCCGACCCCGAGCAGCGGCGCCTGCTCGCCCTCGCCGAACACCCCGAATTCCAGGACTCGCTGGCCGAGGACGACCTCGACGAGGACGGTTTCCTCCGGCTCGCCGCCTACTCCACGCTCGTGGACCAACTGTGGGACGGGGAGCCCGTCGAGGTGTGGCGGGCCGCGCGGCGGTTGCGGGACAAGGGACTCGATCGCGACCAGGTGATCGAGGAACTGGCGAAGGTACTCGAAGAACGCCTCGCGCCCGGCGAGGACGACGAACTGGAGTTCGACATCGACGAGTACTGCCAGGCCCTCGACGAGCTTGGCTGAGCCGCCCTACGGGCCGGCGGTGCCTTCCGGCGCCTTCTGGCGCCGGCTCGCCAGCACGTCGTTGAAGTCCAGTGCGAACGCACCGACCGCCATGGCCAGCAGCACCGCGATACCCAGCAGCGCCCCGATCCACGTGAGGATGATCGTGATCATCGGTGTTGCTCCTCCCTGGTCAGGGTGTATTTCCTACTGACCAGGGTGCGGTTCGCGGGTGGATCACGGTATCGGCCAACCGGTTGGTGGCCGCCGATCCGGATCGGCCGAACGGCTGATCTTGGCAGGGCCTGTATTGAAGTCAAACACAACCCAGGGCCTGTTCGAACCAGGCTCTACAGCTTCCGCAAGCGGACGCGGTTGATGGAGTGATCGGCGTCCTTGCGCAGCACGAGGGTGGCTCGCGGGCGCGTCGGCCGGATGTTCTCGATCAGGTTCGGTTCGTTGATCGTGCGCCACAGATGGGTCGCCTCGGCGCGTGCTTCGTCGTCGGGCAGGCCGGCGAAGTGGTGGAAGTGCGAGGCGGGGTCGGAGAACGCGGTCTTGCGGAGTTCGAGGAACCGTTCGACGTACCAGCGCTCGATGTCGTCGTTGTGTGCGTCCACGTAGATCGAGAAGTCGAACAGGTCCGCCACGGTCAGCCTCGGCCCCGGCTGCAGCACGTTGAGGCCCTCGATGATCAGGATGTCCGGACGGCGGACGAGGAGTTCCTCGCCGGGCACGATGTCGTAGGCGAGGTGCGAGTACACCGGCGCCCTGGCCTCTTCGGCTCCGGACTTGACCTCCGTCACGAAACGCAGCAGCGCCCGCCGGTCGTAGCTTTCCGGGAAACCCTTGCGGTGCATGATGCCGCGGCGCCTCAGTTCGGCGGCCGGGTACAGGAATCCGTCCGTGGTCACCAGATCCACGCGCGGGTGGTCGGGCCAGCGGGCGAGCAGCGTCCGCAGCAGGCGGGCGGTGGTCGACTTCCCGACCGCGACGCTGCCGGCAATGCCGATGATGAACGGCACCTTGGTGCCGCGGGTGTCCTCGCCGAGGAACGTCGTGGTCGCCTCGTAGAGCCGCTGCCGGGCCGCCACCTGAAGGTTGATCAGCCGGGACAACGGCAGGTAGACCTCGGCCACCTCGGTGAGGTCGACCTGTTCACCCAGACCCCGCAGCCGCAGCAGTTCTTCGGCGGTGAGCGGAAGGGGGGTGCTGCGGCGCAGTTCCCGCCACTGTTCCCGGTGTAGCTCGACGTAGGGGCTGACCTGGAGAACCCGTGCCATTCCCACACTCCTTGCCCGTCGCTGGGCCGGCGCCGATGTCTGCGTAACGCTGTTCTTACGGTAGGTCTTACGAGCGGGAAACGCTCTGTGACTTACTACACCCCGCCGCCACGTCGTGGGTGCGGAAGCGGAGGCACGCAGGTCAGCGGGCTCCGAACACCTCGGTCCAGGCCGCGGCGACCTGTCGGGCGCAGGTCTGGGGAGTGACGCCGCCGACACCGGTGCCGAGCCCCGGCATGGCGATCGTGCGCACCGCGCGACGGATTTCCACGCCGTGCTCGAACCGGCCGTCGCGCCAGGTGAGGAACACCGCGCGCGCGGCGAGATAGGGGTGCACCGTGTCCTCGGGCAGCACCTCGCCGGGCTCCCGCCGGATCGGCGCGCTGATCAGCCAGGCCGGGACCGGTTCCCCGGTCGGCACGACCACGGCCTCCCCGATCGGCAGTTCGCCGCCGTGATAGGCGAGAACGGCGCTGCGCACGTGCTGTTCGGCATCGGGGAAGGCGCGCGCGTAGAGCGCGTCCACACCGCCTCGCAACCAGCCGTAGGCGTTGCCGGGGCTCACGACCGCGTCGGCGGCCACGTCGAGCACCGAGCCCCGGTACGCGCGAACGTCGCCACGGACGGTGTCCGCCACCGTCTGCCAGGCGCGGCCGAGGTGTTCGTCGAGGGCGCACAACACCAGGGAAGGAGTGGGGGGTGAGACCAGATCCTCGATTCCCTCGCGGGTGGCGTGCAGGCCGGATTCGGCGGTCACGGGGTACACCATGCCAAAAAAATCGATCGGGCGTAACCGTGATGTGGCGCAGCGCCTCCGGCGGATCGGCGCCGACCGGGTGCGTAACCTGTCGAGGTGGCAAGGATCGCATATTTCGGACCCGAGGGGACCTTCACCGAACAGGCCGCGCGCGCCCTCGCCGGTCCCGGTGACGAACTGTTCCCGGTCGAGACCATCCGGCTCGCGCTCGCGGCGGTTCGCCGCGGCGAGGCCGACAGCGCGTGCGTGCCGGTGGAGAACTCGGTCGAGGGCCCGGTCCCGGCGACCCTGGACGGTCTCGCCGAACAGGAGCCGCTCATCGCGGTGGCCGAGTCGCTGCTCCCGGTGCACTTTTCCGTGCTCGTGCGGCCCGGCACCACCAGGATCGAGACCGTGGGCAGCCATCCGCACGCGCTGGCTCAGGTGCGGCAGTGGATCGAGGTCAATCTGCCCGGTGCCCGCACCCTCGCCTCCTCTTCCACCGCCGCCGCCGCGGTGTCCGTCCAGGCCGGAGAGCTCGACGCCGCCGTCACCGCCCCGGTCGCGGTGCAGCACTACCCCCTGGAGGTACTGGCCACGGGGGTGAACGACGTGGACGACGCCCGGACGCGGTTCCTGCTGCTGCGCAGGCCGGGGCTGCCCCTGCCCGAACCCACCGGCGCCGACCGCACCTCGGTGGTGGCCGCGGCGGCCAACCGCACCGGTGCGCTCGCGGAACTGCTCGCCGAACTCGCCGGCCGGGGGATCAACCTGACCCGCCTCGACGCCCGCCCCGCACGGGGGAACTTCGGCGAGTACCGGTTCTTCTTCGACTTCGAGGGACACATCGCGGAACCCCGGATCGGCGACGCGCTGGCCGCGCTCCGCCGCCGCTGCCATGAGGTGCGCTTCCTCGGTTCCCACCCCCGGGCCGACGGGGTCCGGGCCACCGTCGCCCCCTCGGCGGCCAACGAGGACTTCGTCGACGCCGCCGCGTGGGTCGAGGCGGTCCGGAACGGAGATCTCGCGTGAAGCTGTACCTGATCCGGCACGCGCAGAGCACGGCGAACGTCCGCAAGATCCTCGACACCGCACTGCCCGGCCCGCCCCTCACCGAACTGGGGCATCAGCAGGCGCAATCGCTTGCGGAGAAGCTGGCCGCCGAGCCGATCGTCGCCGTGTACGCGTCGTACGCCCTCCGGGCGCAGCAGACCGCGGCGCCGCTCGCGGCCACGCTGGCGATGGACGTGCAACTGGTCGAAGGCGTCCACGAGGTCAGCGTCGGCGACCTGGAAGGCAGAGGGGATCCGGAGGCGCTGCGCGCCTATGCGGCCACCGTGCACCCCTGGACCAGGGGCGACCTCGGGGTCTCCATGCCGGGCGGGGAGAGCGGCCACGAGGTGCACGCGCGGTTCACCACTGCGGTCGCCGAGCTCCGGGCCAAGCACGAGCCGTCGGCGCCGGAGGGGGCCATCGCACTGGTGAGCCACGGCGGTGCCATCCGCCTGTCCGCCGAATGGCTGAGTGGCAACGTCCGCCCCGAACTGGCCGACCAGGGGTTGATTCCCAACACCGGGATCGTGGAACTGGAGTCGTCGCCCGGCGGCTGGCGTTGTCTCAGCTGGGTGGGCATCCCGATGTGAACCGGTGTCGTTGCGGTTTTACCGTGAGTGCCCACTCTTGGTGAGTAACTTCCGCAAGCCAAGGCAACCCGCGTGTGGACCGGACGTCCTCCGGGTAGTGCTCATCCAGGGAGGCGAAAGATGGTGCGAGTGAGGATCCCCCAGATCGGTTTGGTGGCGACCGCGGCCGCCCTGGCCGTGGTCGTGACCGGCTGCGGCAACGGCACGAACAGTGCGCAGCCCCAGCCACAGACCCAGACCCAGACGGTCACGGCGACGGTCCCGGGCGGCTCGGCCCCGAGCCAGGAGCCGGATGCGACCGGACCGGCCTCGAGCGGCGCGGTGTCCGGGCAGAACATCGGGAACAACCTGTGCAAGTCCAGTGATCTGAAGTTGTCACTAGGGCGCGGGGACGGGGCCGCCGGAACGGTCTACCGTCCGCTGATCTTCACCAACACCGGTGACCACCAGTGCGTGCTACAGGGCTTCCCCGGGGTGTCCTATGTGGGCGGTGACGACGGGCACCAGATCGGCGCGCCCGCCTCACGTAACGGTGCCAAGGGGGCGGCCGTCACGCTGAACAAGGGCGAGTCCGCCTTCGCCGACGTCGGTCTCGTCAACGTGCAGAACTACGACGCCGCCACCTGCCGGCCCGAGCAGGCGCGCGGCCTGCGCGTCTACCCGCCGCAGGAGACCCAGTCGATGTTCCTCGACCTGCCCTCCACCGCCTGCGCGAACCCGGGCATCCCCGGCAACCAGCTCACCGTGAAGACCATCGAGAAGGGCACCGGCCCGCAGTAGAAAACGCTTTCGAGCCCCGTCGGTTCAGAGGTGGTCGCAGAGGTCCCGTGCGGCCTTCAGATGGAAACGGCCCGACGGGTCCCCGAAGTTCAGACTGATCACCATCCGGCTCACGCCGTCCAGGTGGTCCGCCAACGACTCGTAGACCGGGCTCTCCGCGGCCGCCGCCGCGGAGAGTTCCCGGGCCGCGACGACATGGCGGACGGTGCCGGGGTCGACCGCGGACTGTCCGGTGCCGTTGGCGTAGCCGTCGGGCAGGGGGCCTGCCCTGGTCAGCGCCCCGCAGGCCGCCCTGGCGTCCTCGATCGCGCCGTCCCCGCTGCCGGAGACCCGCCAGAGCAGGCCCACGACGGCGATGCCGATGACGAATCCGGTGGCCCCCGCCAGCACGAGCGGGCGGCGTGACACGGCCAGCTCCTTCGGCTCCACTTCGTCGTGGTCGGTCCGCATAGCGCATTCCAGCACTTGGACCGCCGCACGGCCAGCATCGCGTCCGTCCCGTTATCTCCGGTGTCCGTAATGGAGGAGTCCGCGCCTGCCTAGCCCCAGCCCAGGTCGTGCAGGCGCTCGTCGTCGATGCCGAAATGGTGCGCTATCTCGTGGACGACCGTGATCAGCACCTCCTCGGCCACCTGCTCCTCGGTTTCGCACAGGCGGAGGATCGGGCGGCGGTAGAGGGAGATCCGGTCCGGAAGCACCCCGCCGTAGTCGGAGGTCCGCTGGGTCAGCGCGACACCGTGGTACAGACCGAGGATGCCGGGGTTCTCGTCGTTCTCCTCTTCGACGAGGACCACCACGTTGTCCATCGCCCGCGCGAATTCCGGCGGGACGGCATCGAGGGCTTCGGAAACCAGCTCTTCGAAGCGGGCCCGCGACATCTCCACGGGCATGGCGTCAGTTACCGCCGCCCGAACCGGACTGCCGGGTCTGTCCCGGTTGCCCGCCCTGCTGGTTCGGGTCCTGCGGCGCGTCCTGCGCGGCCTGCCGGATGCTGCCGGTGATCGGGGCCAGGCCGCTGTTGTCCGGCAGCTTCGCCCCGACCTTGCAGTTGACCAGGGTCGATCCGGCGTCCCAGCTCTCCTGTTCCCGCAGGTCCCAGGTCAGCGTGAGCTGCTGTGCGGTGAGATCGACCCCGCCGGCGTAGCGCTGCACGACGTTGTTGCACTCGGTGTCCAGCCAGGTCTTCTGGTCCTTCTGCGCCGGATAGCCGCTGGTGAAGCGCGTTTTCAGGTCGAGCTTGCCGACGATTTCGTAGGCGTGGGGCTGCGTGCAGGCGATCGGGTTGCCGACGGTCTTGCCCGCGAGCGCGAGGCAGGTGCCGGGCTCCCACACCGCGGCCTGCGACTGGCCCGCCACCGGACCGGTGATCGGCTGCAGTGCGCCGCCGGGTGCCGCCCACTGGAGCACGCACCGCATGTCCCGGTCGCCCGCGGCCCACTCGTCGTTGCCCGGCCGCAGCGCGCTGACGGTGAACCTGCCGTAGGGGTCGAGTTTTTCGTGCAGATAGCCTTCGGTGCCGTCGGTGCACTTGTTCAGCGCGATTTCGCGCCACTGGTCCACGGTCGGCGCCGGTGCTCCCGCCGGGTACTTGTCGGCGATGTTCACCACACCCGTCACCTCGTACAGATGCTCCTGCGCACAGGGAACGAGGTGGATGTCCGACGCGTCGGGCTGCTTCCAGGTGAGGCAGTTGCCCGCCGCGGAATGGAACGAGGCCTTCGCCTCCGGCGACTCCTCAACCTTGCCGCCGCCGGTGATGCCGCTGCCCGAGGAGAAGGCGACGCTCAGCGACAGGGCCAGTATCGCCCCGAAGAAGCCACCGACCATCACCAGCCGGGTACGCAGCGTGTTACTTGCCAAGCCGTCTTTGAGCATCGCGCTCAATAATGCCCGCGTCGAGACCCAAAGACATCCCTCGGGTGGCTAGTCTGTGTTCGATGACCGAAGACACCGCGCCGGAGGGGCAACAACCACCGGCGGACCACGCAGCGCGGGGCTCGATGCGGTTCCAGGACCCCGAGTCGACGAAGCCGCGCGAGCCGACGCTCGCCGAGCAGCGCGCCCGGCAGAAGGCCATCGCGGAAGAGGAAGAGCGCGAGGCGGCGCAGGCGGAAGCCGAGCGCAAGGCGGCAGGCAGGCGCAAGGTGCTGATCGGCAGCGGCGTCACGGTCGGCCTGGTCGGTATGGTCGCCGCCTGGTACCTGGTGGGCGTGCCGAACGAGACCACCGCCGTCTGTACCGACGCCAACGGCGTCGTCGTCCCGGACGACAACTGCGACGAGACCTACCTGACCAGTCACGGGGGCCATTACAACGCCGGGACCGGTTTCTGGATTCTGCCGCTGGGCGGCAACGCCTACGGTCAGTACCGCTACAACTACGGCGGCTCGGGCCGGATCGGCTCGACCGTGGTCGGCGGCAGCTACACCAAGCCTTCGGGCCACACCACGGTCAAGACCACTTCCGGCAAGACCGTGCAGCGCGGCGGTTTCGGCATCAGCGGTAAGAGCAGCAGCGGTTCGTAACCGCCTGGCGGTGCGGGTCTTCGCGTTGCCGTGCAGGACTCCCCTCACGGCACGGCTCGTCCGGCGCCGGGCGGTTTTTCCGGTATGAGTCGCGTCGAACAAGGGTGGAAAAGCAGTGCGCAGAGGAACGAGCGCCCCGCGCGGGGACTGGCAGCGCATCGTCGAGGAACAGGGCCTGGTCTTCGGTAGCCCCGCGCGCTACGGCGACGGGAAGGTGCGGCCCTACTGGGACGAGTCGGTGCACTACGTCCTGGAGATGGACGAGGTGCTCTCCCTCGAGGCGGACGTCGAACTGCTGCATTCGATGTGCCTCGAAGCGGTGGACAACGTGATCCTGACCGAGCGCTACGCCGAGTTCGGCATCCCGGAATGGGTGTGGCCGCACATCGCGGAGTCCTGGAAGCGCCGCGACCCGCACCTCTACGGGCGCTTCGATCTGCGCTACGACGGCAGGGGCCCGGCGAAGCTGCTCGAGTACAACGCGGACACCCCGACCTCGCTGCTCGAAGCCTCGGTGCTGCAGTGGCACTGGAAGACCGAGGTGTTCCCGGACGACGACCAGTGGAACTCGATACACGAGAAACTGGTCGAACGCTGGCAGGAAATCCGCGGCCTGCTCCCGTCCGGCGAGTTGTACTGCACCTGGTCCACCGCCGACCCGACCGGCGAGGACCACATCACCATCTCCTACCTGCAGGAGACCGCGGCCGAGGCGGGCCTGGACACGATCGGCCTCGCCATCGAGGAGATCGGCTGGGATCCGGTGCTGAAGCGGTTCGTCGATTTGGCCGAGGCGCCGATGAACACCGTGGTCAAGCTGTACCCGTGGGAGTGGGTGGTCGACGAGGAGTTCGGCAGGCACGCGGTGGAGACGCTGCCGCGCACGCTGTGGATCGAACCGCTGTGGAAGATGTTGCTGTCCAACAAGACCCTGCTGGCGATCCTGTGGGAGAACTACCCGGGCCACCCGAACCTGTTGCCCGCCTTCACGGATGACCCCGGCCTGCTCACCGAGTACGTGCGCAAACCGAAGCTCGGCCGGGAAGGCGCGAACGTGCAGATCGTGGCGCCCGGGTACGAGACCGAAACCCCCGGCGTCTACGGGGCCGAGGGATACGTCTACCAGGCCTTCGACCCGCTCCCGGAGTTCGACGGCTTCCGGCCGGCGCTGGGTGCGTGGATCGTGGGCGACAGCGCGGCGGGCCTCGGGATTCGCGAGACCTCGGGGCTGATCACCGACGACGGGGCGGCCTTCGTGCCCCACCGCATCCCGGAATCGTGATAAACACCCCGAAACACACCGAATCGACCGGGAGATCACGTGACCACCACCCTCGCGCTGGCTGACAACTTCGGGCCCGACCTCGTCAGGGGGATCGGCGCGATCCTGCTGTACGGCGTCGTCGGGCTGTTGCTGATGCTGGTCGGCTTCTACGCGATCGACTTCACCACGCCGGGCAAACTGTCCGCGCTGGTGCGCCAGGGGCTGCCCAACGCCGTCATCGTGACCGCCTCGGGCATCCTGTCGATGGCGTTCATCATCGTGGTGGCCATCTTCAACTCGGCCAGCGATCTCACCGAGGGCCTGATCACCTCGCTGGTGTACGGCCTGCTCGGGATCGTGGTGCAGGTGTTCGCGGTCCGCCTGCTCGAATGGGCCACCCGGATCGACATGCGTTCGGCGATCGAGCACGAAAAGCTGGCCCCCGCCAGCTTCGTGGTCGCGGCGGCACATCTCGCTCTGGGGCTCGTCGTGGCCGTCGCCATCTCCTAGGCTGAGCTGTGTGCGGCTGCTGAGGACACCGGAAGACCGGTTCGCGGACCTGCCCGACTTCGACTTCCCGGCGCTCTACGCCGACATCGACGACCCCAGAGAAGGCATCATCCGGATCGGCTACGTCGAGGCGGGGCCCGCGGACGGGCCGGTCGTGCTGCTCCTGCACGGCGAGCCGAGCTGGTCGTTCCTGTACCGCAAGGTGGTGCCGGTGCTCGCCGACGCGGGGCTGCGGGCGATCGCGCCGGACCTGGTCGGGTTCGGCCGCTCGGACAAGCCCGTCGAGGCCGCCGCGCACACCTACGCCCGGCACGTGGAGTGGATGCGGGCGCTGGCCTTCGACGCGCTCGATCTTCGCGAGGTCACCCTGGTCGGCCAGGACTGGGGCGGGCTGATCGGACTGCGTCTGGTGGCCGAGCATCCCGGCCGGTTCGCCGGTGTGGTCGCCGCGAACACCGGACTGCCCACCGGCGACCAGGACATGCCCGAGGCATGGTGGGCGTTCCGGAACGCGGTGGCGAAGGCGCCGGTGCTCGACATCGGCCGGTTCGTCCAGTCCGGTTGCCGTACCCGGCTGCCCGACGAGGTGCGCGCCGCCTACGACGCGCCCTTTCCCAACGAGCTCTACAAGGCGGGCCCCCGGGCGATGCCCGGCCTGGTGCCGACGAGGCCGGACGATCCGGCGTCCGAGGCCAACCGGCGCGCCTGGACCACACTGTCCACTATGGACATACCGCTGCTGTGCGCCTTCTCCGACGGCGATCCGATCACCTCGCCGATGGCCCCGGTCCTGCGGCGCGCCGTCAGGGGCGCCGCGGGTCTCGACCATCCGACGGTGCCGGACGCCGGCCACTTCCTGCAGGAAGACGCCGGCGAACGGCTCGGCGAGATCGTCGCCCGGTTCGTCAGGCGAGGGTGACGCTGCCGTCCGGCTTGATCTCGGTGAACCCGGTGTAGGGCACCAGGGCCTCCGGGACGCCGATGGACCCGTCCGCGCGCTGGTTCTGCTCGACGAGCGCGACCAGCGTGCGGCCGATCGGCAGGCCCGAGGCGTTCAGCGCGGCCACCGCCCCCCGCTTGCCGTCCTTGCCCTTGCCGCGGATGTTTGCGCGCCGCGTCTGGAAGGTGCCGGTGTCCGAGGCGCTGGAGATCTCGCGGTAGGTCTGCTGGCTCGGGATCCAGACCTCGATGTCGTAGGTGATCTGCGCGGAGAACCCGATGTCCCCGGCGGGCAGCTTGATCACCCGGTAGGCGAGGCCGAGCCGCCGCAGTGGCGCCTCCGCGTGGCTCAGGATCTCTTCCAGCGCCTCGCGGGACTTCTCGGCGGCCACCAGCTGCACCAGTTCGACCTTCGAGAACTCGTGCTGGCGGATCAGGCCGCGGGTGTCCCGGCCGTAGGAGCCGGCTTCCGAGCGGAAGCACGGGGTGTGCGCGGTGTAGCGCAACGGCAGCTCTTCCAGCGGAAGGATCTCGTCCGCGTGCAGGTTGACCAGCGGCACCTCGGCGGTCGGGATGAGGAAGAGCTCCCGGTCGGCCACGCCGGTGCGGAACAGGTCCTCCTCGAACTTCGGCAGCTGGCCGGTGCCGGTCATGGTCTGCCGGGTGACGAGCGCGGGCAGCGAGAACTCGGTGTAGCCGTGCTCGCGGGTGTGGATGTCGAGGAAGAAGGCGGCCAGCGCCCGCTCCAGTCGCGCGCCCGCGCCCTTGAACACCGCGAAGCGCGGGCCCGAGAGCTTCGTGGCGCGGTTGAGGTCGAGAATGCCGGACCGCTCGCCGAGATCCACGTGGTCGAGCGGGGTGAAGTCGAACTCGGGCGGCGTGCCCCAGGCGCGGATCTGCTCGGCGAACTCCTCGGTGGCGCCGTCGGGCAGCTCGTCCAGCGGGAGGTTCGGAACGGCGAGCAGGAACTCCGTCAGCTCGGCCTCGATCCGGCGGTGTTCGTCCTCGAGTTCGCCGATGCGCACCTTGAGCTGGCGGGCCTGCTCGCGCAACTCGGCGATGTCCTCGCCACGCCGCGCCGCGGCCTGCACGTCGGCGGCGGCCTTCTTGGACTGGGCCCGCGCCTGGTCGCCCTCGCTGATGACCTCGGATCGCCTGCTCACCAGCTTGCCGAGGCGGTCGGTGTCGAGCACATACCCGCGACGGCGCAGCTTGGCGGCCGCGTCCGTCCCGGGATCGAGCAGCAGGCGGGCGTCGTGCATCGGTACTCCAGGTACGAGCCGGATTGGTCACCTCCAGCGTATCCACCGCGACCAGCCCGTTTCCGCAGCACCCGGGGGTGACCACTTTCGTGCGAACCCGCGTCACCGTTTCGGCCCGTCCCCGTTCGCGGACACGCTAGGTTCGAGCCGCGGAACATCGGTTCGGGGAATCTTGTCGAGGAATCCGGGAGCGCCGTGCGAGGACGGATCGCCGTGGCGGGAAGCCTGCTGCTGGCCACCGCCTGTACCACCGCGGTGCCGGGAACCCCGCACCCGCAGACCGGCCGGGTCACCAAGGTGCCTGCCGCCTCGACCGACCCGTGTTCGGTGATCACGAACGACGAGGCCGCCGCCGCCGGGCTGAGCGCGCCCGGCGAGCCGAAGCCGGGCCGTCCGGAGAGCAGGGTGCCGCCGGGCTGCGTCTGGCACTCCGGCAAGCCGGACGGCTCGACGGACGACGAGATCACCGTCTTCTACAGCACCGACCTGCCGGTCGGCGACTACTACCCGAGTCGGCCCGACGGGCACGAGCAGTTCGGCGGGATCACCTGGGACCACTACCGGGGCCCGCTCGGGGACGTCGAGTGCGACTTGGCCGTCACCCTGTCGTCGAAGTCCTTCCTGGCCCTGTCCGGGCAGAACTACGCAGACCCGGCGAAGGCCTGCGACGTGGTCCGCAAGATCGCGCCGATCGTGGCCGGGCACCTCGCCCGCTAGGGTCCGTCACGAGATGGACCGGAGCCGGGCGTGGGGGCGGCGGAGTTCGTCGATGGCGTGTTCCGTCCGGTCGTCCGCGGGGAGGAAGACGACCAGTTGCTGGGCGTCCGCGGAGAGTTCGAGCGTCTCGCGGAGCAGGTGGAGTTCGTGCCCCGCCGGGTGGTTGAGCCGGAGAACTCCCCGCTGTGGAACCACGTGGCGGCTCAGGCGGCGGGTGAAGTCGGGGCCAGCGACGGGGGCGAGTTCGGCGGTGAACCACTCGGAGTTCTCGACGGATGGTCCGAGCCACAGGTCGAAGGCCTGCTCGTCCGCGACCTCGTCCCAGTCGGCGAAGAACGTCCGGGCGCGGGGGTCGGTGAAGACGTAGCGGGTGAGGTTCGGGTTTTCGGCGTCGAGCAGTCCGGTCCCGCCGGTCACCAGCTCGAAGCCGCTGGTGCGGGCGAGGACGTCGCCCAGCCGGTTCGTCACCACGGCGATGCCCGGTTCGAGGAGGCGGAGCGTCCGGAGGACGGACGGCCGCACCTGCCGGAGCGGCGGTGCGGGCCGGGCGTGCGCGGAACACTCACCGCCGGTGATCTTCGCGAGGTAGCGCAGGTGGTTGCGCTCCACCGGGTCGAGGCTGAGCGCGTCGGCGAGTGCGTGCAGCACCGCCACCGAAGGATTGCGGTCGCGGCCCTGCTCGATGCGGGTCAGGTATTCGACGCTGATGCCCGCCCGCGAAGCCAGGTCCACGCGGCGCAGCCCCGGTGACCGGCGGCGGCCGCGTTCCGGCAGTCCCAGCGATTCCGGCTGGATGCTGTCGCGCTTGGTCCGGAGGAAGTCCCCCAACGGCGTCCCCATACGGCGAGCATAAGACAGTTCCCGCCGGTCGCGGAGTGCTCAGCGTGGCCCTGCGAGGGCCAGCCTGCGCACGGTCTGGTTGCGGCCGCGGTCGCCGCCGATCGTGGTGGACATGGAAGACACGCACAAGCTGTTGATCATCGTGGGAAGCGTCCGGGAAGGACGGTTCGGTCCGGTCGTGGGTTCCTGGGTCGCCGAGCAGGCCCGCGAGCACGGTGGTTTCGACGTGGACGTCATCGATCTCGCCGACATCGACATCCCGCTGGCGCTGCCCGCGGCGTCACCGAAGTACGCCGGCGACAGCTACCCCCGGCCGGCCGGGATGGCGGCACTGACGTCGGCGCTGGAGGAGGCCGACGCGTTCATCGTGGTCACCCCGGAGTACAACCACAGCTATCCCGCGTCCCTGAAGGCCGCCATCGACTGGCATTTCACCCAGTGGACGGCCAAGCCCGTCGCCTTCGTCAGCTACGGGGGCGCGGCGGGCGGCCGACACGCGGTGCTGCACCTGGAAAACGTGCTGACGGAGTTGCACGCGGTGACCATCCGCGACGGTCTGGCCTTCCCGAACTACTTCACCGCGTGGGAGGACGGCCGCCCGCTCGATCCCGGCGCCCCCGGATACGCCAAGACCCTGCTCGACCAGTTGGGCTGGTGGGCGGGCGCGCTCCGCTCGGCGCGCGAGGCCGCTCCCTACCCCGCATGAGGACGGAGACGATGGACTACGTTCCGCTCGGGAACACCGAGCTGATGGTCAGCCGGGTGGCGCTGGGCTGCATGGGGTTCGCCGATCCGTCGCTCGGGGTCAACCCGTGGGCCCTGGACGAGGAGGCCGCGGCTCCGATCTTCCGGAGAGCCGTCGAGTCGGGCATCACCCTGTGGGACACCGCGAACGTCTACGGCGGCGGCACCTCGGAGGAAATCGTCGGTCGTGCCGTCAGGAAGTACTCGCGGCGGGAGGACCTCGTCATCGCCACCAAGGTGGGACTCCCGATGCACGACGGGCCCGGGGGTTCCGGGCTGTCGCGCAAGGCGATCCTCGATCAGGTCGACGGCTCGCTCACGCGACTCGGCACGGACTACATCGACCTCTACCAGATCCACCGGTTCGATCCGAAAACCCCGGTCGAGGAAACGATGGAAGCCCTCCATGAGGTGGTGGTGGCCGGGAAGGTCCGCCATCTCGGCGCCTCGTCGATGTGGGCGTGGCAGTTCGCCAAGATGCAGTACACCGCCACGCTGAACGGCCACACGCGGTTCGTGTCGATGCAGAACCAGTACAGCCTCGTGCAGCGCGAGGATGAGCGGGAGATGTTCCCCCTGCTCGCCGACCAGGGAGTAGCCAGCCTGCCGTGGTGCCCGCTCGCCAAGGGACGGCTGGCCCGGCCCTACGGTCAGGTCACCAGCCGCTCGGCGAGCGATCCCGTGGGACAGCGGTCCTTCGGCGACGTCGATCGCCCGATCGTCGATACCGTGCAGCGGATCGCGGCCCGCCGTGGCATCCCCATGGCCCGCGTCGCGCTCGCCTGGGTACTCGGCAATCCCGCCGTCGCCGCGCCCGTCATCGGGGCGACGAAGCCCGCTCACCTGGACGACGCCGTGGCCGCACTGGCCGTCGAACTCGACGACGACGAGATCGACGAGCTGGAGCGTGCGTACACCCCCCGTGAGCCGACCGGGTTCTGAGAGGCTGGTTCGGACCAAGACCGAGGAAGCCGTCATCCAAGGCGACATCACGGCCGTTCGGTCCGTGGTCGTGGACGTGGCAACCGACTGGACGATCACCGACGTCGTCGAGTTGCGGCGCTGGGCCGGCGAGTGCGCCCTGCCCGGTGGGAAGCTCAGCGGCGCCACCGAGTTCGAGCCGTTGCCCGGGGGACGGGAGTGGTGCGCGTGTTGGTGGAACGGGGTCTGCTGGTCCGCGTGCCGGATGAGGCCGACGCCCGCGCGTTCCGGCTGTCGTTGACCCCCGAGGGCCGCGACCTGGGCCGCCTCGCCACCGCGGCCGCCCGCGACATCGACGCCCGGTTCTTCGGCCCGGATCCCGAGTCCTGGCGTGACGCGCTGCGGTCGGCCGCCGAACCCCGCATGCTCCGCCGCTCGGGAAACGGGAAACACAGCCTAGTCGACCCGGGCCGGGATCCGGTCCGCGACGACCTTGGCGATCTCCAGTGCGCTCGTCGCGGCCGGGGAGGGCGCGTTGAGCACGTGGACCTGGTGCGGCGCGGTTTCGATGAGGAAGTCGTCGACCAGCGAGCCGTCGGGCAGCAGCGCCTGGGCCCGCACGCCCGAGCCGTGGCGCACGATGTCGTCGGGCCCGATGGCGGGGACGAGCCGGGCGAGGCTCGCCGCGAACCGGCGCCGCGACAGCGAGCGCAGCACCTCGTCCATGCCCGTCGGGTAGGCGTACCGGCGGGCCAGGCGCCAGGAACCGGGGAAGCGCGCCACGTCGGCGAGGTCCGTGGGGGAGATGTCACGCCAGCGGTAGCCCTCGCGACGCAACGCGAGCACGGCGTTGGGGCCCGCGTGGACGCTGCCGTCGAGCATGCGGGTGAGGTGCACGCCGAGGAACGGCAGCGAGGGGTCCGGCACCGGGTAGATCAGGCCGCGGACCAGGCCGCGCCGCTCGGGCCGCAACTCGTAGTACTCGCCCCGGAACGGCACGATCCGGGCGCGCGGGCTGATCCCGGCCAGCCGCGCCACCCGGTCCGAGTGCAGCCCGGCGCAGTTGACCAGCGCGTCGGCCCGGATCACTTCGCTGCCGGTCGCGACCTCCACACCGCCGGTCCGGCCCGGGCGGATGGCCAGGGCCGGGGCGCCGAGCCGGAGATCCGCTCCCCGTTCGGTGAGCAGGCGCACCAGTGCGTCGCAGATCCCGGGGAAGTCGATGATGCCGGTCGAGTCCACCCGGAGCGCGCGGACGCAGGTGACCTCGGGCTCGTAGTCGTGCGCCTCGGCCGGGCCGATCAGCCGGGCCGGCACCCCGTTGGCTTCGGCGCGCTCCGCGAGGACGTGCAGTGCGGGAAGCTCGGCCTCCTCGGTGGCGACCACCAGCTTGCCGCAGACCTCGACCCCCACCCCGTTCGCCCTGGCGAAGTCCACAATGGAGCGGTTGCCCGCCACGGAGAGGCGCGCCTTGGCCGAGCCGGGCTTGTAGTACAGACCGGCGTGCACCACGTTGGAGTTGTGGCCGGTCTGGTGCGCGGCCCAGCGGTCCTCCTTCTCCAGCACCGTCACCGCGGTCCCGCGGCGGGTCAGTTCCCACGCCACGGCCAGTCCGATGATCCCGCCGCCGATCACGATCGCTCGCTGCACCACGCGGCCAGCCTAGGTTGCCGTGCCCGGGGCGGGGTGACCACGGGCCCGACTGCCGTCTTCAGCCCAGGGTGAGCCGGACGGCGATCCGGTCGGCGTCGAAGGCGGTCCGGTCGGGCAGCAGGCCGTGGTGGCGGGCAGGCCAGCGGCAGACGATCACGTTCAGCGGGCGGCCGAGTTGTTCGTTCAGGCGCCGCAGGAATCCACTCGTCTCGCCGCCGTCGAACGGGCCCTGCCCGGCCTGGAAG
>NZ_VJWX01000200.1 GCF_007713715.1 Amycolatopsis rhizosphaerae
CCCCCGAAAGTGGGGGCCTAACCTGGACGGGTGATGAAGACCGGCGCGGAACACCTGGTGGATGTGCTCACCGAGCTCGGTGCCGAAGTCGTGTTCGGCCTGCCAGGGGTGCACAACCTGCCGATCTGGGAGGCACTCGCGGGCAGCGGGATCCGGCTGGTCGGGGTGCGGCACGAGCAGACCGCCGGGTACGCCGCCGACGGCTACGCGCGGGCCACCGGCAAGCTCGGCGTCGCGATCGTCACCACCGGTCCGGGTGCGGCGAACACCATCGCCGCGGTGGGGGAGGCGATGGCCTCGGCCTCGCCGGTCCTGGTGCTCGCCACCGACATCCCCTCGACCCTGCGCAGGCCCGGCGTGGTGCGCGGGGTGCTGCACGAAACCGGTGATCAGGCGGCGCTGTTCGCGCCGGTCACCAAGGCGGCGACCACCGTCGAAGCGGCCGAGGACATCGTGCCCGCCGTGCAGCGGGCCGCGCGACTGGCCCGGCGCCCGCAGAGCGGACCGGTGTACGTCGGCATCCCCACCGACTTCCTCCGCGAGAAGACCGCGCGGCGCTCCGACGACGAATCGCGCACCGAGCGGATCCCGGCGCTGCACCTCAAGGACCTCGACCACGCCCGCCGCCTGCTGACCACCGCGCGCCGCCCCCTGATTTGGGCCGGGGGCGGTGCGGTGCGCGCCGAAGCCGGAGGCGTGATCGGCGAGCTGGCCACCCTGCTCGCGGCGCCCGTGATCACCACCTTCGCCGGGCGCGGCCTGCTGCCGCCGACCCACCCGTGCGCCGCGCCGAACCCGGTGCACGCCCCGGAGGTCGGCGCCCTGTGGGACGAGGCCGACGTGGTGCTGGGCATCGGTACCGACTTCGACGGCCTGATGACGCAGAACTGGCTGATGCCCCAGCCGCCCAAGCTGATCGCGATCAACGTGGACGCCGAGGACGCGGCCAAGAACTACCCGCCGGACGTGACCCTGGTCGGCGATGCCCGCGAGGTGGTGGACCGTCTCCTCGCCGGCATCGGCCCGCGCGAGGGCCTGGCCGAGCTGACCACCCGCTTGCGCGGCATCGAGAACACCGTGCGGCGGCGGATGCGGGCCGAGGAACCGCAGGCCGCCGATTTCCTCGGCACGCTCGAAGAAACCCTGCCCGAGGGGGCGGTGGTCGTGGCGGACATGTGCGTGGCCGGGTACTGGGCAGGCGGGTACCACCGGGTCAGCGCGCCCCGCCGGTTCGCCTATCCGATGGGCTGGGGGACCCTCGGCTTCGGCTTCCCGGCGGCGCTCGGTGCGGCGGCCGCGGGCCACGGGCGCGTGGTGTGCGTCAGCGGCGACGGGGGCTTCCTGTACGGCTGCGGCGATCTGGCCACGCTCGCCCAGGAGTCCCTGCCCGTCACCGTGATCATCGTCGATGACGGCGGTTACGGCATGCTGCGTTTCGACCAGGACCGCGCCGGGCTGCCGCAGCGCGGGGTCAACCTGCACACGCCGAACTTCGTCGGCCTGGCCCGCTCGTTCGGCATCAACGCCGACCAGGTCAAGGGCTTCGGCCGCGCGTTCCGGCGCCTGCTCGGTGAGTTCGTGCGCGCCGACGAACCCAACGTGCTGGTGGTCCGCGCGAGCCTCACCCCGCCGCTCAACACCTCGCCCCGCTGGTACCGGGTCAGCTCGTGAGGACCACCACCTTCCCGGCCGCGCGGTTGTCCTCCATGTAGCGGTGTGCCTCGGCGATCTCGTCGAGCCGGAACGTCCGGTCGAGGTGGGGCCTGTACTCGCCGGCCGCCACCCCGTCGACGATCTCCTGCAGGGCCTCCGCCCCGGCCGCCCCCTTCAGATCGTCGCTGTGGAACGAGGTCAGCTTGGTGCCGGAGGGGATCATCGCCACCGGTTCGAACTGCGGGATCACCCAGACGCCGCTGAGCATTCCGGCCACGCAGACCGTGCCGCCCGGCGCCACCAGGTGCAAGGAGTCCACTGTGGTGTTCGCACCCACCAGTTCGAGCACGTAATCCGGGCCCTCGGGGCGGATCTTCCGCACCGCGGTGGCCAGGTCCCCGTCGTCGAGCACCACGTGCGTGGCACCGGCCTGCCGCAAGGCGTCCACTTTGTCCGGGTTGCGGGTGCTCGCGATGGTCTCCAGGCCCCGCTTGCCCGCCAGCGAGAGCATGGCCATGCCCACCGACGAGGTGCCGCCCCGGATCAGCAGGCTGTGCCCGGTGCCCTGCACGTCCAGCGCCTGCAGAGCCCCGTACGCCGTCAGGTACGTCTCCGGCAGGGCCGCGAGGATCTCCCACGGCAGGTCCGTGGTCAGCGGAATGAGCAACTCGTTGGGCAGCAACGCGTATTCCGCGTAGCCGCCGTCGAACTCGCGGCCCATTTCGCCCATCACCGCGGCCACGGTGGTGCCCAGGGCCAGCCGGGGATCGGTGGACTCGGCGACCACCCCGACGCATTCGATCCCGAGCACGCGCGGGAACCGCACGTTGGGCGAATGCCCCTGCCGGGTCATCAGTTCCGACCGGTTGAGCCCGAAGCCCTTCACCCGCACCAGGCTCCAGCCGTCACGCACTTCGGGGCGCGGCACCTCGCGGACCCGCAACACCTCCTCGGGCGGCCCGGGCCGCTCGCACACGGCGGCCCTCATGGTGCTCCCCCCGGTCGTCTGCTCACTCACCCTGCGTCCCCTTTCCCGTCAAACAGAGTTCGTTGCCCTCGGGGTCGGCGATGGTCACCCAGGTGAAGGGCCCCTGTTGCCCCCGGTGCAGCAGGGTCGCGCCGGCCGCCGTCAGGCGGTCCAGTTCGGATTCGAGCTTTTCCTTACCTACGAAGACATCCAGATGCACCCGGTTCTTCCCGGACTTGGCCTCCGGCACGGCCTGGAACAGGATGCGGCGGCCGGAATCCGGATGCCGGATCGCCGCGCCGATCTTCCAGACGAGGACACCGCGATGCGTCGTGGTGTCCTCGTCTCGCGCCTGACCGGTCTCCACCATCCGGCGGATGAACGCCTCGTCGCTGGGTTCGACCGGCCAGCCCAGTGCCTCCGCCCACCAGTCGGCGAGCGAGTGCGGATCGGCGCAGTCCACGGTGACCTGGAAGTCGTATGCCATGGTCGCGACGCTAGCGCGCCCCACCGACATTTTCGGCGCCCTAGCCGAGGTGCTCCAGTAGCAGGGTGGTGAGCACCTCGGGGGTCTGCTCGGGAATCCAGTGGGTGATGTCTTCGAGCATCTGGAAGGTGTACGGGCCGGTGACCCAGTTCTCGGTGTCCAGCGCCGCGGTGGAGCCGAAGGCGACGTCCTCGGTGCTCCACACGTACAGCGTCGGCACTTCGATCTTGTCGATCTGCCCGCTCGGCCGTCCGGCGCGGTACCAGTTCAGTGCTGCGGTGAGTGCGCCCGGCTCGGACAGCCTGCGCACGTACTCGTCGACCCGGCTGGAGGGCACCTTCCACTCGAACATGCGGCGCAGGGCCTGGGCGTTGTCGGCGAGCATGCGCCGCTCGGTGCCGGAATCGTGCCAGTCCCGCATGTACTGCGAGCGCAACCGCTGGTCCTCGTCGGTGCGCAGGGCCTTGGCCAGCGCACCCGGATGCGGGGTCGAGACGACGGCGAGCCTGCGCAGCCGGCCGGGGTGTGCCGAAGCCGTCC
Source organism: Amycolatopsis rhizosphaerae (assembly GCF_007713715.1). Classification (GTDB taxonomy): domain Bacteria; phylum Actinomycetota; class Actinomycetes; order Mycobacteriales; family Pseudonocardiaceae; genus Amycolatopsis_E; species Amycolatopsis_E rhizosphaerae. Next base: position 3,648 of record NZ_VJWX01000200.1, read on the forward strand.
ACCAGGCCACCGCGCCGCCCCAGTCGTGCCCCACCAGATCGAAGCGGTCCCAGCCGAGCTCGTCCGCCATCGCGAGGACGTCGCCGACGAGCTCGTCCATCCCGTAGTCGGCCACCTGGCCCGGCCGCACCCCGGGCGAGTAGCCCCGCTGGTCCGGCGCCACCGCGCGGAAGCCGCGGGCGCCGAGGACCGCCACCTGGTGTTCCCAGACGATGGCGGCCTCCGGGAAGCCGTGCAGCAGCAGAACCGGCCTGCCGTCCTCGGGGCCGGCCGCGATCGCGTCGAAGGAACCGGCGGGGGTGGGGATGCTCAGCTGCTCGGTCACAGCCGCACTGTACTTGCCCCGGCCGGCCTGTCCGGTGGCGCCGCGCGGGTCAGCCCATGCCGTGGCGGGCCAGGAAGGAGGTGACCCGCTCCGGGGTGGCCAGGATGTCCCACTGCCGGTCAGGGTGGCTGAAGTTCTCGGTGAACTCGTCCGCCACCGCCTGGTTCTCCGACATCGCGGCGAACAGCCGCAGCAGGTGCGGCGGCGGCGGGGTGCGGATCATCAGGTTGGTCCAGTCCGCGGTGGCGTGCACGTGGTTGCGGCGCCGGTCGGCGACCTTCCGGCAGAACCGCTCGTCGAAGTTCGGGTCATCGAGGATGACCTGTCCCAGTGCCCACGCCGAATAGGAGGCGCAGTTCGCCCCCTGCCCGATCACCGGGTCGACCACGGTGTGCGCGTCCCCGAGCGCGATGACGTAGCGCCCGTTGGGAAGGCGCGCGTAGTCCTCGCGCACCGCGGGCAGGACCGCGCCCTGCAGCAGGTCCAGTGGTCCGGTCAGGTGGAACCGGGCGGGATCGATGCGCTCGAAGGTGGCCGGATGGTGCTCGCGCGTCTTCTCCAGTACCAGTTTTTCGAAACCGGCCGGATCGTCCTCGTAGGAGATCTCCGCGAGCATCTCCAGCTCGCCCCCCGGCACGTTCTCGAACAGCAGGGCCGTGACGTGCCCGGCCGGGGCGTACATCGGGATTTCCAGCAGCTCGCCCTGACCGGCCGCGACGCTCATCGTCACGCCTCGCGGTTCCGAAGGGGCGACCCCCTCGTACAGGCCGACGCAGAGCTTCCGCTGCGGGGTGTCGTAAGGAGATTTGTCGGCACGGCGCGGGAACATCGCGCTCATGCTGCCGCGGCCGGAGGCGATCACGACCAGGTCGTGCCGTTCGGACAGCCGGACGACGTCGGCCGCCTGCACCGGCCGCACCACGAACTCCCCGCCGCGCGCCACGAACTCTTCGAGCAGCCTGGGCAGGTAGAGCCGGTAGTCGACGGCCCGGGACGGGGCGCTGAAGAAGCCGGGGAACCGCAGGGGCCGCGGTCCTCCGCCGAGGTAGTGGTGGTGACCGTAGTAGAAGTACTCCTCGTCGTTCCAGTCGTCGATGCCGAGCGCCCGTTCCCGGGTGATGGTCGCGTGGTGGTGGGCGACGGAGTTGAGCATGCGCCCGCCGGCGAGTTGTTCCGCGGTCCGGTCGTTGTAGATCGTCACGGGGACGTCGTGCTGCCGCAGCAGGAGGCCGAGATGCAGGCCCGCGATGCCGGCCCCGACGATGCCGATTCCTTCCATGGACCGTTCCTTTCCTGTTGGGTTGTGTTTTGAAGTGGCGGAGCCGCTTGCTCCTGCGCCGTCAGCTTGCACCGCCGCGGGTTCTGACGTGGTTCCTCGCGAGGAAAGCTCCGAGGTGGTGAATTGGCATTCATGAGGAGGAGATCCCACAGCGAGGGACCACGTCAGGTTCCGCCACCCGCACCGCCACGCAAACCACTGCCAAAACGTGTTAGTGGGTGAACAGCTGATCGCCGGTCTCGGCGTAGAGGGCTCGGTAGGCGCCGGTGAAGAACACCAAGGGTTCCCCGTCCTCGTGGGCCAGGGCCGTGACGCGACCGAGGAAGAGAAGATGATCGCCCGCGGGGTGGATTTCCACCACGTCGCAACCGATCCGGCTCAGGCAGCCGCGCAGGTAGGGCAGGCCGTCCAGGTGGTCGAACTCGGGAGTGAACCCGGGTACCGGCCGTCCGGCGAAGTGGCGGGAATGCACTTGCTGGTCGTCGGCCAGGACGCTCACGCCGTACCGGCGGGTGCGGGTCAGCAGGGCGGCCATCCGCGACTGCCTGCCCAGGGAGACCAGGACCAGCGGCGGGTCGAGGGACACCGACAGGAAGCCGTTGGCCGTCATGCCGTGGATATGGTCGCCGTCGGCCGTGGTGACCACCGTGACCCCGCTGGTGAACCGGCCGAGGGTGCGCCGGAAATCCCGCGGATCGATGGGCCGGTTTCGCGACGGCGTCGGCAGCATCTCGGTTCCGGAATCCTCTCGCCGCAGCTCGTTTAACGAGCGCAGACAGCGATGTCAGCTCAATAATCGAGCACCTTAGCGTGTTAGAGTAACTGAGGCAATACTGAGGGGAGTCGGACGTGGAGGCCAAACCGGGGGTGCGGGCACAGACCCTGGACCGGGCGCTCGACGTGCTGGACATCCTGGCCGACGGCCAGGCCCGCTCGAGTCACGACCTCGCCGCCGCAACGGGGCTGCACCGGTCCATCGTCTACCGCATCCTGCGCACCCTCGAAGACCGCGAACTCGTCCGGCGCACCGTGAGCGGCCGCTACACCCTGGGGCTGGGCCTGCTGGTCCTGAGCCGTCCCGTGCTCGGTGGCGCCCAGGTGCACCTGCACGAGGTGCTCGGCGAACTCGCGAACCGGGTCTCCGCTACCGCCTTCTTCGCCGTGCCCCGCGGCGACGAGGTGGTCACGCTCGTCGCCGTCGAACCCGGGCGTGAACACTCGCGCGTCGCCTACCGTCCCTGGGACCGGGCCCCGATGGACCGCGGCTCGTGCGGGCCGGCCATCCGGTCGGCGTCCCCCGCGCAGGGCCAGGAACGACCCGAAATCGCCTGGGCACGCGAAACGGGCTACGTCCGCACGGTGGGCGAACTGCACGCCGGCCTCACCGAAATCGCCGCGCCGGTGCGGCTCGCCCACGGCGCGATCGGTTGCGTGGCCGTGGTTTTCGTCTCCGGTGAACTCGACGAGGGAAACGCCGCCCAGGCCGTCCGCCGCACCGCGACACGCCTGTCCCAGCCCTCCAGTGAAGTGTGGGAACTGTAGATTTCTACGCGGCTTCTTCTTCGCCGGTGAGGAATTCCCAGTGCCGCTGCGCGGCGGGGCGCCATTCGACGTGCTTGCGGTGGAACAACTCCGCCGCCTTCACCCCGCTCCAGTTCGGCGGCAGCAACCGCACTGGCAGCCGCGGATCCAGGAACGGGAATCGCCGCCATTCGTGCACCAGCCGGGTCTGCGCGTGCAGTACCTCGCCGCCGCTGACCGGCTCCAGCGCCCCGAATTCGTCGATGAAGTCTTCGTAGCGTTCTCCCAGCGCGGTCAGGTCCCAGGCCTGCGCGACCATCGCGTCCTCGTCCCCGATCCGCCCGTAGGAGGCGACGAACGACATCGCTTCGCGATCGAGGCCGAGCGTCCGCACGATCTCGTCCGCCTCGTCCTGTCTGCCGGTGTCGGCGCTGATCCACACCCCCGGCGTCGGCGAGCCGAAACCGGCCCAGGTCAGCCGCGTGCGCAGGGTGTGCCGCAGATCGCGCTTGGTTTCGGGCACCGACACCAGCAGCATCAGCCAGCACCCGTCCCAGTTTTCGGCGTCCCGCCCGAAGCCGTAGATCCGTTCCGCGCCCTCGGTGAGCAGGCGGCGCCCCGGCGGGGTGAGCGACCAGCGCACCCGGCGGCCGACGCGCTCGGACACCAGCCAGCCCTCGGCGGCGGTGCGGGCCAGTGCCTGCCGGGCCGACTTCTCCTCCACCCCGAACGTGCCCAGCACTTCGACCAAGGTCGAGGTCCAGACCGCACGGCCGCGCGGCAGCACGAACTCGCCGAGCACGGTCATCAACAAGGAACGGGCGCTGGTGTGGCTGACCTCGCGCCGCCTGCTCATCGTGGGGCGGGCCGCGGACTCCGAAAGCTTCACAGACTTCACGGAATCCCCCATTCTCCGCACCTCCCTCTCGGCGGCGTCACCGGTCCGACCAAGCTAGCCCATCGTGTTCCGCGCTGTCACCGCGCCCGGGTTACCCTGCCCTGATGACGGACGGGTTGCGCACCCCGCCGGGGGCCGGTGGAAAGCGCGGATGGCTGAGCTACGAACTGTTCGGCTGCGCGCGGCGCGGTCACGAACTGGTGGGCCGGGACGCGGCTCGGATCCGTCCCGAGGACGGTCTCGTGGTGCGGGAATCGGCCGGTCTGCGCTGGCACCGCTGCCTGAGGTGCGACACCTGGCTGCCGCTGCCCGCGCCCGAACACCCGGAACGGGAATTCTGCCCGGAACGGGACGAAATCGCACTGCCGTTGCGGGGGAAACTCCTGCGGGACCGCTACGTGCTCCGGCTGATCGCGCTGGACCGTCTGCTGCATTTCGTGGTGCTGGCCGTGCTCGGTATCGCGATCCTGGTCTTCGCACGGGAACGGCAGGTCCTCAGCGGACCGTTCTACCGGTTCCTCGACGCGCTGCAGGCGGGGGTCGGCGGACGCAGCGGCCGCTCGGGCGAGGGCATGCTCGGCGAACTGTCGAAGGCATTCGAGGCCCGGAGTTCGACCCTGTGGCTCATCGGGTTCGTGGTCGTCGCCTACGCGGCGCTGGAAGGGGTCGAAGCGATCGGGTTGTGGCTGACCCGGCGGTGGGCCGAGTACCTGACGTTCCTGGCGACCACGGTGCTGCTGGTCCCCGAGATCTACGAGCTGAGCCACCGCGTCACCGCGCTCAAGGTGCTGACCCTGATCATCAACATCGCCGTGGTGGTCTACCTGCTGTTCGCCAAACGCCTGTTCGGCGTGCGGGGCGGTGGCCGGGCCGAAGCCGAGGAGCGGGTCGCCGACAGCGGCTGGCCCGCACTCGAACGCGTGCTGCCGGGACCACACGCGCGGTGATCACGTCTGTGTCATCCTCGGTGGCATGACGACGACGCACGCGCTGACCCAGATCCTGCTCACCGCGCAGGAGTTCGAGGCCAAGGGCTTTCTCGGTACCGTGGGAAGGATCGCCGCGGCCACGATCATCTTCTTCGTCGCGATCGGCTTCATCGTCGGGCTGATCGTGGGGATCTTCATCGGCCGCCTCACCGCGCGCCGCCGCTGACGCGTCCATTTCGGACACCAAGGCACCGCGAGGTCCGTTTTCCGCCGGAAAGCCGGGTCCGGCTCCTTCAAGATCGTCTCATGGACAAGACGGTTCTGGTGACGGGTGGCAGCCGGGGGATCGGCGCGGCGGTGGCGCTGCGGCTGGCCGCGGATGGTGCGGACGTGGCGTTCACGTACCGGCAAGACGAGGAGAGTGCGGCCGCGACGGTCGAGCGGATCAAGGCGGTGGGGCGGCGGGCACTGGCCATGAAGGCCGACAACGCCGACCCCGGCGAGGTGGTGGCCGCGGTGGAACGGACGGCGGAGGAGTTCGGCCGGCTGGACGTGCTGGTGAACAACGCGGCCGCGTTCGTGGTGGCACCGCTGGAGGAATGCGGACCCGACGAGTTCGACGAGGTCGTCGCCGCCAACGTGCGGGCGCCGTTCCTCGCGTCGCGGGCGGCGGCACGCGTGATGGGCGAGGGCGGCCGGATCATCACCATCGGCAGCAACATGGCCGAGCGGGTGGTGTTCCCGGGCTTCACGCTCTACTCGCTGAGCAAGACCGCGCTCATCGGGATGACGAAGGGGCTGGCCCGTGAGCTCGGGCCGCGGGGGATCACGGTGAACCTGGTCCACCCCGGACCGACGGACACCGACGCGAACCCGGCCGACAGCGCGAACGCGGCCACCATCGCCGGGTTCACCGCGCTGGGCCGCTACGCGCGGCCGGAAGAGATCGCCTCGATGGTGGCCCATCTCGCCGGAGAGGGCGGGTACGTCACCGGCGCCGCGATCACCGTGGACGGCGGGTTCTCCGTGTGACCCCGCCCGCCTGACCACCCGCCTGGCTCAACGCAGTGCGGCGATGAGCAGGCCCGCGCGGGGTTTCGGGGTGAAGTAGGTGCTCTTGCGCGGCATCGTGTGCCCCTGCTCGTGCACGGTCAGCACGTCGGAAAGGGGAACGGGCGCCAGGCGCAGCACGGCATCCACCCCCGGGCCCGGATCGTGCCCGTCGGGCACGGCCCGCACGTGCGGGCCTTCCGGGTCGATGCCGAGCGCCTCGCGGATCAGCAGTTCTTCGACCACCGCGTGGTCGATCCGCGGGCGTTCGGCGGTGGCGGGCAGGTCCACCTCCAGCCCGCCCGCCACGGTCACCATGCCGGGCGCGGCGGGCGGGGCCGGATCGTCCACCTCGCGGACGGTCAGGCCGTGGCGCCGCCACGCCGCCGCCAGATCGCCGAGGCCGAGCCCGGTCCCGGCCAGCGCGCGGTGGATCGCGCCGACGCGCAGGTCCGGCCCGGCGGTGACCAGGGCGAGCAGCCCGGTACCGGCCGCCGTCGCGGCGGCGACCCGGTGGTTGCCGTCCGCCACCAGCAGGGGCTGCCGCCGGACCGCCGCGAGCAGTTCGCCGTACTCGCTGAGCAGCCACAGCCGGTGCACCCGGCCACCGCGGTCCCGGTGCCGGACGTCCGGCTCCCGCCCGGCCACCGCCTCGGCGGTGGCCCGGGTCAGCTCGTCCCCGCCACCGGCCGGGACGAGCATCGCCGCACTGGTCGCGCGGCCAAGGCCGGCGAGCATCGCGGCCCGTTCCGCCACGATCCCCGGGTAGACCTGCTCGGTGTGCCGCACCTTGGCGTCCACCGCGGCCGGGTCGACCAGGCACAGCACCCCCAGCGCGGTGCCGTCGGGGCCGGTGGCCGAGTAGGCGGCCACCACGTCGCGCACGGGCCGGTAGTCCAGCGCGAGCAGGCGGTCGAGCGTGCGCCGCGCTTCGGGCAGTGCCTCGGTGAGGGTGCGGCCCTCGGCGCGCGCCTGGGGAGTGCGGTGCGGATGCTGGACGGCCAGCAGGCTGTCCCGGCCGTTCGCCAGCGCCGCGGCGACCTCCGCGGGATCGGCGAACTCGTCGACGTCCGGACCGGGTACCGCGCCGGTGACCACCCAGCCCCGCGAGATCGCACGCGCCCACCCGGTCATGACCCTGATCTTGCCGTACGCGGGCCGTGCGTGGTCAGTGGAAACGGGCGGTGATGGTGAGCAGCCAGCTCAGGTCGGTGCCGGTGGCCACCTCGGAAGGATGCGAGCCGCGGCGGAACAGCCGGGCACCGGCCTCGCTCCCGCCCAGCGTCAGCGAGGAACCCCGCCGCCGCAGCCAGGTGCCTTCGCGCAGGGCGAGCACCGGCACGTCGTTCTCCTCCAGGAACTGTCCGATCCGCTCCTCGCGCGTCTCGCCCATGTGCGTGTCACCCGGGACCGGGTCGAGGTAGTGCGGGTTGATCTGGAACGGCACGAGCCCGCTCGCGTCGAACGCGGGCGGCTGCACGATCGGCATGTCGTTGGTGGTCCGGATGGTCGGGCAGGCGATGTTCGTCCCCGCGCTCGATCCGATGTAGACGGTCCCGTTGGCCACCCGGCCGCGGATCAGCGCGAGCAGTTCGCGGGTGTAGAGCGCCCGCAGCAGGCGGAACGTGTTGCCTCCACCGACGAAGACCGCCTGTGCCGAGCGGAGCAGCCGGACCGGGTCGCCGGTGTGCAGTCCCACGACCTCGACGCCGAGCGGGGCCAGCGCCTCGGCCGCCTTCGCCGTGTAGGCGTCGTGGTCGGCCAGCGCGAACGGCACGAAGACCAGGCGGCGGACCCCGGCGAGCGTCTCCACGAGCACGTCAGTGGCGTGTTCGAGGTAGCCCTGGCCCGGTGCGGTCGAGTTGGACAGCAACAGCAGGCGCATCACGGGAACCTTCCGGGCGGCGGACGGCGGGGACGTCCGCCAATCCGGCATACCTACCACGAGGCCCCGCGACGGTGGCGAACGAAGTGAGCGTAACCACAGTGATGCTGGCATGCTGGGCCCCATGTCGCTTCCCGATCCGCAGACCCCCTTCGGCGCGAAGGTGCGTGAGCGCCTGCGCACCGAAACCGTCATCTGGTTCACCACGGTCGGCGCCGACGGCACCCCGCAGCCGAATCCGGTCTGGTTCCTGTGGGACGACGAGGGCTTCCTCGTGTTCAACCGGTCCGAGGCCAACCGCCTGACGCACCTGAGGCACCGGCCGCGCGTCTCGCTGAACTTCGACGGCAACGGCCGCGGCGGGGACATCGTGGTGTTCACCGGGACGGCACGCCTGCTCCCGGACCACCCCCGGCCGCACGAGCTGCCCGCGTACCTGGAGAAGTACCGCGACGACATGAGCAGGATCAGCGGCAGCCCGGAGCACTTCGGTGAGGCCTACCCGGTCGCCCTGCGCGTCGACGTCACCCGCGTCCGCGGCTTCTAGCGGGACTTCCTGCCGGGCGTTTCTTTCCTGTGAGGGGTCCCCTCACAGCCGTTTCGACCGGGGTCCCGGCAAAGTCGCGTGAGTGTTGGCCGTGAAGGGTCCCTTCACAGTCGATTTGACTGTGAAGGGACCCTTCACGGCTTTGCCCGAGTCCCTCCGGCCGGGGGTGGGGGGTCTGCGC
>NZ_VJWX01000201.1 GCF_007713715.1 Amycolatopsis rhizosphaerae
GGGTTGCGTCATGCTGCAGACCGCGGGACTGGACCTGCTGATCGCCTGGTCGATCTTCTTCGCCCTGCTCGGCGTCCTGGTGTTCCTGCTCGTGCGGCACGTCTCGCACCCACTCGACGACGTACTGTTCCACGAGAAGGACCGCCGGAAGCGGGCCGGCGGGAAATGAGCCCGCCGCCCGCCCGCGGTCCCGCGCTCGTCGCGCTGCTCACCGTCACCCTCGCCGCCTGCGCCGGGCCCACGGTGACCACGGACCAGTATCGCGGCAAGGTGGTCCAGACCGCCAAGGCGATGAGCAGCATCATCGCCACCGCGCAGCGCGCGGCGCGCCTGGACCTGCAGGGCAGGATGCTGCACACGGTCACCGACACGGTGGTCAGCGATTCCGAACGGGACGCGAGTTCGGTCCAGACCACCATCGAAAGCCGTCAGCCGCCCCAGGACGAGGCCGCGGACGAGCTGTGGCGCCGGATCGACGGTCCGGTCCGCGACACCACCCGCCTGCTCACCGAACTGCGCATCGCGGTCCGGCGCAACGACCGCACCGCCCAGCAGGCCGCGGCCGACGCGCTGTCCGCTCCACTCGACGCGTTCCGCCCGCTGTCCCAGGTGGCCTGATGAAGGTCGTGTTCAACCTGGCTCTGGGCGTGATGACCGCCATCGGGGGGTTCGTCGACATCGGCAACATCGTCACCAGCGGGATCACCGGGGCCCGCTTCGGCATGACGCTGGCCTGGGCGGTGCTGCTCGGCACCGTGATCATGGTGCTGTACGGGGAAATGGCGGGCCGGGTCGCCGCCGTCGGGCACCGTGCGGTGTTCGACGTGGTGCGCGAACGTCTCGGCGTCCGGTTCGCACTGGTCAACCTCCTCGCGTCCACCGTGTTGTCCCTGCTCACCCTCGCCGCCGAAATCGGCGGTGTGGCACTGGTGCTGCAGTTGTTCACCGGCGTGAACTACGTGATCTGGGTGCCGCTGGCCGGGGCTGCGGTGTGGCTGGCGATCTGGCGCCTGCCCTTTCCGGTGCTGGAAACGGTGTTCGGCCTGCTCGGCCTTGCCCTGCTGGTGTTCGCCGCGGCACTGGTCCTGCTCCCCACGGACTGGTCCCTGCTGTGGCACGAGATGACCCACCCCGCGGTGCCCTCCGGCGAGGCGTGGCCGACCTGGCTGTTCTACGCGATCTCCCTGCTGGGTGCCTGCATCGTGCCCTACCAGGTGGTCTTCTTCTCCTCCGGCGGCAGGGAGGAAGGCTGGTCGGTGGCGGACATGCGCCGCGCCCGCGCCAACACGCTGATCGGGTTCCCCCTGGGCGGCGTGCTCAGCCTGGCGATCATGGCCGCGATGGTGCCGGTGCTGCGGCCGGACTCCGTCGACGTCAAGCACCTGGGGCAGGTGGCGCTGCCCGTCGCCCAGGCGTTCGGGGTGCTCGGGCTGATCCTGACCTTCATCGGCTTCGCCGCCTGCACCTTCGCCGCGGGTGCCGAATCCGCGCTCTCCCTCGGCTACAGCGTGTCGCAGTACTTCGGCTGGTCCTGGGGCAAGTGGCGGCGCCCGGCCGACGCGCCCCGCTTCCACCTGGTCTGCCTGGCCGGCACGATCGCGGCGACCGCGTTCATGCTCACCACCATCGACCCGATCACCGTCACCATCGTGTCGGTGGTGCTGGGCGCGGCCGCGATCCCGCTGACCTACCTGCCGCTGCTGGTGGTCGCCAACGACCGCGAATACATGGGCCGCTACGTGAACAAACGGTGGCAGAACGGCCTGGCCATGCTCGCGTTACTGGTGATGGTCGTCGTCTCGGTCGTGACCCTGCCACTGATCTTCGCCACGAAGGCGGGCCAGTAAGGAGCCGGACATGGAACACGAGACCGACATCGTCACCGCCAACGACATGGTGTGGGACCGGCAGATCTTCGACCGCGACGGACGCGAGGTCGGCAAGGTCGACGACATCGAACTGGACGTGCCCGCCGACGGGGGCCCGCCCGTGGTGACCGCCCTGCTGTGCGGCCCGACCGCGCTCGGACCCCGTATCGGCGACCGGATCGGAACCTGGTGGAGCGCCGTCGGCCGCAGGATGAGCCCCGGCGACGATCCGTATCCGGCGCGCATCCCCATCGAGAAGGTGGCCAAGTTCGACCGGCGCCGCGTGCGGCTGCGGGTCGCCGCGCCGGAACTGCCCGTCGATCACATGCGGGAGTGGACGCGACGGCACATCATCGAGCGCATTCCCGGAGGCCGGCGATGAGGGGCGCCGAACTGATCGGCTGCCGGGTGGTCGACCCGCGCGGCCGCGACGTGGGCCACGTGCACGACCTGGTGTTCCGGCACGAGCACCCCGGCGACGAAGACGACGCCCCGCGGTTCGAGCTGGCCGGGCTCGAATGCGGCAAGGCCGGCATCGGCGACCGCCTCGGCTACACCCGCGACGCGATGGCCGGGCCGTGGCCGCTGACCGCGCTGTTCCGCTGGCTGGGCCGCCGCTCCTTGTTCGTGCCCTGGACGGAAGTGTCCACAGTGGATCGGCCCTGTATCCACATCCGCTGCACACGCGAACAACTACGGCCCTTCGTCGAGGTGGAGGATTCGTAGGTCCTACCGTGGCCAGGTTTCGCGATACCAGGCCATCTCCCAGAACGCCAGCTCGTAGCGGCTGCTGGCGAGGAAGACCTCGCGCAGCCGCGCCTCGGCCGAGGGCGGCAGCCCTTCGCCGAGGCGGTCGGTGAGGTCGCGCAACCACTCGACCAGCGCGGTGAATTCCGCCGAGGAGTACATCGCGATCCAGCGGGCGTAGGCAGACCGCGCGGGTGCGGCCCGTCCCGCCAGGCTCAGCCCGATCTCGTTGAACCCCCACATGCACGGCAGCAGCGCGGCGAGCAGGTCGGCGAAATCCCCGACCGACGCGCTGCGCAGCAGGAAGTCGGTGTAGCCGCGAGTGGTGGGGGAGGGCACCTCACCGGCCAGTTCGTCCGGGGTGATGCCGAACTCGGCGGCGTAGGCCCGGTGCAGGTCCATCTCCTCGTGCAGCGTTTCGTACACCAGATCCGCGAAACGGGTCATCGTGGCCAGGTCGGGAGAGCGCGCGGCGGCCAGGGCCAGCAGCCGCGCGTACTCGGCGAGGAACACGTAGTCCTGCCGGAGCCAGAACCGGAACCGCTCCTCGCCCAGCGTCCCGTCCCCGATGCCCAGCACGAACGGATGCTCGTGCTGGGCCTGCCAGATCTCCGCCGCCGCGGCCCGCAACCGCTCACTCAGGCCCGGCATTCACAGGCCTTCCGCGAGCGCGTCCCAGAAGGACAGCTCGAAGGACTGCAGCAAACGGGTCGCGCGGCGCGCGAGGACCGGAGAATCCCCGTCGGCGAGCCCCTGCTCGATCACCGCCAGCGCGCGGTCTTCGAATCCTTCCGGCGGTGCGGCGAAGAACTCGAAGAATCCCACCGCTTCCTGGCTCGCGCCGTAGGTTTCGCGCAGTGCGGCGGCCACCGCGCCGCAGTTACCGCCCCACGCGGCGAGATTCGCGACGAACGCCAGTGCGACCGCCGACCGCGAACCGTTGAGGGCGAGCCAGGCGACGTAGGCCGGATAGGCCTGCGCACCGGGATGGGGCTCATGGGCGCGAAGGTCCTCCTCGCCCAGGTCGAGCCACGCGGCCAGTGTGCCCAGCCTGCCCAGTGCGATCCCTTCCCCCTCGGCGAGACCGAGGAAGAAATCCCCCGCGGGGCCTGCCGGGAACCGCGCGGCGAGCTGCGCGAAACTGCGCCGGTCGCTGGACACGATGCCGTACTGCTCGGCGGCCAGCGCCCGCAGCCGCTCGCGGGGCACGGCACCCGTGGCCAGCAGGGTGAGAAACCGGTGATCACTGATCGCGTCGGCGGTCGCCTCGAGCTCCCGCCGGGTTTGTGCCAGCAGATCCGCCGCGCGCATTGCCTGGCTCCCCGTTTTCCTACAGCTCCTAGTTTTCGGTCTTGATCGTGAAGGCACCGGTCAGGCCGGTGAGTTCGAGGATGCGATGCGCGTACCGGTTCACGTTCTCCAGCACGATCGCCGCTTCGTGGTCCTCCGCCTGGGCTCGCGCCCGCACCAAGGCGCTGAGGCACGCCGAATCGAAGAAGGACAGCTCGGCGAAGTCCACCACGAGCCGGTCCACCCCCTTGTCCAGCAGTTCCCGGACCGCCTCGTCGAGCCGTCCCGCTTCGGCGTGGTCGATCTCGCCGAACAGCCTGATCCGGCCTACCTCCGTGCCGTCGTCCGTCTCGATCCGGGTGATCGCGGTGCCGGCACCGCGTCCGGTCGTGCCGTCGTTTTCCATACCTTTCCCTCCCGTGCGTTCGACCGGGCCCTGCGGTTGTCCTCCGGCGCCCGGTGCCCTAGCTTGGCCGCGAAGCGGAAAACACATCCAGCGGACCACACCGGGCCGCGGCGCTGGAAGCATGGGAGCAATGACCGCAACCTCAGACCGGGAGACCACTGCCATTGTCGGTGACTTTCTCGGACGGCGCAGAGAAAGCATCGTCACCGAATGGTCCGGTGTCCCGTTCTTCCAGATCGGCGGCGCCGACTACGAGCAGGCCGTCCTCGACGGCGGCGAGGTGCTGACCGGACTGCGGCGCGCCGTGCTGGCCGGCGACGCGGGCAATCCGGCGGGTGAAGGCTTCAGCGATCTGCGCACTCTGCTCGAAGCCCTTGCGGCGCAACAGGATCACGATTCGACGCTGATCACGCAGACCGCAAGGCAGATGGCCGCGCTGAAGGGCCCGCTGCTGCGGATGTGGACCGAGGAAGACCTCGGCCCCGACGAGCGCACCGAGGGTGCGGTGCTGCTGAGCAGCGCGGTGGACACCCTCGGTCTCATCCTGCTCGACGCGGCGCTGACCGCGGGCCGCGACACCATCGCCAGCCAGCGTGAGCAACTCGCCGAGCTGTCCACCCCGGTGATCAAGCTGTGGGAGGGCATCCTGGCCATCCCGCTCATCGGCACCCTCGACAGCATGCGCAGCCAGGTCGCCACCGAAAGCCTGCTGCAGGCGATCCTCGACCACCAGGCCCGGGTCGCGATCCTGGACATCACCGGGGTGGCGACCGTGGACACCATGGTCGCCCAGCACCTGCTGAAGACCGCGCTGGCCGCGCGGCTGATGGGCGCCGAATGCGTGATCAGCGGCATCCGGCCCCAGATCGCGCACACCATGGTGCAGCTCGGTATCGATCTCGACGAGGTGGCGACCCGCGCCCGCCTGGCCGACGCGTTCCACTACGCGCTGACCCGGCTCGGCCTGTCCGTCGTCAGCTCGGGACCCGGCGTCGTCTGATGTCCGGCGTCCCCGTCATCAACCTGCACGGCGTGCTGCTGGTCACCATCCAGGACGAGTTGCTGGACTATTCGGTGACCGAACTGCAGCAGCAGATCACCGAGCAGGTCGTGGAGCACCAGGCCCGCGGCGTGCTGATCGACATCTCCGTCCTCGACGTGGTCGACTCGTTCCTGGCCAAGACACTGCACGACATCGCCGCCGCCACCTCGCTGCTGGCCGCGAAGACCGTCGTGGTCGGGATGCGCCCCGCCGTGGCGATCACCCTGGTCGAGCTCGGGCTCGTGCTGCCGGGACTGCGCACCGCGCTGTCCGTGGAAGCCGGGCTCGCGCTGCTTCGCCACGACGGCCCGGCCAGGACGGAACTGCGGTGACACGCGTTTCGCCCACGAACACCGTGGCGATCAAGACCGAACCCGACATAGTGCTCGTGCGCCAGGCCGCCCGGGAAGCCGCCGTGACCGCGGGCTTCAGCCTGGTGCAGCAGACCAAACTGGTCACCGCCGCCAGCGAACTGGCACGCAACGCGCTGGTCTACGGCGGCGGCGGGCAGGCCGAGATCGTGGTCGAGGAGAGCGGATCGACCAGCACGGTCCGGCTGATCTTCGTCGACTCCGGTCCCGGCATCCCGGACATCGAACTCGCCCTCACCGACGGCTACACCACCGGCTCCGGCCTCGGCCTCGGCCTCGGCGGGGCGCGGCGGCTGGCGGACCGGTTCCGCATCGAATCCGTACCCGGCAAGGGCACCCGCATCGAGCTGTCCCTGTCCACCCGACGCAAACCATGATCCGGGCCGATCTGGTCGTCTCCGAGGACAGCCACGTGGGCCGGGCGCGGCGGCTGGCCGCGGCGGCCGCCCAGCGGGCCGGGCTGCCCAGCGGGCAGGTACATCGCGTCGCCCTCGCCGCCACGGAACTGGCCACGAACCTGATCAAGCACGCCACCCGGGGCGTGTTCACCGCCGTGATCGCGCCGGACCGCCTGGACCTGCTGGCCGCCGACCGCGGGCCCGGGATCGGCCGCATCGACCAGAGCATGCGGGACGGGTTCTCCACCACCGGCACGCTCGGCACCGGGCTCGGCGCCATCCGGCGCGCCGCCGACGACTTCGACATCTACTCGGTGGCCGGGCGCGGCACCGTGCTGCTCGCCCGCTGGCGCACCGGGCGTCCGCCCCCGCCGGGACTGCGCATCGGGGTGGCACGCCTGACCGCGCCGGGGGAGACCGCCTGCGGGGACATGTGGGCCGTCGCCACCGGTGAGGGCACGGTGACGGTCGGGCTGAGCGACGGTCTCGGCCACGGCGAAGCGGCGGCGACGGCCAGCCAACTGGCCGTCGACACCCTCGCCTCCCATGCGGGGCTGCCCCCGGCCCGTATTCTTGAGGCGATGCAAGCCGCCCTGACCCGCACCCGTGGCGCGACGGTCGCCGTCGCACAGTTCGCCACCGGGGAGGGCCGCCTGCGGTTCTGCGGCATCGGCAACATCTCCGCCCGCGGCTACGCCCGGCCCGGCGCCCCGGTGCAGCGCCTGCTGTCGCGGCCCGGGATCGTCGGCGCGGCCAACGCGGGCAGCCCGCCCGACACCGTGGACTCCTGGTCCGCGCGCAGCTGGCTGCTCCTGCACACTGATGGCGTGTCGGAGCGATGGAGCATCGAGGAATCACCCGGGCTGCTCAGTCGTGATCCCGCCGTGGTCGCCGCCTGGATCCTCGGGCAGTACGGCCGCGGCCGGGACGACGCGTGCGTGGTAGCGGTCGCCGGGGACGGTGCCCGATGAGCGACTGCCGGGAGCACGACGGGGCGATCCAGGAGCTGCGGAAGGTCATCGAGCGGCAGCGGCGGGAACTCGAAATGCACCGCTCGGAACTCGCCCAGACCAATGCTGGGCTGCTCGCCCTGCACACGGAGGTGGAACGCCAGCGGCAGCGGTCGGCGTTCCTCGACGAGGTCAGCCGGACCGTCTCGGCCTCCCTGCTCGGCAGGGAGGTGGCGGAGGCGCTCGTCCGGCTTGTCCAGCGTGAAGGCGTGGCCTCCTCCGCGGCGGTCTGGATCCTCGGCGAGGACCACCGGCTGACCCGGGAACCGCGCAACGGCACCGTGCCCGGCCAGGACGTCAAGCGCGTGCTGACCACCCGGCGCCCGGTGGCCGCCCCCGGCCGGATGCTGGTCCCGCTCGCCGTCGGGCCGAATTTGCTCGGCGTGCTCGAACTCCGCCGCGGCGAGCCCGGGTTCGCCGAAGACGACCTCGCCTTCGCCACCGCGGTCGCCGCCCGCGCCGCCGTCGGCCTGCGCAACGCCAACGAGTACGAACGGGAACGGGAACTGGCCGAACGCCTCCAGTTGGCCATGCTGCCCACCCTCGAACACCCCGATGACCTGCGGCTGTCCGCCCGGTACCTGCCCGCCGCCCGTGGCGTCAACGTCGGCGGCGACTGGTACGACGCCTTCACCCGCGCCGACGGGAGCACGGTGCTGACCGTCGGGGACGTCACCGGGCACGGGGTGGACGCCGCGGTGATCATGGGAAAACTGCAGAACGCACTGCGGGCCTACGCCGCCGAAGGGCACGGCCCCGCGGAAACCCTGCGGCTGACCCACCACCTGCTGCGCGGCTGGCGGAGCCCGCTGCTGGCCACCGCGGTGGTGATCGACCTGGACGTGCGCACCGGGCGGATCCGCTGGGCCAACGCGGGGCACCTGCCCGTGCTCGTCGCCGGCCACGAAGGCGCCGTGCGGCCCCTCGACGAACCCAGCGCCCCGCTGATGGGCGTGCCGTTCGACTTCGAAATCCGGGAGTACGACACGCTCCTGCGTCCGGGCGAGACCATCCTGCTGTACACCGACGGCCTGGTCGAGCGCCGCGGGCTGTCCATCGACACCGGCCTGGACCGGCTGTCCGGCGTGTTCCGGTCCGCCGCCACCCTGGGCCCGGACGAGGCCGGTGACCGCATCCTCGGTGAGATGCTGGGCGCCGACGAGCACGACGACGATGTGTGCCTCCTGCTGTGCCGGTGGGCCACCCCGGCCTGAACCCCCGCTCCCGCTCAGGCGTCCAGCCGGAACTCCGCCCACACCCATTTGCCGGCGCCGCGAGGGTAGTGCCCCCACGCCGCGCTCAGCGCATCGATCAGCGCCATCCCACGGCCCCGCGGCGACCGGGCATCGGGCTTGCGCAGCACCGGCTTATCCGTGGCGTGATCACCAACCTTGAGCCGGATGCGCGAGCCTTCCCGTTCCAGTTCCACCGAAACCTCGCCACGGCCGTGCTCCACCGCGTTGGTCACCAGCTCGGACGCGGCGAGCAGGATGTCTCCCGCCACCGCCGCGGGCACCCGCCAGCCGCGCAGCGCGTCCGACACGAACGCCCGCGCGTCCCGCGCCGCGTGGACCGTCGGCAGAAGGCGGATACCGAGCCTGGGCGCCCCGTCAGGACCGAGCACCCCGGCATCGCCGGTCACAGCGCCTCACGCACCGCTCTGCGCCTCCCTGGCTTCGGATAGTCACATGGTCGGATACCTCGCGGGTCCGCACTCAACCCACTCGGCTCAACGAAAAATGATCACCTGATCCGGTCGCATCGGCCAGATTAGTCACAAGACCGGCGCCGCGCAGCACGGACGGTTTGGGGGCGGGGACGCCGGGAACGTTAGGAGCTGGAACGCCCGACGAAGGAGGTACGCGATCATGGCACAAACGGTCCGCGAGATCATGACGACTCCGGCGGTGAGCATGCCACCCGACGCCTCGGTGAAGGAGGCCGCACAGCGCATGCGCGACGAGGGAATCGGCGACGTCCTGGTCACCGAGGGCGAGCAGCTGAAGGGCATCGTCACCGACCGCGACATCGTGGTACGGGGCCTGGCGGAACGGGACGACCTGTCGAACCTGCACCTGTCCGACGTGTGCAGCAGCGAAATAGTGACCGCCGAGCCGAACGAGACGGCCGACGAGGTGATTTCCCGGATGCGGCAACGCTCGGTGCGCCGCATTCCGGTGGTGGAAAAGGGCAAACCGGTCGGCATTCTGTCCCTCGGGGACGCCGCGGTGGAGAAGGACCCGCATTCGGCGCTGGGCGACATCAGCGCCGCGCGCGGCAACACCTGACCACCGGCACCGCGGAAAAGGGGCACCCCGCGCCGGGTGTCCCTTTTTGCGCCGGGTCAGCCAGTCACTGCGCCAGGAGCGCCAAGCCACTCTTCCTGCGCCGGTAGTACGCGACGGTCGTGGCCACCAGAAGGGGTGGCCAGGCCAGCAGCGGGGCATAGCAGACCACGGGTACCACCTGCTGGGCCGTGGTCTGCGCGACACGCCCGATCAGGCTTGCCGCCTGGCTGAAGGCGAACCAGCCGACCGTGGTGCACAGCATCGCCGCCCCGAGCAGTGCCGGTCGCCGTCCCCCGATCAGCGGGAGCCAGCGGGGTGCGATCTCGCCCCACGGCCGCACCAATCCGAGTGTGGGGGTGAACGCCGGCCAGATCGGCCACAGGACCGCCCCGACGCCGGCGATCCGCATCACCTTGTGCTCGCCGTACTTGGCGACTGTTGGGCCTGCGAGACGCGAGCCGACGAACCCGCCGATGCACGGTACGGCGAAGGCGAGTCCGTACTGCCACGGTGCGAAGTGGAGGTCGCGCAGCATGAGCACGGCGAGCAGCGGCTCGGTCGCCATGAAGAGCCCGCCCAAAGCCAGCCGGTTCAGGAAGATCGGCCGCAGCTGCGGGTGGTTGAGCAGGCAGCGCCAGCTGTCCGGCACATCCCGCAGAGCGATCCTCTTGGTTGTGTCCTTCACGGGAGCAGGCTCGTGTCCGCCGATGGCGGTGATGCCGAGCGCTGAGAGCAGGTAGCTCAGGCTGTCGGCGACGACGGTGGGTGGTGTAGCCGAACAGGCCGATTGCTGCGCCGCCCAGTGGCGGGCCGATCGCGATCGAACTCCACGTTGTGGACTCGAAGCGGCTGTTGGCCGCCAAGAGGTCATCGCGGGTTACGACGGACTTCAGGTATGCGCCGCTGGCGGTGACGAACGCGATCTTGGCGCCCGCAACCACGATCGCGACGAGCAAGAGCTGCACGTAGGTCAGCCAGCCGAGCCAGTAGGCCAGCGGGATGGTGGCCATCGCGCCGAACCGCAGCAGGTCCATGGTGATCATTACGGGACGCTTGCGGCGGGTCTCGATCCACGGGCCGGTTGGGACGGCGACGAGTGCGCCGACGATGAGGCTTGCCGACGAGAGCGCGGAAACTCTGGTAGGGCTGGAGCGCAGGACGCTGATGGCGATCAGCCCGAAGGCGCCGAACCCGAGACCGGAGCCGTAGGCGCTGACCGCGTACGCGGCCCACAGCCATCCGAACTGCCGCCCGAGCTTCCTGTGTGCCACGTCGTTCCTCCATCTGGTGTGTCCACAACCGTCGGTTCTGCCCGGGTTATGCAATCCCGAGTGGCAACGTGGGAGGTAACAACCGATCTGGCGGCGCGCCACAACTCTTCGTTGTGTCACTAGGGTGGGGGTGTGGACCTCGACGCGGTGCGGACCTTCCTCAAGGTCTCTTCGGAAGGACAGTTCCAGAGCGCGGCCGACGAGCTCGGCATCACCCAGCAGGCCGTCTCGAAGCGCATCGGTGCCCTCGAGCGTGAGCTCGGCGTGGTTCTCTTCGCCCGCGGACCCCGCGGCGCCACGCTGACTGTCGACGGCCAGGCGTTCCTGCCGCACGCCCACGAGCTGCTCCAGGCTGCGGACCGCGCCCTCGCATCGGTGATGCCCGGACGTCGAGCGCTCCGAGTCGACGTACGGAACCGGCGGACGGCACCGGCCACGCTCCTGCACGCCTTCTATCAGCAACGCCGCGGGCGCGACCTGGACGTTGTCGCATTGCCCGACCTCAATCTCGAGGCGGCGCTGGCCGCCGTCGCGGGCGGCGCCGTGGACGCCACGTTCCGCGGTCTGGCCGACCCGAGGAGGCAACTCTCAGGCATGGGACTCTCCAGCGCCCTGGTCATCGAGGACCGCCACGAGCTGCTGGTCGGCCCGAAGCACCCGCTTGCAGATGCTCCGTCTGTGACTCCACGCCAGCTCGCCGATCACCCGATCTGGATGCCGGGGCTGCCCAGCGGGGACGAGGTCGCGGCCTACTACGCCGAACTCGGCGCCACTTTCGGGATCACCATCGACGTCCTGGGCCCTGCGTTCGGGGCCGAGGTGCTGATGACCGAGATCGCCGAGTCGGCGACGCTCGCGAACCTCGTCGGCGAAGGCTCCCGCTATCTCTGGCCCGCGCACTACGACCTTCGACGCATCCCGATCGTCGACCCCACACCGGTCTTCCCGCTTTGGGTCATCTGGCGTACCAACAACCGGCAGCCCGATCTGGCCGAGCTGCTCGCCTTCCTCGAAGCCGACTTCGCTGGCCGACAAGGCAGCGACAGATGGCGCCCGTCCTGGGCGCGCCACGGCCACTAGTCAGAGCTGCTGCAACTTTGGTGAGCAGCTGCGACGCCGTCGCCGTGTCAAAGTTCCCAGTCCACCCTCATCTGTGATGAGCCCTTTTCATAACCGTGCGGATCGACGTTGACGTGGACGCCGGCAGGGACCGCGGATACGGCGCCTCCGGCGGGTTTCGGGAAATACCAGGGCGGGAAACACACCTTGCGACCGGAGCAGGCGCATGATGGAGGCAAAGCGCCCGCGTGGCCGAGGGAGCCGTTCCATGATGCCCTTGCTGGATCTGCAGCCACTGCTCTGGCCGTTGTTCGTGCTGCTGTGGGTGGTCCTGTCGATGTACTCGCGGGCTGCACTGCACCGCCGCTGGCACGCACACTCGCGTTCCGCGCCGAACCGCCCGCCGTATCCGACGTCCGCCCCGGCTTCGCCCCCACCCCGGAAGTCCCTG
>NZ_VJWX01000202.1 GCF_007713715.1 Amycolatopsis rhizosphaerae
TCGCGGCCCTGCGCGTTGTGGAAGACGAGCAGGCGGGCCCGGAGCCGCTCCACGACCTCGCCGAGCCGGGTGAGCCCGCTCCAGGCCTGGATGTCGGCGACCGACGCGGGCCCGAAGGCGGCGAGGTAGCGCAAAACCATCTCATCCAGGGAGGTCTTGGCGTCGAGAGGGCGGTCGAGCCAGTCCTCGGCGGTCGCGTAGGTCGGTTTCCCGCTGCGTCCCCAGACCGCGCGCGGCGGTATCTGGACCAGCGGCAGCAGGCCTCGGACGGCGTGCGACAGCGACGCCGGCGGCCGGTCGGGCCAGCGGCGGGCGAGCAGAGTGCCGAGTTCGGCGCCGGTGCGCGGCTGTTCGGCCAGCAGCCGTCGCGCTTCGGCGGACAGTTCCTCGAGGTCCATTCCGGCGAGGGAGCGTGCGTGGGAGGTGTTGGTCCGCAGGTCGCGGTCCATGATCGGCTGGACGAGCGGGCGCAGCCGCAGGCAGTCGTCGGCGGTGACCAGATGCACCGTGCCCCGCATGAGCACGATGCGCACCACCGACCGGTCCAGCAGCAGCCGGGCCAGGTCGTCGGGGGAGAACTCGTGCAGCCGGGACCAGAGGCCGAAGTACGGCGGGAACGGCGCCTGCGCCTGCAGTCCGGCGAGCTGGTGGACGGCCTCCAGCGGGGACAGCTTCGCCCGCTTGAGCAGGAACTGCCGCGCGAGCAGGGCGCGGTTCAGCGCACGGGTACCGAGGACCTTCATGATCGAAGCGTATGACCGATAGCGGACGGTTTATGGCCGCTATTCCACGACACACTCCCCCTATCGGGTAGGGCTTGGTGACCTGGAACACAACTGACCGGTCTACCCAGGGGTAGCCCCTACAACCGTTGCATGACCAACGGGCACTCGGCTGTCGTTACGGGCCTTGGCGCCTGGCTTCCGCCGCGAATAGTGAGCAACGACGAGCTTTCCGAGCGGCTGGACACCTCGGACGAGTGGATCCGAACCCGGACCGGCATCCGTGAGCGGCGCATCGCCGATCCGGACACGTCCACAGTGGACATGGCCGTGCACGCGGGCGGCAACGCCCTGCGCAGTGCGGGATCCGACGTGGTGGACGCGCTCGTGCTGGCCACCGCCACGCCCGACCACCTGTGCCCGGCCAGTGCACCGCAGGTCGCGGCCGCGCTGGGGCTGAGCGGGATACCGGCCTTCGACGTGAACGCGGTGTGCAGTGGTTTCGTCTACGCGCTGGCCACCGCGGGCGGGCTCATCGCGGGCGGTACCGCCGAGCGGGTCCTGGTGATCGGGGCCGACGCGTTCAGCCGCTACTGCGATCCGGCGGACCGCAGCACCGTGCCGATCTTCGGCGACGGGGCCGGTGCCGTGGTGCTCCGTGCCGGTTCGGCCGAGGAGCCGGGGGCGCTCGGCCCGTTCGACCTGCACAGCCAGGGCGAGCTGGCGGACCTGCTGATCGTGCCCGCTGGTGGGGCCAAGCGACGGGCCTCGGACGATCCGCACGACCACTACGTCACGATGCAGGGGACCACGGTGTTCCGGCATGCCTGCGCACGCATGGCGGAGTCGGCGAAGGCGGTGCTCGAGCGCGCCGGACTCGAGGTCGGTGAGGTGGACCGGTTCGTGGGACACCAGGCGAACCTGCGCATCCTGCTGGCCACGGCCAAGCAGCTCGGCCTGCCCGAGGAGCGGGTCGTCGTGAACATCGGCCACACCGGAAACACCAGCGCGGCGTCGATCCCGCTCGCGCTCGCCGACGCGTGTGCCGACGGGAGCCTGCTGCCGGGGCACCGGGTGCTGCTCACCGCGTTCGGCGCCGGGCTGACCTGGGGTTCCACCGTGCTGACCTGGCCCGACGTCAAACCCGGCCAGGCCGATTGACCGGGCCGATTCACCCAGGTCCGGTGCCATCAAGGCCGAGCCGTGCCGGGTAGTCCGCCATCGTATTTCCCAAAGCCGTCCAGGTGCTGGTGGGGGCGTTGCGCCCCCGCAGGCGGAGGTTGCGGTGCGCCGACCAGTGCTCCCGTTCGGTCGGTGAGCACGCTTCGAGTACCGCGTCGCTGGCCAGGATCCGTCCCGGCACCTTCTTGGCGTGCTCGGTGAGGCGTGCCGCCTCGTTGACCGCGTCGCCGATAACGGTGTACTCGAGGCGGCTGCGGGTGCCGAGCTGGCCGGCGAACACGGGGCCGCACGCCACCCCGATGCCGAGGTCGAGCTCGCCGGCTTCGCGGACCGCGTCCCGGATCTCCCTGGCAGCGGACAGCGCGGCGGTCGTCGGGTCGGCGAGTCGGGTGGGGGCGCCGAAGACGCAGAGCGCGGCGTCGCCCTGAAACTTGTTGACCAGCCCGCCGCGGGCGTCCACCGCGGCGACCACGCAGGCGAACAGCCGGTTGAGCTTGCCGACCAGCTCCTCGGGAGGCATCCGGTAGGCGAGCGCGGTGGAGTCGACGACGTCGACGAACAGGGCGGTGGCCTCCCGCACGTCGCCGGAGAGCGACGCCCCGTGTTCGAGGGCGTGGCGCGCCACGTCGTTGCCGACGTGGCGGCCGAACAGGTCGCGCATCCGGTCCCGCTCACGCAGCCCGGCGACCATGCTGTTCACCGAAACCTGCAGTTGCCCGATCTCGCTGACGTCGTCGACCTGGACCTCGATGTCGGTACGGCCCTTGGCCACCTCACCGACGGCGAGCCGCAGCCGGTCGAGCGGGGCCGCGACGGCGCGGGCCAGCAGTGCAGTGCCGAACGCGCCGGTGCCGAGACCGACGACGGCGAGCACGATCAGGCTGCCCGCGTTGTCGGCGCGGCCGAGGTTCGGCGGGGCGGCGAGGATGAGCACGCCGAGCAGCGGGACCCCGCTGGCGACGCCCCAGGTCAGCACGAGCCGTGCCAGCACGCTGACCGAAGGGCCGTCCTGCGGCGGATGAACCTCGAGCGCCATGATCAGGATCGGACGGCTCACCCACTCCGTGGCCAGGTACATCAGTCCGACGGTGAGCAGCCCACCGAGGCCGACGGTCAGGGCCACGCCGATGCTGTCGGGCCATGAGGCGAGCAGCGGCGTGATCCCGCCGAGCACGATCGTGCCGCCGAGCCACAGCGATCCGCTGACCAGCGCCATGTGCCGGGGCAGGCGCAGGGCGCGTTCGGCCTCGGCCGGTGTCGGTCGTCGGCCGACGGCGAACCAGACCGCGGTGCGGCGGTGCAGCACCACCATCCACAGCGAGCCGACCCCGAGCGAGAACGCGACGTAGGCCGCGGCGCAGAGCACGAAGACCCAGTTGCGGTCACCGAAGTCGGTGGGGAGGCCTTCGAGGACGAGTAGCAGGGAGACGGCGCCGGCGCCGAGCACGCTGGACCCGACACCCAGCAGCACGAAGCCGAGTGCGGTGCGCAGCACCACCCGGAACCTCGCCAGTCGAGTGGCTCTACGCACCCGGTGATGGTATTCCGTGTCGGAAGGATTCCGATGCGGATTCCGCCGGATCCCTCAGGATGCGCGTCGGCGCGACGGTCGGGCCGCGCGCACCGCCTTCTCCAGTTCGGCGCGGGACATCTTCGACCGGCCCTTGACGTCGAACTCACGGGCTATGCGGTCGAGCTCCGCCTTGCTGAGCTCGCGCAGATCGGGGGCCTTGGCCTTCCCGGTGGTCTTCTTCGCCGCCTTCTCGTTCTTCCCGCGAGCGCTCTTGCTGCTCTCGACGCTGCGAGAAAGGGCCTCGAACAGGTCGACGACCTTGGTGGGCTCCGGGGGCGCCGCCTCGACGCTGACCGTCCGGCCCGCCTTCTTGTCCTCGACCAGCTTGAGCACCCGCTCGGTGTAGGTGTCGTGGTACTCCTCGGGGTGCCATTCCTCGGCCATCGACTCGATCAGGGTGATCGCCATGTCGATTTCCCTGGCCCGGGCCTCGTGCCGCTCCGGCAGTTTGCTCAGCTCCTTCGCCGGGTCGCGGATGTCTTCGGCGAACAGCAGCGTGTCGAGTTCGAGCACGGCGTGACCGGCGCGGATCGCGGCGATGTGCTCCTTGCCGCGCATCACGAAGCGGGCGACACCCGCCTTGCCGCTGCGGCCCATCGCCTCCAGCAGCAGCTCGTACGCGTGCGCGAACTCTTCCTTCGCCGGGGCGAGCCAGTAGCTCTTCTCGAAGAAGATCGGATCGATGTCGGCGAGATCCACGAACCCCTCGATGTCGATGGCGCGGGACCGGCCAGGCGCGATCTCGTCGAGTTCGTCCTGCTCGACGAGCACGTACTCGCCGTCGCCGAGGTCATAGCCCTTGACGATGTCGTCGTACTCGACTTCCTTCCCGGTGCGTGGTCCACTGTGGACCTCACGGCTGTTCGCGGACCACTTCCCTGGCCGCCTTGTCGTCGCGCAGCCCGGTGAAGCGCGGATGGCGGAGCCTGCCGTCGCTCGTCCATTCCGAGAACCGGACCGCCACCACGAGCCGCGGCTCCACCCAGCGCGGATCCCGTTCCGGCACCGGTTCACCGAACGGAGAACTGTCGCGCACCAGGGTGCCGAGCGTGCCGGACAGCTCGCGCAGCGTCGACTCGCGGTAGCCCGTGCCCACCTTCCCGGCGTAGCGCAGGACGCCGTGGTCGTAGTACCCGACGAGCAGCGCACCGAAGCCGCTGCGGGAACCGCCGGGCTTGGTGAAGCCGCCGACCACGAATTCCTGGTCCTTGACGCATTTGAACT
Organism: Amycolatopsis rhizosphaerae; assembly: GCF_007713715.1. Classification (GTDB taxonomy): domain Bacteria; phylum Actinomycetota; class Actinomycetes; order Mycobacteriales; family Pseudonocardiaceae; genus Amycolatopsis_E; species Amycolatopsis_E rhizosphaerae. The sequence goes on from NZ_VJWX01000202.1 coordinate 4,702, forward strand.
TGAGCCAGTCGCCGGACCGCCCGCCGCGGTACGGCGAGTCCGCCCGCTTGGCGATCACCCCCTCCCAGCCGTGGGAGCACGCGTAGTCGAACAGCGCCTGGCCCTCGGTGTCGCGGTGGACGCTGTAACGCAGCGGGTCGCCCCAGTCGAAAGCCTTGTGCAGCAACTGTTTTCGCTGGCGCAGCGGCAGGGGCGTGGCATCCGCGTGGTCGTAGACCAGTAGATCGAATAGGTAGTAGAACACCTCGACGCCGGTGGCCCTGATCCGCAGCCGGTTGGTGAGGTGGATGCGGGGCTGGAGCTTGGCGAAGCTGGTCTGCCCGTCGGCGAAGGCGACGATTTCGCCGTCCACGACGAAATGGGAGCCGCCCCGTTCGGCGAGCGCTTCGACGATCTCGGGGTAGGACTCGCTGATGACGTTGTGGTTGCGCGACCACAGGGTCGGGGCACCGCCCGCCCGGGAGCAGATCGCGCGCACCCCGTCGAGCTTGCGTTCGAAGAGCCAGCCCGGATCGGAAAAGGTCCGCTGGGTGAGCGTCGCGAGCATGGGCTCCCGCCAGCCGGGCCGCGTCTCCATGATCACCTGATACCCCGCTCTCACTGCTCGAAACGGCGGGTGGACCCGCTAGCGGGGGTCCGTGTCGTCCTGCTCGGTGAGGCCTTCGCGGAGCCGCTCCAGGGTGCGGGCGAGCAGTCGTGACACATGCATCTGGGACACGCCGATCCGCTCCGCGATCTGGGTCTGCGTCATGTTGTGCACGAACCTCAGCCCCAGGATCTTGCGTTCCCGCTCGGGCAGTTCCTGGATCAGCGGCAGCAGCGCCTCGTGGTTTTCCACCCCCTCCAGCGCGGCGTCCTCCTCTCCCAGCGTGTCGCCCAGCGCGAGGTTCTCGGTGTCTCCGGACAGCACTTCGTCCAGGGACATCGAGTGGTAGGCGTTGCCAGCCTCCAGGCCTTCGAGCACCTCGTCCTGCGTGATGCCGAGGTGCGTGGCGATCTCGCTGGGCGTGGGGGCCCGTCCGAGCCGCTGCGCGAGTTCGGTGTTCGCGCTGGAGATCGACAGGTGCAGCTCCTTGAGCCGCCGCGGGACCCGCACCAGCCAGCCGGTGTCCCGGAAGTGCCGCCGCACCTCGCCCATCACGGTCGGTACCGCGAAGGACAGGAAGTCCGAACCCCGGGTGGGGTCGAACCGGTCCACGGCGTTGATCAGTCCGACCGTGGCCACCTGTACCAGGTCTTCCTTGGCCACGCCGCGGCCGGAGAAGCGCTGGGCGATGTGCTCGGCCAGCGGCAGGTGCCCGGTCACCAGCTCGTCCCGGAGCTCGGCCCGTCGGGGATCGTTCTCGTCGAGGGCGGCGAGTTCATCGAACAGCGGGCTGAGGTGCTCGTACTCGTTCGACGACGTGGGCTGTGCTGGTTCGGCTCGGGAGCCGGTCACGCGCCCGCCCCTGGCGAATCCGCCACCATCCGCCGCTTGGCGAGTTCGATGTCCACCTGGTGGCCCTGATGACCGTTGGAAGTGACGTGGGTGTCGACCGAGTCGGTCAACGTGGTCAGCACGCGCCATCCGAAAGACTTCGTGCTGGGCGCACTGTCGGTCGTGGAGTGCACCGATCCGGTGAACCGCAACTCCTCGTCGGTCACCGTGAACCGGCACCGCATGGTGCTGCCCGGGACGGCCCGGGTGATCAGCGTCGAGCAGGCCTCGTCGACCGCCAGCCGGAGATCGGCGATGGCGTCGAGGTCGAAGTCGGCCCGTGTGGCGACGGTCGCCACCACGGAGCGCACGATCGGCAGGTGTACCAGGTCGGCGCCGAGCCAGAGTTCGATGTCGTTGTGCGCGTGCAGGGGCGGGGGTTCCCAGTCGGCCACTTTCACCTCGCCGTAGTCCGAATACTGCCTGCGCACCATGATGCCTCTAACGGGTTACCTTTGCCCGGTGTCGTCCCCGGGCGACAGCTTTGTGTAGTTGCGGTCGCCAAGACCGGCCTCGTCACCGGTGCCGCAGGATCGCACCGAAACCCTCGGTGAGATCACTGTCCACTCCGACGAGGTCCGCGCCGACGGCGATCGCCGCCACCGGCACCGCTTCGTCCGCGCGGCGCTGGTGCGCCTGGGCCGCGCCGAGCGCGCTCAGCTCGGCCTTGGTGACCGCGATCTGGGTGGGCACAACGCCGGTCCAGACCATCTCGTCACCTGGATCGCTGATCAACAGCGTCTCCACGTTGCCCTCCACGAGCGCGGCGGTCACGGCCTCGAGTCCCTGTACGGCCAGCCCGTCCGGGCGGCCCATTTCCGTCCGGAAACGGTCGAGCACCGCCTCCAGCCGGCGTTGTTTCGTCGCGGACACCAGACCGTCCACCACGTCGGCATGGGTGACCTCCTGGGTGATCCCCCGCAGTCGCTCGGGCAGCGCCTCGTGCACCGCCCGGCGACCCTGGATCTCCCCGACCAACAGGATCATCTCGGCCCCGGTGCACTCGGCCAGCCGAGTGATTTCTTCGGCGATCTCGGTCACGTTGCGTCGGATGGTCTCCTCGGTGTGTTCCCGGATGCCGTACTGCGCCCAGCCGCCTCCCCGGGTCCGGTGTACCGGGTGGTCCTGGGTGTTGACCGCCTCGGCCCCGATCTCGCGGCCGTGCTCGTCGAACGCCGTGACCCTGGCATTGACCTGATCGACCATCGCGACCACATGCTTGAGCCCCGGTTCGGCGTAACGCGTGAGCGGGAGCAGGTACGGAAGATCGGAAACGCGGGTGAGCGGGGCCGCGGGCGGTTCCGTCAGCCGCTCGTCCACCACCACCGAGTCACCCGTGGCCAGCAGCGCGCGCCCGCTCCGCCCGGAGGGACGCGGTCCCTTACGCACCGCGTTCTCGATCGCGTGCACGGACGCGTCCGGGGCATGCTGGGCACGCAGTTGCTCGCACAGGTCGCGCAGCTTCAGTTCGAGCTGTTTCGCGGCGTCCTCGGTGTCGTGCGAGTCCTCGAAGTAGACGGACGTGAACGGGCCCGGGGCGGTCACCAAGGGTCGCAACATCGTCGTCTCCATGTAACCGGGATACCCACTGGTAGTAAATACGAAACGTGCTGTTCGATGGGGGCATGGTTGTGCGATTCAAGGACGTGCGCACCGGTGGCCGCGGCGTGTCCGCCCGATGAGCTGGTGGCACGCGCTGCTCATCCTGCTCGCGGGGGTCTGGGCCGGGACGATCAACGCGGTCGTCGGCTCGGGCACCCTGGTCACCTTCCCAACGCTGGTGGCGCTCGGCTATCCGCCGGTGACGGCCACCACCTCGAACGCGATCGGGCTGGCGCCCGGCACGATCAGCGGGGCCATCGGTTACCGCCACGAGCTCGCCGGACAGGGGCGGCGGCTGGTCCGCTACAGCGTGCCGTCGCTGTTCGGCGCGCTCGGCGGCACCGCGCTGCTGCTGTCGTTGCCGCCGAACGCCTTCGAAGCGGTGGTCCCGGTGCTGGTCGGCATCGCGGTGGTGCTGGTGATCGTGCAGCCCCGCGTCGCGGTGTGGGTGGCACGGCGCCGGGAACGCCATCCGGACGCCCCGGCCCACGGCGGGCCGCTGCTGATGGCGCTGATCTTCCTGATCGGCGTGTACGGCGGCTATTTCACCGCCGCGCAGGGCGTCATGATGATGGCGGTGATGGGCATGCTGCTCACCGATTCGCTGCAGCGGCTCAACGGCATCAAGAACGTGCTCGCCGCCGTGGTCAACGTGGTGGCGGGCACGGTCTACGCGTTCGTGGCGCCGGTCAGCTGGCCGGTGGTCGGACTGCTCGCCGTCGGCTCCACTGTGGGCGGCCAGCTCGGCGCCAGGATCGGCAGGCGCCTGCCCCCGGCCGCACTGCGCGTCGTGATCGTGGTCGTCGGTCTGGCGGCGATCGTTCAGCTCGTCCTGCGGTAGCTGCGCGCGGCGTGAAGGAAGAGGTCGTTCTCCTCCGGGTGGCTGATCGTCACGCGCACGCCGTCACCGGCGAAGGCCCGCACCACGACCTTGTTGGCCAGTGCGTGCTCGGCGAAGTCCATCGCCCGTTCGCCCAGCGGCAGCCACACGAAGTTCGCCTGGGTTTCGGGCACCTCGTACCCGGCCTCGATCAGCTCGGTGCGCACACGGTCACGTTCGGCCACGATCGTCCGGCACCGGGCGAACAGCTCGTCCTCGGCGTCGAGGGAGGCCATCGCGGCGATCTGCGCGAGCGTGTTCACACTGAAGGGCACGTACACCTTTCGCACCGCCTCGGCGACCGCCTCCGGACCGGCGAAGTAGCCCACCCGCAGCCCGGCGAGCCCGTACGCCTTCGAGAAGGTGCGCAGGACGGCGACGTTGTCGCGGCCACGCACGTAGTCCATGCCGTCCGGCACGTCCGCGTCGGTGACGAACTCCCGGTACGCCTCGTCGAGGACGACGAGCACATCCGAGGGCACGGCGTCCAGGAAACGTTCCAGTTCTTCGCGCCGCACCACGGTGCCGGTCGGGTTGTTCGGGTTGCAGACGAAGACGACGCGGGTCTTCGGGGTGACCGCGGCGGCCATCGCGGTCAGGTCGTGCCGGTGCCCGGCGTCGAGCGGCACGGTGACCGGTACCGCGGAGGCGATCTGGCTGACGATCGGGTAGGACTCGAAGGAGCGCCAGGCGAACAGCACCTCGTCGCCGGGCGCGCACATCGCCTGCACCAGTTGCTGGCACAGCGCGACCGAGCCGCAGCCCACCGACACCTGTTCACTGGGCACCGCCAGCTTTTCGGCCAGCCGCCGGGCCAGCTTCCCCACGCTGATGTCCGGGTAGCGGTTGATGTCCGCGGTCGCCTCGGCGATCGCCTTGGCGACGCTCGGCAGCGGGCCCCCGGGCGTTTCGTTGCTGGACAGCTTCACCGCGCCCGGCACGGTTTTCCCGGCGACATAGCTGGGCAGCGAATGAAGATCGGCACGGGGCTGCACGGGCATTGCTTGCTCCTTCTGGGGGAAAAGCTGCTGTAGTCACGTTAACGTGTGGCCTCAGTGACACGGAAAGTTGACTTCTGTTCACTCCCGGATGGTTGAGTAGGGGGATGACCCAGACGCACACGGAGCACTACCAGCGTGAGGACGGCCGCGCGATCGAACTGACCTACGCCGAACCCGACAACGTGGTTCGCGGCGGGCTGGTCGTGCTACACGAGGCGGACCGGGTCACCGACGGGGTGCGACTGCTGATCGCGAGCCTGGCCGCCGAGGGCTGGCTCGCGGCCGCGCCGCGGATCGACGGCGAAGCGGCGCGGGAGCAGGTGCTGGCCGCGACGGACATCACCCTCGCCTGGCTCGTGGACCGTGGGGTGCCCGTCGATCTGCTCGGAGTGGTCGGATTCGACCTTGGCGGTACGGCGGCGCTGATGGTGGCCGCGGACCGCATGCTCGGCGCGGCCGTGAGCGTCGGTGGCCAGGGCGGCAAGGAACTGGCTGCGCTGACGGAGATCGCGAGCCGGCTGAGCAGTCCGTGGCTCGGCATCTTCGGTGACGCGGGCGACGAACCGGCGGCGGCCGAGGTGGAGCTCCTGCGGGAGGCCGCGGCGAAGTCCGGCGCGGTGACGAACGTGGTGCGCTACCCGGGTGCCAACCACCGCTTCGACGCGGATCCGAAGGCCGCGGTCGAAGCGTGGCAGCGCACCTTGAGTTGGTTCGACGCGCACCTTCGCTGACGTACCCTCAGCCTGTGACCGATGCCACTCAATCGCCCGCTGTCACTGACATCCCCGAGGTTCTCTGGCGTCCCACCCCGGAACAGGTCGACCGGTCGCGGATTCGCGCCTTCCGCGAATGGCTGCGCGCAGAACGCGGTGTCGCCGTTTCCGACTACGACGAACTGTGGCGGTTCTCGGTAAGTGATCCCACTGGTTTCTGGGGCGGGGTGGCCGAGTTTCTCGGTGTGCGGTGGCATGCCCGGGCGAGTGAGGTGCTCGCCGATGCGAGCATGCCGGGCGCGAAGTGGTTTCCCGGGGCAACGCTGAACTACGCCGAGCACGCGCTGAGCGGCGGGGTGGCCGGAGCCGCCAAGGGCGACGACGAACTCGCCGTGATCTTCGCGCGTGAGGACGGTGCCGGCGGCGAGATCACCTTCGGGCAGTTGCGGGCCCGGGTCGCCGCGGCCCGCGCCGCGCTGGCCGGACTGGGGGTGGGCAAGGGAGACCGTGTGGTCGCGCTCGCGCCGAACTGCCCGGAGACGCTGGTCGCCTTCCTGGCCTCGGCGAGTCTCGGCGCCATCTGGTCGTCCTGCTCCCCGGACTTCGGGGTGCGGGCGGTGGCGGACCGGTTCGCCCAGATCGAGCCGAAGGTGCTCGTCGCGGTCAACGGGTATGTCTACAATGGACGGAAATTCGACGTCCGGCCGACGATCGACCGGCTGCGCGGCGAAATCCCGTCCCTCACCGCGACCGTACTCATCGACTACGTGGACGGCGGCGGGCTCGATGGCACCCTGCGCTGGGACGCATTGCTGGACGCGCAATGGGGCTCGGAGCTCGCGTTCGAGCCAGTGCCCTTCGACCACCCGCTGTGGGTGCTCTACTCGTCCGGCACCACCGGCCTGCCCAAGGGGATCGTGCAGGGGCACGGCGGGATCGTGCTGGAGCATCTGAAGGCACTGTCGCTGCAGACGGATGTCGGCCCCGGTTCGGTGTTCTTCTGGTTCACCACCACCGGCTGGATGATGTGGAACTTCCTCATCGCGGGCCTGCTGGTCGGCGCCGCGGTCGTGCTGTTCGACGGCAGCCCGGGGCATCCCGATCTCGGTGCGCTCTGGCGGCTGGCGGAACGGCTTCGCATCACCTACTTCGGCACCTCGGCGCCGTTCATCCAGAGCTGCCTGAAGGCGCACCTCGAGCCGGGCGCCCGGTACGACCTGTCGGCACTGAAGGCGATCGGGTCGACCGGGGCTCCGCTGTCCGTCGAAGGGTTCCGGTGGATCGCCGAGAAGATCGGTCCGGAGGTGCAGATCTGCTCGGTGTCGGGCGGCACCGACCTGTGCGCCGCGTTCGTCGGCTCCGCCCCCGACGTCCCGGTGTGGCTCGGGGAACTGTCCTGCCGGGCGCTGGGCGCGGCCGTGTGCGCGTACGACGAGGACGGCAACGAGGTGGTCGAGGAGGTCGGGGAACTCGTGGTGACCCGGCCGATGCCCTCCATGCCGGTGTTCTTTTGGAACGATCCCGACGGCTCCCGGCTGCGGGCGGCGTACTTCGAGTACTACCCGGGCAAATGGCGGCACGGGGACTGGATCAGGATCACCACGCGCGGCTCCGCGGTGATCTACGGCCGTAGCGACTCCACCCTCAACCGGGGCGGGGTGCGCATGGGGACCGCCGAGTTCTACCGGGTGGTCGAGGGTTTCGAAGAGATCGCGGACTCGCTGGTGATTGACACCTCCGGTGCCGGGAATACCGACGGTGAGCTGCTGTGTTTCGTGGTGATGGCGCCCGGCG
>NZ_VJWX01000203.1 GCF_007713715.1 Amycolatopsis rhizosphaerae
CGCGAAGACAAGGCCCAGCGTGGCCTGATCCACTCCGTAGAGTGCGGCGGCCGCGGACCCGAAGACCAGGGCCTTCACCGCGAGCACCCCGGCGACCGGGAGGCGGAACCTGGCCCTGGGCGCGGCGAACAGGCCCCACAGCACGATCGCGAGGATCGGCAGGGCCAGGCCCAGCGCGAAGTTCACGGTGAAGCCCCACCACGCGAGACAGCCGAAGGCCACCAACTCCAGCAGGAAGGCCAAGCCCTCGTTCACCGCATGCACCGGTGCAGGCAGTCGCATCGGTCGTTCTCCCCTCGGTTGCCGGTGATCATGACACCGGCGGGCGCCGGAGGAAAGAGTCAGCGGGCCGCGGAAAGGATCGCGTCGAGGCCGCGGATCAGGGTGGCCCGCGCCCGATCGGCGTCGGCGAGGTAGCCGGCGACCATCGCGCCGTCGCGCAGCATCATCAGATGGGCCGCCGCGCCCTCGGGATCGGGGTGGCCCGCCTCGGCGAGGTCGTGCACGAACAGCGAGCCCAGCCATTCCCGGTGTTCGGTCACGGCACGGTGCACGGGGCTGTCCGGGTCGGGAAACTCGGCGGCCGCGTTGATGAACGCACAACCGCGGAAGCCGGGGCTGCACACCAGTTCCGCCATCTCGGCGACCGTCGCCCGCAGTCGCTCGGGCCCGGGCTTCGCGCGGGCGGCGACGGCTCTCGCCGCCTCGTCGACGGTCCTCAGATACGCGACGACGAGGTCGTCCTTGCTGGGGAAATGCCGGTAGAAGGTGGCCCGCGTGACGTTGGCCTCGGCGAGCACCCGATCGACGCCCACCGCGCGGATGCCCTCGGCGTAGAAGAGTTCGGACGCGGTGCGCAGCAGGCGTTCCCGGGCTTCGGACGGGCGGGTACCGGTGGCGCTGGGCATACCGCCATCCTAACAGAGCGAGAGACAGAACGATCGGTCTTGCATTCTGCTGATCCCCATGGCAGGCTGGATTGCGGCAGAAAGACCGATCGTTCTACCAAGGAGGCTCCACCATGAAGGTGCTGTACACCGCGGCCGCGATGTCCACCGGAGATGCCCGCAATGGCCACGTCCGCTCCTCCGACGGACTGCTCGACTTCGACCTCGCCATTCAGAAGGAGCTGGGTGGTGCCGGTGGCACCACCAACCCCGAACAGCTCTTCGCGGCCGGTTACGCGGCCTGTTTCCACTCGGCGCTCAAGGCGGTGGCGCGGCAGAAGAAGATCGAGTTCACCGACTCCGCGGTGTCCGCCGAGGTCGGTATCGGCCCGAACGACGCCGGGGGGTTCGCCCTGACCGTCGCGCTGCAGGTGGAGTTCAGCGGCATCGACCAGCAGACCGCGGACGAACTGGTCCAGGCCGCACACCAGGTGTGCCCGTACTCGAACGCCACCCGGGGCAACATCCCGGTGACCGTCGAGGCCGTCGTCGCCTGAATTCCCAGCCTGAATTCCCCCGGGCCCGGCACGCGCGCGAAGCGGGTGCCGGGCCCGATCCTTCTTGTCCGGAAAGGACTTCGGGAGAGGTTGATATCGTCTGCCTTCCGTGGAGTGACGAGAGGGGTTTGCCGATGGGTTCGGGATCGTCCGGCGAGGCGGCCCGGCGGCGCCGCCGGCTGCAGACGGCGATCAAGGACTCCCTGCGCGAGCTGAGCACCCAGCTGTCGGTGCTCAACCACCAGGTCGGCGCCCGCCTCGACCTCAAGGACTCCGATTTCGACTGCCTCGACCTGGTCAACCGGTACGGCCCGCTCAGCCCGAGCGCGCTCGCGCGGCTCGCGGGGCTGCACCCGGCCACCGTGACCGGGGTGCTCGACCGGCTCGAACGCGGTGGTTGGGTGGCGCGCGAACGCGACCCCGCGGACCGCCGCGCCGTCCTCGTGCGCGCGCTGCGCGACCGCACCGCCGAGGTGTACCGGCTCTACGGCGGGATGAACGCCTCGATGGACGAGCTCTGCGCAGGCTACGACGAGGGCCAGCTCGAGCTGATCGCCGACTTCCTCCACCGCACCACCACGGCGGGCCGGGACGCCACCGACGAACTCGCGGAATCCTGAAACCGGAGAACCGAGCGGGTGTGGGGGGCTGCGCGCTGTGACCCGAAGCACCCATGATCATGTACATTCCGGTGGAGATTTCCGTGGCAAAACGGGAAAACGGACAAACGCGCCGGGAGGGTTTCATGGCCACGCTTACCCCGCACATCGTCGTGCGCGACGTCGCCACCGCGGTCGAGTGGTACACCAAGGCGCTGGGCGCGCAGGAACGGAGCAGGGTTCCCCTTCCCGGCGGCAGGGTGATGACCATCGAGATGGCCTTCGGTGATTCGACGGTGATGATGGCCGACGAATTCCCCGAGCAGGGCATCGTTTCCCCGTTGACGCTCGGCGGCACCTACGGTGCGCTGCAGATCGCGACCGACGACGCCGACGCCCTGTGGCAGCGGGCGCTGGACGCGGGTGCCACCGTGTTCCATCCACTCGCCGACATGTTCTGGGGTGAGCGGCATGGGCAGATCCTCGATCCCTTCGGGCATCGGTGGGGAATCGCGCAGCGCCTCCGCGAGGTTTCGCCCGAGGAAATCGCGCGCGAAGCCGCCAAGCTCTTCGGTGCCTGAACGGTCTGGAAAGGACACCTGATGCGTTACCGGATGTTCGGCACGACCGGTCTGCGAGTGTCGGAACTGTTTCTCGGGGCCATGACCTTCGGCGAACACGGCGGAGTGGGTGCGCCGATCGAGGAGTGCCGCCGGATTCTCGACACCTACGCGGATGCGGGCGGCAACGTGGTCGACACCGCGATCAACTACCGCGGCGGCGCCAGCGAGGAGTTCCTGGGCGAGTTGCTGGCCGGGAGGCGGGATCGGTTCGTCCTGGCGTCCAAGTACACGGTGTCGCGCGACGGGAGCGATCCGAACGCCGCGGGAAACCACCGGAAGAACCTCACCCTGTCCCTCGAGACGAGCTTGCGGCGACTGCGCACCGACTACCTGGACGTGTACTGGGTTCATCTGTGGGACCGCCACACCCCGGTCGAGGAAACGATGCGGGCGCTGGACGACGCGGTCCGCGCCGGGAAGGTGCTGTACCTCGGCATTTCGGACGCCCCGGCCTGGGTCGTTTCCCGGGCGAACACGCTCGCCGAATGGCGCGGCTGGACCCCGTTCGCCGGGCTCCAGGTGCCCTACAGCCTGCTCAACCGGGACATCGAGCGGGAGTTGCTGCCGATGGCCGAGGCGCTGGGCATGAGCGTCGCGGCTTGGAGTCCGCTGGCGGGTGGTGTGCTTTCCGGAAAGTACACGCGCGATGGCGTTGCGGATGGTGCGACCAGGCTGGCTCCCGATTCGCTGAGCGCCCACGATCTTTCCGTGGCGAAGGCGGTCGACGAGGTCGCGGCCGAGTTGGGGGTCACCAGTTCCCAGGTGGCGCTGGCCTGGATCCGGAGCCGGTCGCGCTCGGTGCACCCGATCATCGGGGCCCGCTCGGCCGCGCAGCTCGCCGACAACCTGGCGGTGCTCGATGTCGAACTGCCGCCGGTAGCCGTGGCGCGGCTGGAAGAGGCGACCGGGTTCGGCCTCGGATTCCCGGCCGATTTCATCGCGCAAACCTCGGGCTGGGTGTTCGGCGAGGTCTCCGCGCGGGTCGACGGCCGGTAGCGCCGGAAACCCAAAGGCCCCTAAAGACCCCAGTCCCGGCGGATCGCGTCGTTGTCGCCGCCTCCCTCGGGCGGCGGCGCGGGCGGTTCCGGGACGGTGCGGGAGAACCGGGGAGCCGGGGCGGCCTGCGGCGCTCCGCCGAGTTCGACGAGCGTGTGCCTGCTCGTCAGGTGCGGGTCCGCCGTGGCCTCCGAGAAGTCGAGGACCGGCGTGACGCAGGCATCCGTGTCCTCGAAGATGGCGGCCCATTCGTCGCGTGTCTTCGTGGCGAAGGCCGTGGCGAACCGCTCCCGCAGCACCGGCCACCCTGGCCGGTCGTGCTGGGCGGGCAACTCGCCCGGCCTCAGGCCGAGTCCGGCCAGCAGCGCGGCGTAGAACTGCGGCTCGATCGCGCCCACCGCCACGTACTTCCCGTCTGCGCAGGCGTAGGTGTCGTAGAACGGTGCCCCGCTGTCCACGAGGTTCGACGCGGGTTCGTCGCGCCAGACCCCGGCGGCCAGCAGCCCCCACACACCCTGGGCCAGCGAACTCACCCCGTCCACGATGGCCGCGTCGATCACCTGGCCCTCGCCGGAGCGCTCGCGTTCCCACAGTGCGGCGAGCACGCCCATCACCAGGTACAGCGAACCGCCGCCGAAGTCGCCGACCAGGTTCAACGGCGGGGTGGGCCGGGCCCCGGCGGTGCCGATCGCGTGGAGCACCCCGGTGAGCGAGAGGTAGTTGATGTCGTGCCCGGCCCGCTGTGCGCGGGGCCCGTCCTGTCCCCAGCCCGTCATCCGGGCGTAGACGAGGCGCGGATTGCGGGCCCTGGCCGCGTCCGGTCCCACCCCGAGCCGCTCGGCCGCCCCGGGCCGGAACCCTTCGACCACCACGTCGGCCCGCTCGATCAGGGCGAGCACCAGCGCCGCCTGTTCCGGTTCCTTGAGGTCGGCCGCCAGCAGCCGTCGCCCGCGCAGCAGCCAGTCGGGCCGTCCGGGCGGGACCACGCGCAGTCCGCCGCGGGGACGCTCCACCCGCACCACGTCGGCGCCGAGGTCGGCCAGGAGCATCGCCGCGTGCGGCCCCGGGCCGATCCCCCCGAGTTCCAGCACCCGCAGGCCCGCCAGTGGTCCGGGCATGCCGCCTCCTCACCCTCGCCGGGCCGGTGTCGCCGGTCAGTGTCGCCGGTCAGACCGCCCTCAGCAAAACGGAGGTGGCGTCGCCGCCGCCGGACAGGCCCACGGTCAGTGCGGTGCGGCGGGCGGGATCGGTGATCGGTGCCGGTTCACCGGCCACGGGTTGTGCGGGAAGCCGGGAGTACGGCGTCACCAGGTTGGCGGTCGGGGCCACCCGGCGCTGGTCGAGCATGAGCACGCTCGCCAGGACCTTCAGCAGCCCGGCCGCGCCGGGCAGGTGACCGAAACAGGCCTCCTGGGAGGTGAGGGGCAGCGGCTCGTCGTCGTTCAGCGTCCTCCGCAGCGCCGACAGCGTGTCGCACAGGAAGTCCTCCAGTTGGCGGTTGCCTTCGGCGAAGTCGCAGAAGAAGGCGAGGTCGCGCAGCGAGAGACCGGCGCCGCGCAGCAGCCGCGCGAGGTCGGCCGCGCACGGTTCGGGCGTGCCGAGCCCCATCGGGTTGCGTCCGCCGTTGCGGGTGGACAACGCCTGGAATTCGCCCTCGAAGGTGCGTGAGCCACGGTGGCCCGGCCGCCCCAGTACGACGGCCGCGGCACCCTCCGCCGGCGCGTTCCCGGTCTGGTGCTCGTCGTGCGGCCGGACGTCGGACGGGTCGCCGGAGAGGCTGGAGGCGTGGTGGCCGGAGCGCCCCGGATGTCCCGTGGCCGACAGGTACAGCGGCTCCAGTGGAGTGTCGACCCCGACCACGACCGCGTGGTCCACCTCGCCGCGGCCCACCATCGAAGCGGCCAGTTCGAACGCCCGCATCGAGGTGCTGCACCCGCCGGTGAGGGAGAGCGTCGGGATCTGGAGGCCCAGGTTCGTGGCCATCCCCGAGGCGATCGCGGCGGGGGCGGTGGACACCCAGTAGTCGAAGGCGACCGCGGCGGGCCCCTCCCGTTCGAACCGCTCGAACAGTGCGATGGTTTCCGGCAGCGCGAACTGGTAGGAGCTGACCACCAGGACCGCGTCGCCCGCGCTGATCTGCCCGGCGGTGAGCCCGGCGTCCTCCAGCGCACGGGTCACCGCGCTGTGCGCGAACCGGCTGGCCCTGGTCATCCGCCTGAGCAGTTTCTCCGGCAGGACAAGGTGTTCGTCGCCGTCACCCGGCACCTGCCCGGCCACCCTGATCGGGGTGCCGGTGCGGGCCAGCGGGGTGATCGCGCACGAACCGGACAGCACCGCCCCGGCGAATTCGTCGAAGTCGTAGCACGGTTTGTCCAGTCCCGGCAGGGTCAGTCCCACCCCCCGCAGCGTGATCGGCAGCCACGTTCCCACGTTTCCCTCGCCCCCTCCGTCGCGCTTTCCCTGGTGTTCTCGCCGCATCCCTTCGAGGTAACCTCGCCCCGGCAGAGGCACGGAAGGCACCGCGAGTACTCGATTCCGGGAGCACCGGTGACCGGAGGTACCCGGTGGTGACGCATACTGGCGACCGTCCGTGCCGGGTCAGCAAGGCAAGGTGGCCGCGATGACGAGCAGGGTGGAAACGGCCGATTCGGCCATCGAGCGGTTCGCCGAAACCGCTTCCGGCGTCTGCGCGCCGCTTCGCGTCGTGCCCGCGGGCCGGAGCCGGTTCACCGGCGGGTTCTCCGGCGGCCGGATCGGCGGCGTCGTCATCGCCCGCGCGACCTGCTCGCCGTGCACCGTGCTGCGCTCGGAACGGGTCATCCGCTCCACCGACCGCGAGCTCGTCAAGGTCATCCTCAACGGCCGCGGCACGGCCGGAGTGGAGCAGAACGGGCAGCAGTCGCTGCTCCGGCCGGGCGACCTGGTCACCTACGAGACGGTGCGGCCCTACGAGGTCCACTTCTGGGACGCGGCCGACACCGTGGTGATCGGGATTCCGCGGGACGAACTCGGCCCGCACGCCGAACTGCTGACGCGCCGCACCGTCGTCCCGGTCTCGGCGGGCACCGGCCTTCGCTCGGCCCTGCTGCGGTTCGTGCGCGACCTCACCGAGGCGCCCGCGCTGCCCGCCAACGAACATCTCGGCAACGCGCTGGTGTCCCTGGTGCTGGCCGAGTTCACGCACGACGCGGCACCCGCGGCCAGCCCGGAGAGCCTGGCCGACCGGATCCTCGCCCACTGCCTGGCGCACCTGTCCGACCCCGGCCTGTCGGTCGAGCGCGTCGCCGCCGCGCACGGGATCTCCGTGCGCTACCTGCACAAGATCCTGGAGCCCAAGGGCGTGACCCTGTGGGCGTGGATCCGGCGGCGCCGCCTCGAACGGATCCGCGACGACCTCGCCGACCCGGCCTTCGCGCACCGCACCGTGTCCGCCATCGCCACCCGGTGGGGCCTGCCCGACGCCGCCCACCTCGGCCGGGCGCTGAAGACGGAGTTCGGCCGCACCGCCGCCCAGCTCCGCGGCCGCGCCCGCTGACGGCGGCGTTCAGTCGAGGGGGAGACCGGCCAGTTCGCCGCGGGAGAGCACGCCGAGTTTGGGGTATGCCTTGTACAGGTGGTAACCCACCGTGCGGGGACTGAGGAACAGCTGCGCGGCGATGTCCTTGTTGGACAGACCGCGCCCGGCGAGGCGCACGATCTGCAGTTCCTGCGGGGTGAGTGTGCCCGCCGGGCCCGCCGGGGCCGCGGTGGTGGTGCCGGTGACGCCGGTCGCGGTCAGTTCGGCCGCGGCCCGGTCCGCCCAGCCCGCGGCGCCGAGCCGTTCGAAGTCCGCGTGCGCGGTCCGCAGGTGGGTGCTCGCCTCCGCCTTGCGCCGTGCCCGGCGCAGCCATTCCCCGTACAGCAGCGTGGTCCGCGCCGACTCGAACGGGCGGGGATCGTCCTGATGCCGTTCCAGCGCGCGCCTGAAGTGCTTGTCCGCTTCCCCCTCCGGCGCGAGCAGCGCCTGGCAGCGCAGCACCAGTGCCTCCGCCCAGGCCTGGCCGGTCCGGTGGGCCCAGTCGGTGTACCGCCGCAACGGTTCGGTGGCGCGATCCGGCTCGCCTGCCCGCACCGCCGCCTCCACCAGGTCCGGGACGCTGCGCAGAACCGACAGGCCGTAGGCGTCCGGCCCGCCCGCGAGCGCGCCCAGCCGGTCGAGCGCGGCGGCGGCCCGGCCGTATCCGAGGTCCAGCAGCCCGAGCGCCCAGCGCGCCCGGGGCAGGCCCGGGTCGTGCGGGGCCACCAGGACGTCTTCGGTCAGCTCCCGGCACCGGGTCTCGTCGCCCGCGATCGCGGCGAGGTGGGCCAGCACGCCGCGCAGCTGGCCGTGCCAGTGCCGGAGGTCCGCGTCGACCGCGATCCGCAGCGCCTCCCCGGCACTGGCTTCGGCGTCGCGATGCCGTCCTTGGAACAGCTGTGTCTCGGCGAGCATGAACAGGAGATTGGGCAACCGGCTGATGCTGCCACGGGCCCGCGCCTGTGAAACGAGCGTTTCGGAAAGCTCTCGCGCCTGGCGGTCCCGGCCGGTGGTCAGCTGGACTCCGCAGACGAACAGCAGCTCCCGGTAGTCCCCGGCGGCGGACCGCACGGCCTCGGCGAAAGCGGTGTCCAGATCCCCGTCGTCCGCGGGACGGGCGAGCGCCAACGACAGCCCGCCGACGATCATTTCGGTCATCGGGCGCAGCCGGTCGCCCGCGGGAACCGGTGTGGCGGCGAGCCGGTCCATCGCGTCGGCGAGCTCCCGGCGCCCGGTGAACCAGGCGATGTAGACGGCTTCCACCAGCGTTTCCAGCGACCGGTGCGGATCGGTGCCAGCCAGCCCGGCGGCGCCGGAGACCAGCAGTTGGTACGCCTCGTGCTGACGTCCCTGCCAGAACCGGCCGAACGCCTCCACCTGCACGTGCCGGGCCCGTAACGCCGGATCCTCCGGCGTT
The DNA here is from genome assembly GCF_007713715.1 of Amycolatopsis rhizosphaerae. GTDB lineage: Bacteria > Actinomycetota > Actinomycetes > Mycobacteriales > Pseudonocardiaceae > Amycolatopsis_E > Amycolatopsis_E rhizosphaerae. The sequence continues at coordinate 8,636 of NZ_VJWX01000203.1, forward strand.
GCGGAAACCCGGCTCGCCAGCTCCAGCGCGTGGTCGACGGCACCGGCCTCACCGGCCGCCTCGGCGGCGAGGAGCAGCCGCCGGTCCCGGTCCGCCGGCGCCGGGGTGAGCTGGACGGACCGCTCGTAGGCGGCGGCCGCGGCGGTGTGCCCGCTGCGTTCGCCTGCCCGGCGCGCGGTCCGCTCCAGTTCCGCGGCGACCTCCTCGTCGGGCCCGGTGGCGGCCGCGGCCCGGTGCCAGGCACGGCGATCCGCGTCTTCGGCCCGGTCCAGCGCCTCGGCCAGCGCCCGGTGCAGCCGGAGCCGCTCGGCGAGCGGGACCTCCTGGTAGACGGCCGCCCGCAGGAGCGGATGCCGGAAGGCGACCGTGCCGCCGGTGATGCGCACCAGCCCGGCCCGTTCGGCCGGTGTCAGGTCGTCCACCGAGGCACCGAGCGCCGCCGCGGCCCGTAACACCACCGCCAGCTCCCCGGTGTCCTCGGCGGCCGCCACCCGGAGCACCGTGCGGGTCGGCCCGGGCAGTCCCCGCACCTGGGTGGCGAACGCCGCCCGCATCCGCTCGGTCAGGGGCAGCCCGCCGGGCGGCGCGGCGTCCGCCGTCGCGAGCGCCGACGGCAGTTCGAGCAGCGCCAAGGGATTCCCGCCGGCCTCGGCGAGTACCCGGTACCGCAGTTGCGGGCTCAGCTCGCCGCCGCACCGGTCGAGCAGTTCGGCCGACGCCGAGGCATCCAGTCCGTCCAGCCTGCGCAGGGGAAGGCCCTGGCTCGGGAAAGCGCTTCCCTCGCGGGCGCCGAACAGCAGTACCACGCCTTCGGCATCCAGCCGCCGCGCGGCGAACGACAGCGCTTCGGCCGACTCGGTGTCCAGCCACTGGGCATCGTCCACAAGGCACAGCAGCGGTGAGCCGGAAGCCAGTTCCGACAACAGGGACAGCGCCGCGAGGCCCACCAGGAAGCGATCGGCGTCCGCCGCCGGGGCCAGCCCCATCGCGCCGCGCCAGGCGGCGGCCTGCACCGCGGGCAGTGCGTCCACCGCCGGACCCGCCGAGCGGAGCAGCAGTTGCAGTCCGGCGAACGGCAACGCGGCCTCGGATTCGGTCGCCGACGCGCGCAGCACACGGGCGTCGCGCGCCGACGAGGCGGCGTAGTCGAGCAGGGCGCTCTTGCCGATCCCCGGTTCGCCAGTCAGCACCAGGACCCCGCTCCGGCCCTGTGCCGCCGCGTCGAGCAGACCGTCGATGACGGCGCGTTCCTCGTCCCGCCCGTAGAGCATGCCGCCACAGTACTGATGCCGTCCGCGGCGCCGCCGGTCAATTACCTAAGCGCGACCGATTCCCCGCGGCCCGCGCGCCCATAACGTCTTCACCAGCAAGAACGCAACCGATCAACCGAGAAGGAGCACCACCATGAGCGAGCTGAACACCGTCGCCGAGCAGTACATCGCCGTCTGGAACGAGACCGACGCCGACGCTCGCAGGGCCGCGATCGGCAAGCTGATGACCTCGGAGATCACCTACATCGACCCGATGGCCGTCGCGGAAGGCGCCGAAGCCTTCGACGCCACCGTCGCCGCGGTGCAGGGACAGTTCCCCGATTTCACCTTCCGGCTGGCAGGCACCCCCGACGGGCACCACGACCAGGTCCGGTTCACCTGGGAGCTCGGCCCCGCCGACGGGGAAGCGATGGTCGTCGGTTTCGACGTCGCCGTGCTGGCCGCCGACGGCCGGATCAAGGCCGTCTACGGCTTCCTCGACAAGGTCCCGGCCCTCTGAGCAACCACCGAAGTCATCCGGTCAGGAGAACGACGTGAGCACCACCACCGATCCGATCCGGTCCGCCGGGGCCGCGCCGTCCGCGGCGGACCGGCCGTCCTGGGGCGCGCTGGGCGTTCTCCTGGCCGGCATCTTCATCACCACGCTCGACTTCTTCATCGTCAACGTCGCGATCCCCTCCGTGCAGCTGGGGCTGCACGCGGGGCCCGCGGCCGTCCAGTTCGTCGTCGCCGGGTTCGGCCTGGCCTACGCGGCAGGCCTGATCACCGGCGGGCGCCTCGGGGACCTCCACGGCAGGCGCCGGATGTTCCGGGTGGGCCTGGGCGTGTTCACGGTGGCCTCGGCGGCCTGCGGCCTGGCGCCCACCCCGGGCGTGCTCATCGCCGCCCGGGTCCTACAGGGCCTCGGTGCCGCGCTGTTGTCACCGCAGGTCCTGGCCATCCTCAACGTGGTCTACACCGGGCGGCACCGCACCGCCGCCTTCAACGCCTTCGGTCTGGCCATGGGCTTCGGCGGGGTGTTCGGCCAGCTCATCGGCGGCGTGCTGATCCAGGCCGACATCGCGGGCCTCGGCTGGCGGAGCATCTTCCTGATCAACGTGCCGATCGGCGTGCTGGCGATGGCGCTGGCGGGCAGGCTGGTGCCGGAGTCCGGGGCGAGCGGCGGGGCCCGGCTGGACCTCACCGGGACGGTCCTCGTTTCCCTCGGCCTGGTCGCGATCGTGCTCCCGCTGGTGCAGGGCCAGCAGCAGGGCTGGCCACTGTGGACCTGGCTGTGCCTGGCCGCGGCGGTGCCGCTGCTCGCCGGGTTCGTCCTCCACCAGCGCCGCACGGGGGACCGCGGCGGCTCGCCACTGGTCGACCTGGCCATGTTCCGGCAGCGTGCCTTCTCCGCCGGGGTGGCGATCGGCCTGGTCTACGCGCTGACCACGGCGTCGTTCTTCCTGGTGCTCGCGCTGTACCTGCAGCAGGGCCACGGGCTGAGCGCGCTCGGCTCGGGCCTGGTGTTCCTCCCGCTCGGCCTCGGCTACTTCGTCTCCTCCAGCAAGGCGGGGCAGGTGGCCGCCCGGCTGGGCAGGCAGGTGCTCGCGGCAGGGGGGCTCATCGTGGCGGTGGGCTACCTGATCCTGGCGGTCACCGCCGAGGAGATCGGCGCGACCGGTGCCGTCGCGTGGCTGGTCCCCGGCCTGCTCATCGCCGGGGCCGGGATGGGGCTGGTGATGGCGCCGCTGCCCGCGACGGTGCTGGCCGGGGTGCGGCAGGAGCACGCGGCCGCCGCGTCCGGTGTGCTGAACGCCGCGCAGCAGGCGGGCGGCGCGATCGGGGTCGCCCTGGTCGGTGTGGTGTTCTACCGGACGCTCGGTTCACTCGGCGGTCTCGCCGGCGCCTTCTCGATCAGTGAGCTGGTGCTCGCCGGGATCGGCGTCGCGGTCGCCTGCCTGGTGCAACTCCTGCCCAAGGCGGCCACCGGCTGACGACGGCCGATCACTCCACTTCGGACGTGTCCGTGCGCGGGCACGTCCGATTCCTTTTCCCGGGCGCGCGAGACGTCCGGGGAGGTTTCGCCCAGCATGTGGAACCCGCCGCGCGTCACATGGACATCGCACCGCGGTTGGCCAATCCTGACGGGGTAGGCGATGGTGATGTCCCGGCGGTGCCGCCACGACGGTCCTCATCGGACGGGTCCTGGTCCCGTGGCAGGACACGGACGGGTGAAGGGTGGCGGGTGATGGCCGGGCGGGATGCCGACGTGG
>NZ_VJWX01000204.1 GCF_007713715.1 Amycolatopsis rhizosphaerae
TGCGGGGGCAGTCGTAGTCGAGCATCATGTACTGCTGCGCGAACACCACCCCCTGCAGGCGGGCGGCGAGCTGCGACTTCGCCTTGTCGGGCGCGGAACCGGCCCGCTGGACGAGAACCGCCTCCGACACGCAGATCGGGTCGCCGAAGGCCACCAGGTTGTGCTGGCGCAGGGAGCGACCGGTCTCCACCACGTCCGCGATGGCGTCGGCAACACCGAGCTGCACCGAGATCTCCACCGCCCCGTCGAGCCGGATGACCTCGGCCTCCACGCCGTGCGTGGCGAGGTCGTCGGTGACCAGGTTCGGGAACGAGGTGGCCACCCGCCTGCCCGCCAGGTCGGCGGGCTTCCAGTCCTGCCCGGCGGGCGCGGCGTAGCGGAAGGTGGAGGCGCCGAAGCCCAGCGCGAGAGTCTCCTCCACCTGGGCCCTCGAGTCGATGGCCAGATCGCGTCCGGTGATGCCAAGGTCGAGCTCGCCGTTGCCCACGTAGATCGGGATGTCCTTGGGCCGCAGGAAGAAGAACTCGACCTCGTTGACATGGTCGAGGACGGTCAGATCGCGGTCATGGCGCTGTCGGTACCCGGCCTCGCCGAGCATCTCCGCCGCCGGACCGGCCAGCGCTCCCTTGTTCGGCACCGCAACCCGCAGCATGCCCTTCACTCCCGTTCTTACAAGTAGCGGTAAACGTCCTCGGTGCTCAGCCCGCGGCCGAGCATGAGTACCTGTACCCGGTACAGCAGCTGGGAGATCTCCTCCGCCAGCCGCTCGTCCGATTCGTGCTCCGCCGCGATCCAGACCTCGCCGGCCTCCTCGAGCACCTTCTTGCCCTGTGCGTGCACGCCCGCGTCGAGCGCGGCGACGGTACCCGAGCCGGCGGGCCGGGTCTTCGCACGCTCGGTCAGCTCGGCGAACAGCTCATCGAAGGTCTTCACGGTCTGTAGATACTTCCATCCGCCGCCGGGCGCCGTCGATCCGGCCCGCTCCCCGCCGCGTCCCGATCACCGGGCCGCGCGGGGAAAGTGCGCCGCGCCACATCCCCGGTCACCGCGCGAAGATTTCCGCGAACGCGGGAGCGTCCAAGCCGGCCAGCGAGGAGCGGAGGACGCGCCGCTCCCCCGGTTCGACCGGCACGTCATTGGGCACCACCAGCACGACGCAGCCCGCCGCGACGGCGGAGGCGGTGCCGGGGTGGGAGTCCTCCACGGCCAGGCAGCGGGCCGGGTCGGTCCCGAGCAGGCGCGCCGCCTTCAGGTAGGGCTCGGGATGCGGCTTGTTCAGCCCGTCCACCTCGTCGCCGCACACCACGACGTCGAAGAACTCGCGGCCGATGGTGCGCAGGGCCAGTTCGGTCAGCGAGCGTTCCGTCGAGGTGACCAGCGCGGTGGGCAGGCCCGCCGAACGGACCGCCTCCAGCGCCTCGCGCGCCCCGGGACGCCAGGGCAGCGTGTCGGCGAACAGCTGCGCGGTCCGGTCCCGGATCCAGTCGCCGGTGGCGGCGATCCCCTCCGGCGTCACCGGCCGGCCGGTCACCTCGAGCAGGTAGCCGGCGGTGGCGGTCATGTTCGACCCCACCAGGGTCAGCCGCTGCTGTTCGGTGATCCTGCCGCCGAGCCATTCCGCCGCCTCGTACAGCGCGACGTCCCACAGCTTTTCCGAATCGACCAGCGTGCCGTCCATGTCCCAGAGCACGGCCGCCAATCCGTCCTGTGTGGACGGTCCAGTCAAGGCGTTCCCTTCCCTCACGTGTTGAAGTACTTGGCTTCGGGGTGGTGGCAGACGATGGCGTCGGTGGACTGCTCGGGATGGAGCTGGAACTCCTCGGAAAGCTTGACGCCGATGCGGCCCGGTTCGAGCAGTTCGACGATCTTGGTGCGGTCCTCGATGTCGGGACAGGCGCCGTAGCCCAGGGAGAAGCGGGCGCCGCGGTAGCCCAGCTTGAAGTACTCCTCGATCGCCTGGGGATCCTCGTCGGCCAGCGAATTCCCGGAGGCGAAGTGGAGTTCCTGGCGTACGCGGCGGTGCCAGTACTCGGCGAGCGCCTCGGTCAGCTGCACGCCGAGGCCGTGCACCTCCAGGTAGTCGCGGTAGGCGTTGGCGGCGAACAGTTCGTTCGCGTACTCGGCGATCGGCGCGCCCATGGTGACCAGGGTCAGCGGCAGCACATCCACCTCACCGGCTTCCAGCGCCGCCTCGCGCGGCCGGTAGAAGTCGGCAAGGCACAGGTGCCGGTCGCGTTTCTGGCGGGGGAAGGTGAACCGGCAGTGCTCCGGGGCGCCGGGGCGGGGTTCGGAGAGCACCACGAGGTCGTTTCCCTCGGCCACACAGGGGAAGTAGCCGTAGACGACGGCGGCGTGCTGCAGCACTCCGTCGGTGGCAAGGCGTTCGAGCCAGTAGCGCAGGCGCGGCCGCCCCTCGGTCTCGACCAGTTCCTCGTAGGTGGGTCCCTGGCCGCCCTTGGCGCCGCGCAGGCCCCACTGGCCGAGGAAGGTGGCGCGCTCGTCGAGGTAGGCCGAATACTCGGCGACCGGAATGCCCTTGACCACCCGGGTTCCCCAGAACGGCGGCGTGGGCAGGGGCACGTCGGTGGCCACGTCGGACCGGGCCGGGATCTCCTCGGGCTCCTGGCGGGCCTTGCGCGCCTCGGCGATGCGCAGCGACCGCTCCCGGCGCGCCTTGCGCTCAGCGCGCTTGGCCTCGGCTTCCGGGTCCGCCGCGGGGGCCTCCCCGCGGCGGACGGCCATGATCTGGTCCATCAGGTGCAGGCCCTCGAACGCGTCCCGCGCGTAGTGCACCTCGCCCTGGTAGATGTCGGACAGGTCGTTCTCCACGTAGGTGCGCGTCAGCGCGGCCCCGCCGAGCAGCACCGGCCACCGCTGCGCGACCCCTCGGGAGTTCATCTCCTCGAGGTTCTCCTTCATGATCACCGTGGACTTCACCAGCAGGCCGGACATGCCGATCGCGTCGGCCCCGGTCTCTCCGGCCGCGTCCAGGATCGCGGTGACCGGCTGCTTGATCCCGAGGTTGACCACCTCGTAGCCGTTGTTGGACAGGATGATGTCCACCAGGTTCTTGCCGATGTCGTGCACGTCGCCCTTCACGGTGGCGAGCACGATCCGGCCCTTGCCGCCCGAGGAATCCTTTTCCATGTGCGGTTCCAGGTAGGCGACGGCGGTTTTCATCACTTCGGCCGACTGCAGCACGAACGGCAGCTGCATCTGGCCCGAGCCGAACAGCTCGCCGACGGTCTTCATGCCCGCCAGCAGGGTTTCGTTGATGATCTCCAGCGGCGGCCGCTGCGTCATCGCCTCGTCCAGATCGGCTTCCAGTCCGTTGCGCTCGCCGTCCACGATCCGGCGTTCCAGCCGCTCGAACAGCGGCAGCCCGGCCAGTTCCTCGGCGCGGGAAGCCTTGCTGGAGGCCGCGGAAACGCCTTCGAAGAGCTCCATCAGCTTCTGCAGCGGGTCGTAGCCCTCCCGCCGCCGGTCGTAGACCAGGTCGAGGGCGACCTGGCGCTGCTCCTCGGGGATGCGCGCCATCGGCAGGATCTTCGACGCGTGCACGATCGCGGTGGACAGCCCCGCCTGGACGCATTCGTGCAGGAACACCGAGTTCAGCACCTGGCGGGCCGCCGCGTTCAGCCCGAAGGACACATTGGACACCCCGAGGGTGGTCTGGACCTCCGGATAGCGCCGCCTGAGTTCGCGGATCGCCTCGATGGTCTCCAGCGCGTCGCGCCGGACCTCCTCCTGCCCGGTGGAGACCGGGAAGGTCAGGCAGTCCACGATGATGTCCGAAACGGACATACCCCAGTTGGTGGTCAGGTCCTCGATCAGCCGCGTGGCGACCCGGACCTTCCACTCCGCCGTGCGGGCCTGGCCCTCCTCGTCGATGCACAGCGCGACCACGGCCGCGCCGTGCTCGCGCACCAGCCGCATCACCTTCTGGAACCGCGAATCCGGGCCCGCGCCGTCCTCGTAGTTCACCGAGTTGACCGCGCATCGCCCGCCCAGGTGCTCCAGGCCCGCCCGCAGCACCTCCGGTTCGGTCGAGTCCAGCATGATCGGCAGGGTGGACGCCGTGGCCAGCCTCCCGGCCAGCTCCGCCATGTCGCGGGCCCCGTCGCGGCCCACGTAGTCCACGCACAGGTCGAGCAGGTGCGCGCCGTCGCGGGTCTGCTCCCGGGCGATCTCCACGCAGTCCTCGTAATGGCCTTCGAGCATCGCCTCGCGGAACTTCTTCGACCCGTTGGCGTTGGTGCGCTCACCGATCATCAGCACCGAGGCGTCCTGTTCGAACGGCACCGCCTGGTACAGCGAGGACAGCCCGGGCTCCGGGCGCGGGCTCCGCTCGGCGCGCGGGGTCTCGCGCACCGCCTCGGCGAGCTGCCGGATGTGCTCGTCGGTGGTTCCGCAGCAGCCGCCGACCAGGCCCACCCCGAACTCGCGCACGAAACCGGACAGCGCCTCGGCCAGTCCCTCCGGGGACAGCGGGTACACCGCCCCGTCCGGCCCCAGCTCGGGCAGGCCGGCGTTCGGCATGACCGACAGCGGCACCCTCGCCGAACGCGACAGCGTGCGCAGATGCTCGCTCATCTCGGCGGGGCCGGTCGCGCAGTTGAGCCCGATCAGGTCGACGCCCAGCGGCTCCAGCGCCGCCAGCGCCGCGCCCACCTCGGTGCCCAGCAGCATCGTGCCGGTGGTCTCCACGGTCAGGGACGCGATCACCGGGATCCGGCGGCCCTCGCGCTCCATCGCCCGGTGCGCCGCCACGACGGCCGCCTTGGTCTGCAGGATGTCCTGGGTGGTCTCCACGATCACCGCGTCGGCACCGCCCGCCAGCAGGCCCCGGACCTGCTCGAAATACGCGTCCCGCAGCCGGGCGTAGGGCGCGTGCCCCAGGGTCGGCAGCTTGGTGCCCGGGCCCACCGAGCCCAGCACGAACCGGGGCCGCCCGGGCGCCGAGAACTCGTCCGCGGTTTCCCGCGCCAGCCGCGCCCCCGCCTCGGACAGTTCGAAGATCCGGTCCTCGACGCCGTACTCGGCCAGGTTGGCCCAGTTGGCACCGAAGGTGTTGGTCTCCACCGCGTCCGCACCGGCCTCCAGGTAGCCGCGGTGGATGCCCCGGACCACGTCCGGCCGGGTCACGTTGAGGATCTCGTTGCACCCCTCCAACCCGGCGAAATCGTCCAGGGAGAGGTCATGGGCCTGTAGTGCGGTCCCCATCGCTCCGTCGGCCACGACGACACGGGCGGCGAGGGCATCCAGCAGTGGCGACGAAAGGTGATCCGGCATGTCGTCCAGGCTACGGTCTCCCCGCCCGTGCCCGGGTCGTAGGCTGGTCGGGTGAGTGACCCAGCCGACGCGATCGAGCAGTCCCATCGTCCGTCCGATGACTCTGCGGAGTCGTCGCGCCCGGTCATGGTGGTGGCATTCGAGGGGTGGAACGACGCAGGTGACGCCGCCAGTACGGCGCTGGAGCACCTCCAGCTGAGCTGGGACGCAAAGCCGCTGGCGGAGCTGAACCCCGACGACTACTACGACTTTCAGGTGAGCCGCCCGACCGTCCGCATGGTGGACGGGGTCACGCGGCGCGTCGAGTGGCCGACCACGCGGCTGTCCGTCTGCCGTCCCCCCGGCTACGACCGGGACGTGGTGCTGATGCAGGGCCCGGAGCCCAACATGCGGTGGCGCGCCTTCTGCGACGAGATCCTCGAACACATCGAGGCCCTCGACGTGGAAACCGTGGTCACGCTCGGCGCCCTGCTCGCCGACACTCCGCACACGCGGCCGGTGCCGGTCACCGGCACCGCCTACGACGCGGAGGCGGCCGCCCGGTTCGGCCTGGAGCGCAGCCGCTACCAGGGCCCGACCGGCATCGTGGGCATCCTGCAGGACCTGTGCGTGCAGTCGGGCATCCCGGCGATCTCGATCTGGGCCGCGGTGCCCCACTACGTCTCGCAGCCACCGTCGCCCAAGGCGACCCTGGCGCTGCTGCACAAGCTCGAGGACGTGCTCGACGTGGAGGTGCCGCTGGGTGCCCTGCCCGAGCAGTCCGAGGAGTGGCAGCGCACGGTCAGCGAGATGGCCGAGGAGGACGAGGAGATCAGCGAGTACGTGCGGACCCTCGAAGAGCGGGGCGACGCCGAAGAGGAGATCTCCGTCGACGAGTCCAGTGGCGACAAGATCGCCGCGGAGTTCGAGCGCTATCTCCGGCGGCGCCGTCCCGGACAGGAAGGCCCCGGGTCGGCGCCTCGGTGAGATCCCGTGGTGCACTGGCCGCGCTCTACGTCGGCGGCCTGCTCGGCCCGTTCGGGGGCGGTGTGGTGTCCTCGATGCTGCCCGAACTCAGCGCCGCCTTCGGGGTCACCCAGGGCACGGCCGCCACTTCGCTGACCGCCTACCTGCTGCCGTTCGCGGTGGTGATGCTGGTGTCCGGGACGCTGGGCGCCCGCTGGGGCCCGGTCCGCACGATCCGGCTCGCCTACCTCGGCTACGTGCTGGTGGCGGCGCTCGCCGCCCTCGCCCCCTGGTTCTGGCTGTTCCAGGCGAGCCGGGGCCTGCAGGGCGTGGCCAACGCGTTCACCACCCCGCTGCTGCTGACCAAGCTCGCCGAGATCACCCCCAGGCAGCGGCTGGGGCGGTCGCTGGGCACCTTCGGCGCGATGCAGGCCATCGGGCAGACCTCGGCGCCGCTGGTCGGCGGGATCGCGGCGGAGAGCTCCTGGCGCTGGGCCTTCGCCGGCATCGCCGCGGTGGCGGCGGTCCTGGCGGCGAGCCCGCTGCCCCCCGACCACGGCGGGACGGCCGAGGTGGCCCGGCTGCGGGACGCCTGGCGGCGCGACGTGCTGTGGTACGGCGTCGTGGTGTTCCTGGCCTGGGCCTGCCTGGCGGGACTGCCGTTCCTGGTGGCGTTCCGGCTGGAGGACCTGTTCGCGCTCAGCCCCGGCATGCGGGGCCTGGTGCTCACCGCCTTCGGTTTCGCCGGGTTCACCACCGCGCGCCTGGTGGGCGCGGCTTCCGACCGGTTCGGCCCGCGCCTGGCGGTCATGGCCGGGCTGCTGCTCGGCGCGGTCGCGATCGGCTCGATCGGGCTGACCGCGTCGCTGCCCGTGGTGGCCGTGGCGTGGGCGCTGGCCGGGGTGTGCGGGCAGCTGATCCTGGTCGGGATCAACACCCTCGTGCTCGGGGGCGGCACGCAGGGCCGAAGCGGCGCCATCTCCGTGGTGACGGCGCTGCGGTTCCTCGGCATGTCGGCCTCCCCGGCCGTGTTCACCGGCCTCTACCACGCCGGGGCGAGCCTGGCCTTCCTGGTCGCCGCGGCGGTGCTGGTGCCGCCGGTCGCGCTCGCCGTGATCCGGCCCCCGTCACAGGATCCTGCGTAGCGCCACCGGCCCGCGGGCCCGCTTGCGCCACTCACGCGGGTAGCCCAGCGAGACCTCCTCGAAGCGCACGCCGTCCGCGTAGGTGGTCCTGGGGATGTGCAGGTGGCCGAACACGGCGGCCTCGGCCCGGTACCGCACGTGCCAGTCCTCGGTGCGGGTCGTGCCGCACCACAGCGCGAATTCGGGCCAGTACAGCGGGGCGGTCGGATGCCGGTGCAGCGGCCAGTGGGACAGCAGGATCGTCCCGTGGTCCTCCGGGATCGCCGCGAGCCTCTCCTCGCTGTACTTCAGGCGCTGGGCGCACCAGTCCTGCCTGCTGGGATGCGGGTCGGGGTGCAGGAAGTACTCGTCGGTGCACACCACGCCCGCCTCCCGCGCCTGCGCCAGCGCCTGGGCCAGCGGCGCGTCCTCGGCCTCCGGGGTGCGCCAGCTGTAGTCGTAGAGCACGAACAGCGGGGCCACCGTCAACGGCCGCTCGCCGTGCTCCCACACCGGGTACGGGTCCTCGGGGGTGAGCACGTCGATCTCGCGGCAGCGGTCGACGAGATGGAGGTAGCGGTCCTGCCCGCGGAGCGCGACGGTGTCCCGGCCGGTGGTCCACAGGTCGTGGTTGCCCGGCACCCAGGCGAGTTTCGCGAACCGCTCCCGCAGCATCGCCAGCGTGTCCACGATCGAACCGACCTGGTCCGCGACGTCCCCGGCGACCAGGAGCCAGTCGTCGGGCGATTCGGGCCGGATCGTCTCGACGATCTCGGGGTTGCCCCGATGGGTCACGTGGAGGTCGCTGGTGGCGAAGAGACTGGGCACCGTTCCACCGTAACGACTCGGCGGCCGGAAAAACGATTGCGGCGCCGGAGAAGACCGCTAACCTGGTCGCATCATGAAGAACTGACGCGTACTCCGTCCCCGCGTCCGCGGCGCACCGCCCGGCGGGGCTCACTTCTCTTCCCGAGTGGGTGCGTCTTCATGCGAGTAACCGATCTCGTCTTCTCCTACGGCGATCGCGTCGTCTTCGACGGCCTGTCACTGACCGCGAGCCCCGGCCGGCGGCTGGGCCTGGTCGGGGAGAACGGCGCGGGCAAATCCACCCTGCTGCGGCTGCTCGCCGGGTTCGAAGAGCCATTGGCCGGCACCGTCGAACGCGGGGAGGACCTGGGTTTCCTGGCGCAGGAACTGCCCTTCCCCGGCTCGGCCACGCTCGCCGGGGTGCTCGACGAGGCCCTCGCCGGGATCCGGGCCGTGGCGCGGCGGCTGGACGAACTCGCCGAGCGGCTGGAGAGCGATCCGGCGGCGGCCGGCGAGTACGGCCGGGCGCTCGAGTGGGCCCAGGCCCACGACCTGTGGGACGCCGACCGCCGCGCCGCGCTCGTCCTGGCCGGGCTGGGGCTCGGTGAGCTCGATCCGGGCCGGAGGCTCGACACGCTGTCCGGCGGGCAGCGGTCGCGGCTCGGGCTGGCCGCCCTGCTGATCCGGCAGCCGGGCACGCTGCTGCTCGACGAGCCGACCAACCACCTGGACGACTCCGGCCTGGAATTCCTCGAACGGCACCTCGCGCGGCTGAACGGGATCGTCGTGCTGTCCTCGCACGACCGCGTGTTCCTCGACGCGGTGTGCACCGACATCGTCGACCTCGACCCGGCGCTGGGCGGACCCACCCGCTACGGCGGCGCCTACACCGAGTACCTGCGGCACAAGCGTGCCGAGCGGGCCCGCTGGGAGCAGCGGTACGCCGCCGAACAGGCGGAACTGAAGCAGCTGGCCCAATCCGTCGCGGTGACCGCCCGCCGGGTGGCGCACGACCGGGCGCCCCGGGACAACGCGAAGATGCTCTACGACTTCAAGAGCGGACGGGTCCAGAAGCAGATCTCCCGCCGGGTGCGCAACGCGCAGCAGCGCCTCGACGAGCTGACCCGGTCGCAGGTCCCGCGGCCACCGGCCCCGCTGCGGTTCGCCGCACCGGCACTGACGCGGGCGGCGGGCGAAGACGAACCCGCACTGACGGTCCACGACGTGCGCGTGCCCGGGAGACTCCACATCGGACACCTGGAGCTGACCGGCTCGGGGCGGTTGCTGGTGGCCGGGGGCAACGGCGCGGGCAAGTCGACGCTGCTGTCGGTCCTCGCCGGGCGGCTCGAACCGGCGGATGGCGCGGTGCACCGCCGCCGCGGGCTGCGCGCCGGACTGCTGGAACAGGACGTCACCCTGCCCGATCCGGGTAAGAGCCCCCGCCGGCTCTATGCCGAAGCCGCCGGGCCCGAGGCCGTGCCGTTGCACAGCCTCGGCCTGCTTCCGCCCGCCGCGTTGGACCGGCCCGCCGGACTCCTTTCGGTCGGCCAGCGGCGGCGGCTCGCCCTCGCGATCCTGGTGGCGCTGCCACTGGACGTGCTCCTGCTCGACGAGCCGACGAACCACCTCTCGCTGACCCTCGCCGAGGAGTTGTTCGACGCCCTCGACAGCGCACCGGGCGCCGTCGTCGTCGCCTCGCACGACCGCTGGCTGCGCCGCGGATGGAACCACCCCGTCCTCCGCCTGCACCGGGGAGAAGTGGTGCGGGCGGAGGACCAAGGCCTCGGTGGGTGACGGGCGCGGGTCAGAGTTCGATGCCGAGGAGGGCGTCGACGGCGGTGCGGACGAGCTCGGGCGCCGCGATGTCGGTGCCATGCCCCTGAAGGGCCTCCGACGCCCAGGCGTCGATGGCGCGCAGCGCGTTGGGCGTGTCGAGGTCGTCGGCGAGGTGGTCCCGCAGGCGGGCCACGGTGTCTTCCGCCGCGGGAGCCGACGGCAGCGCCACCGCCGCCCGCCAGCGGTCCAGCCGCGCCTGCGCCCCGGTCAGCAGATCCGGCGTCCACGCCCGGTCGCTGCGGTAGTGCCCGGCGAACAGCGCGAGCCGGATCGCGCCCGGATCCACGCCGTCGGCCCGCAGCCGCGAGACGAACACGAGGTTCCCGCGCGACTTCGACATCTTCTCGCCGTCGAGGGCGATCATCCCGGCGTGCACGTAGTGCCGTGCGAACGGGTGCGTGCCGGAAAGCGCCTCGGCGTGCGCGGCGCTGTACTCGTGGTGCGGGAAGATCAGGTCCGACCCGCCGCCCTGCACGTCGAAGGCCATGCCGAGCCGGTTGACCGCGATCGCGCTGCATTCGATGTGCCAGCCGGGCCGCCCCGCGCCGAGTTCGGATTCCCACGAGGGCTCACCGGGCCGCGCGCAGCGCCACAGCAGCGCGTCCAGCGGGTCGCGCTTGCCCGGCCGGTCCGGGTCGCCGCCCCGCTCGGCGAAGAACCGCATCATGGTCGCCTCGTCGTAGTTCGACTCGTAGCCGAAGCGGCCGGTGGCGCCGCGAGCGAAGTAGATGTCGGGGTAGGCCGGGTCGTCGGCCCGGTAGGCGGCCCCGTCGCCCAGCAGCTTCGCGATCACCTCGACGATTTCGGGAATGCTCTCCACCGCGCCGACGAACTCGCGCGGCGGCAGCACCCGCAGCGCCTCCATGTCCTCGCGGAACAGCGCGGTTTCCCGCAGGGCGAGCACTACCCAGTCGTCGTGGTCGCGTTCGGCGCGCTCCAGCAGCGGTTCGTCGATGTCGGTCACGTTCTGCACGTAGTGCACGTCATGCCCGTTGTCCCGCCACAACCGGTTCACCAGGTCGAAGGCCAGGTAGGTGGCGGCGTGGCCGAGGTGCGTGGCGTCGTAGGGGGTGATCCCGCAGACGTACATCCGCGCCGTGCGGCCCGGTGCGGTCGGGCGGACCTGCCCGGTGGACGTGTCGAACAATCGCGGGGCCCGCGGAATCCCCGGCACGCGGGGCAGGGCGACCGATGACCAAGTCTGCATACCCCCAACCCTAAGGAGTGTTTCCAAGTGTTTTGCGTTGCGGTGCGGGTAGCGGAACCTCAGGCGGTCCCTGGCTGCGGGATCTCCTCCTCATGAATGCCAATTCACCACCTCGGAGCTGTCCTCCCCAGGAACCGCCTGAGAACCCGCGGCGGTGCAAGCTGACGGCCCCACCGCAAGCGGCTCCGCCGCTTCAAAACACCCCTAAGCGGCGCGGCCACCGCTGCTCCCGCCCGGTGGGACGGTGCAGGTCAGGAAGCGGTCCTGGGGAAGGAGGCCGACCACATCGCCGCCAGTCCCTCGGAAAGCTCGGCGGAGGTGGGGGCGCCACCGGGATCGAGCAGCCACTGCACGGAGAGGCCGTCGCAGATGGCGATCACGAAGCTGGCTACCGCCTGGCAGCGCGGATCCTCCGGCGAAGTGCCGTCGCCGAGCGATTCCGCGACCAGGGCCGCGACCCGGCGGCGGCAGCGGCGGTACTGCTCGGCGAACTGCTCCCGCAGGGAAACGGTGCGTTCGGCCTGGGCAAGAGCCTCCACATAGGACAGCAGGAGTTCACGGGTCGAAGGCAGGCTGTCGAGCATCGCCGCCCAGGCGCGGCGCCCGCGCTCGACGGGGGTGGCGGCCGGGTCGGCCATCGCGATCTGGGCCAGCTTTTCGGTCCACTCCTCGAAGACCTCGCCGATCGCGGCGTTGAGCAGCCCCGCCTTGGAACCGAAGTGGTAGCCGATGGAGTGCAGGTTCGTGCCCGACGCGGCGACCAGATCGCGCGCGGTGATGTGCGCGTAGCCCTTGTCCTCCAGCAGACGCCGGGCGGCCGCGAGCAACTGTTCCCGATGGCCCACCCCCTCAGCCTAAGGGCGAGGGCCCCGGCAAGGGGGCCGCGGGAGTGCCGTGAAGGGTCCCTTCACAGTCGAATCGACCGTGAAG
>NZ_VJWX01000205.1 GCF_007713715.1 Amycolatopsis rhizosphaerae
TCTCCACCCCATCCCCGGTTCACCGACCACCGCGCCACCCGCCGGAAACCCGATCAACCCGCCGTCAAGCCACACCCCCATTGTCTTCGATCTCTTTTTCAGTAGTATCAAGCCAAGGGAACGCCGGGGGAAGGAACAGCGGGGAGCCAACTCGCCGATTCCCCTCGTGGCCGGGTTCGCACGTGATCCATCAAGACCGGCGCACCCGGCCGAGCGAGCTGCGACAGCACAGCACACGGCGGGCGGATCGGCGCCGACGCGGCCGCCAGGACAGCACCTCCCGTGGTCACCAACATCCACAACAGACCTTCCCGCAGGAGCGCTATCCATGAACCAGCCGACCACATCGGGCACCGCCGCGCAGGAGGCCACTGCCGAACGGGCGTTCCCCCGACGTCCGTGGCGGATCGCGCTGTTCGCGGCCTTGGGCGGCTTCCTGCTGACCGCGGTCTGGTCGGCGCCGTTCGCCGACCACGTGATCGGCGAGTCGGTCGCGAACGGACTTCTCGACCATGACGCGAAGGAGACGCCGATCGCCGGGATCACGGCCGGTGTCGCGTTCGCCTTCGTGACCGGGCTTGCCGGCACCTTCACCGCCTGCAACATCGCGGTCTTCAGCGCGATGGCACCACTCGCCGGCGGAGCGGGCCGCCGCCATCGACTGGGCGCGGTGCTGCGGCAGTTGCCGTGGCTCGGCCTTGGCATGGCCGCGACGTCAGGCGCCTACGGCGTGATCGTCGGACTTGTCGGCACCGGCATGCCGCAGTTCGACGAGGCTTCACCGGCGCCGGGCACGCTGGGCGGCCGTCTCGCGCAGTCGGCCATGGTGTTCGGCGCGATCGGGCTGGTGATGGTGTATCTCGGGCTTGCGGCGGTCGGAATCGTGCGCGACTTGTTCGACCGGCGCCCCTACGCGCGTCTGGTGTTCCTCGGGGCCCTGGTCGGTGCGTTCCTCGTCGGCCGACCGTTCCCCCTGTTCCGCGCGCTCTTCCGGGGTGTCGCCGAATCACGTGATCCGCTCTACGGCGCGGCAGTGTTCGTGCTGCAGTCGCTCGGCAACGTCGTCGTGATGGCCGTGCTGCTCCTACTGACCGGCATTCTGGCCGGCGACCGGGTGGGTCACTGGCTCACCGCGCGGCCGAGCCGCCTCGCCACGCTCACCGGCGCGGGGCTGGTGACGGCCGGCGTGTTCATGGTCCTGTACTGGGACGTCCGGCTACTCGCGATGCGCGGCATCATTCCCTGGTATCCGCTGGCCCCCTGGGTTTGACCCGCCGCCCGGCCCGCACTTGGTACGGGCAGAAGGTTGCGGCACCCCTTGCCACTTCGGTTCAATTCCTTGTACCTTTTTGTCCCGTGACAACCACCATAACGCCCCAGCAGTGGCTGGCCGTGCGGGAGTCGTTGCGCCTGACCGGTGACCGCTTCGCGAACCTGGTGTCCTCGGTCGGCGAGCCCGAGCGGCCGGCGGTCGGGGCGTGGTCGGTCGCCGAGACGGCAGCGCACGTGTCCGCCGTTTCCTCGCTCTACACCACAATGCTGCCCGTCTCGGTGCGACCCCATCCGATCCCGGGTATCGAGGGCCGGATCCGCGACGCCGCGCTCGACGAGGTCGCCGTGGTCAACGAGTTCGCGCTGGCACACCTGACCGAGCGCGATCCGGTCGGACTGGGCGATCAACTCCGCGGAACGATAGGGCAACTGCTGGCGATGAGCCACGATCTCGACCCACTGCGTCCCGTGGGCTGGCTCGGCAACGCCCAGTTGCCGGTGGCGAGTTGGTACGCCCATCTCTTGAATGAACTGCATCTCCATGGACGCGACATCGCCCGGGCAGTCGGCGCACGATGGGGCACACCACAGCGCGACGCCGCCATGGCGTTCGAGATGTTCCTGGTCACCTTGCTGCGCGGCGACACCGGGCGCCTTCTGGTTCACGAATCGATGGCCCGCTCGAGGATCGCGATCCGCTTCCGGTCCCGGTACACCACACCTGTCGTCCTGGCCATACAGGACAACCGGGTCGCCGTCGACCCCCCGGAGGGAACATACGATGTCACGCTGATGTTCCGGCCCGCCGCACTGATGCAGGTCCTGTTCAGGCGGCTCGGCAGAACCCGCGCGGCGCTCACCGGCCAGGTTGCCGCGTGGGGCCGTAAACCCTGGCAGGTTTCCGCCTTCCTACGGGCGGTTCGATTCCCTTGACGTCCACGTCGAGAACCTGGTCACCGGCGGGTTGTCTGCTCACTCCACCTCGACGTACCCGTGCTCGACGACCCGCTTCGCCCGTTCGGCAAACGACGCGGGAGAGGCGGGCATCTGGGTCGCCAGACCATCGACATAGCGGTTGAACATGCAGAACGCGGCCGCGATCAGTACGGTGTCGTGAATCTCGGTCTCACTTGCGCCGGCGGCCTTCGCCGCCGCTACGCTGACCGCGTCGACCTTCCGGCCATCGTCCCGGGTCAGTAGCGCGATCTTCAGCAACGCCTTGAGTTTGCCGGAAATCGGCGCCTTCTCATAATCGCGAGTGGCCTGCTCCACCGTGGACATACCGCCCTCGATCTGCGCGGCCGCGAAAGCCTCGTGTGCGGACGCGCAGAAGACACAATCGTTGCCGCGGGACACCACCGCGGCGATCAACTCCCGCTCACCCCTTGTCAGGGTGCTCGGCCCGCGGAGCAGGATCTCAGCCAGCTCGGACAACGGCCTGGCTGTCTCCGGCCGGTAGTCGAAGAGCCCCACGATGCCGGGCAGAGCGGGATTTACCGTGATGTGCGGCACCGAACCTCCCAGGTTGCGTTGTTCGTTCGGGTGAAACCCCATCCTAGCCGCCGACCTCGTTTTTCGATATAGCTCTTTGAATCG
The DNA here is from genome assembly GCF_007713715.1 of Amycolatopsis rhizosphaerae. Taxonomy (GTDB): domain Bacteria; phylum Actinomycetota; class Actinomycetes; order Mycobacteriales; family Pseudonocardiaceae; genus Amycolatopsis_E; species Amycolatopsis_E rhizosphaerae. The sequence continues at coordinate 2,869 of NZ_VJWX01000205.1, forward strand.
ATGTGGACCAACGGCCCGGACGGCCGCTGAGCACCCCCGGCCGCCGCGGTAGCCTTGGACACCCAGCGGTCCGTCCGAGGCGTCTTCTACTCGTCGCCCTTGAAGAAGAGCGGCGCCTCCGCCCCTCCCTGGACATTGCCGACGGCGATGAAGCAGCCGGGTTCGAGTTTGATCTGCGCGCAGTCGACCGCGCCGACCAGGTCGCCGTTCTCGTTGTACGCCTCGAACATGCGACGCACGCTCAGTCGAGTCAAGGCCGCACCCGCGTCGTCGAGGTCCACCGACTCGGTTCGGTGGAAGTCGCAACCGGAGACGCCCGGCGCCACCTGTGCGCACTGCTGCACGAACACCGCCGCGTGGGGTTCGAAGCCGGAGATGGCGACGGTCACGTCGGCGACCTCGGGCAGGTCTTCGGAGGGCATCACGACGACGTGCGGCGCGACGTTTTTTGGCTGGGCGATCGCCGTCGGCGTGACCCCGATCGTCAGGCCGAGGGCCGCCGCAGCGGCGAGCACGGTTTTCACCCGCGTGGACCTGAGTTGCGTCTTCACGACTTCCTCCAACTCGAAGGTAGGTATCTGCTTTTTTATTAAGTTGTGCCTAACGTGACTACTCCATTGAGAGCAGTTTGGCAACTTCACGGACAACGCTTGCCGCACCACGTTCCGGGGTCCCGCCGCTCCACGATCGGGTGAGGGCGCGCCAGGCCATGGTTACTCCAGCGATCTGGGTCCACATCGGACACCCAAGGTCATCCAGGACCGGCGTTGCCGAGGCTCGAGTGAACCCCTTCGGCCCAACCTTCAGGTACGCGGGCCCGCTAGTATCGCTTGTGGATTTTGTACCCCAGCACGGAGAGATGGCCATGCGACTGCCTCGGACACGGTCCCCGCGCCGGCCAGCATCGGCGGCGCCGGTCGTCGTCGCCGGACCGGCCGCCTCCCGACGGGTGGCGCACCGTGAAGCTTGACGCCTTCGTCGCCGCGCTGCCGAAGGTCGAGTTGCACGTACACCTGCTCGGCTCGGCCGATCTCGCCACGGTCGCCGACCTCGCTCTCCTGCACCGGGACCGTGGCGTGCCCACGGATCGCGACGAGCTCGCCGCGTTCTACGAGTTCACCGACTTCGCGCATTTCATCGACGTCTACACGGCGGTGAACCGCCTGGTCACCACCGGAGAGAGCGTCGAACGCCTCGTCACCGGGCTGGCCGATTCCCTGGTGGCGAACAACGTCCGCTACGCCGAGGTCACCGTCACTCCCCTCTCCCATCTGAAGGCCGGCATCGACCCCGCCGAACTGGCCGAGGCGCTGGAATCCGGCCGGCTCGCCGCCCGCAGGCTCGGCGTCGAGATCGCCTGGGTCTTCGACGTCTCGGGTGACGAAGGCCCGGCCGGTGCGATGTCCACAATCGACTGGGTTCTTCGACACCAGCCAACCGGCACGGTCGCCTTCGGACTCGGCGGCCCCGAGGCCGGCATTCCTCGCGCCTCGTTCCGGGACGCCTTCGCCGCAGCCCGCACCGCTGGTCTGCGAAGTGTCCCGCACGCCGGCGAGACCACCGGCTCCGACGAGGTCTTGTCGGCGCTCACCGAACTCGGTGCCGACCGCATCGGCCACGGCATCGCCAGCGCGGACGACCCCCGCCTGCTCGCTCGCCTCGCCGAGCGCGGCGTCCCGCTGGAAGTGTGCCCGACGTCCAACCTGCGCACCAACGCCGTCCGTTCCTGGGCGGAACACCCGCTCCCGAGACTGCTCGCCGCGGGTGTCCCGGTCACCCTCGGCACCGACGACCCCGGCATGTTCGGCACCACCTTGAACCGGGAATACCTGCTTTGCGCCACGCATCTCGGCCTGACCGCCACCGGCCTCGCCGCGCTCGCCCGCGCCGGAATCGATGCGGCCTTCTGCCCACCGGCGACCCGGCATGCCCTGCACGCCGAGTTGGACGCCGTCCTCGGCACGGTGCCCGACGCCCGCCGCGTCACGATGCCGTCCCGGTCAGAGTGATTGCCCGGATGACCCGGTTTCGCTCATGACGAACATTCCCCTGAACTCGTCGAGGAACGACGGGGGAAACCGGAACACCTTCTGATCCGGATATCTCCGCGGTTCGCCCCGCTTCAGGTGCGGCCCGAAGTAGTACCAGCTGATCTGAGCGACCTGTTCGGTGAACAACACCGGGTGGATTTCCGGCGTGTACATGCCCATGTGGCAGAAGGCCGCCCGGAACTCGCCACGCGCCGAAAAGTCGTTGCCGAACATCACGTGACCGAAAACGTCGTGCACCGCACGGAACACGTCGTTGTACCGGAACTCGACCCCGCGGACGCTGATCCCGGTTGTTGCCAGCATGGGGTGGTATCCGGTCCTTCCGGCACCATGCCCCGAATCAGTGAGGTAAACGTACAGAATGCCCGTCGAGAGCACCGCGGCCCGCAGGGCGCCCGAGTCCCGATACGGCTGCCCCGGCCGAACCCACGGTTCGACGGTGATTCCGGCATCCCGGATCACGTCGTACTGCCGGCGCGTCTCGCACTTGAACCGGTGGTACAACCGGCTGAGCCGGGAGTCGTAGGCCAAATGAGGGGCGCGGTCGAACGAGCACGCGACCCCACGACAGTAGTCCGGGTTCCAGCGCATCCTCGCCCTTCCACGTCGGCTCAGTGACTCCCCCCGCCGCGCCCGGTCGGGGAACAAGCGTGCGACGTAGGCGTCGGCCGCGTCCATCAGCCGTCCCTGCAAACCCCCCTGACCCATCGCCGCTCCCCATCGTACGCACAACCGGTGGGACACCCGTCAAAATAGGTATCAGATTTTCTAGTTAATGACAACCGGCGTGCGCGACAGACACCGAGATCCGCAAGCGGGCACAGAAAGCCCGCCGACCTGGGCTTTCGCCCAGGTCAGCGAGTTACTTGGACCGCCGGTGATCGACGAGAGCACCGATCAGCCGTTGCGATCAGTCGTCCTCCGCGATCTTGGACGGGTGCGTCGCCAGTGGGGTGACGGTGATGTCCAGGTACGGGAACAACGGCAGACCGGACAGGAGCCGGTGCAGCTCCTCGTTGTCCGCCGTGTCCAGGATCGAGAAGTTGGCGTACTCGCCCGCGATCCGCCACAGCTGCGGCCATTTGCCGTTGCGCTGCAACTGCTGGCTGTAGGCCTTCTCGCGCGCGATGAGGTCGTCTCGGGTCGCCGGGTCGAGATCCGGCGGCAGATGTACGTCCATCCTGACGTGGAACAGCATGGCAGCCCTCCTGAAGGGACGGGCCGGTTCAGAGCCGGACAGGGTCGAGGACGAAGTCGTAGACCACCGTCTCGCCGCGGCCGTCGGCGGCGGGTTCCGGGTCCAGCATCAGCTCGGGCTTGACGGCAGAGGCGATGTCGTCGTCGTTGTGGGCGTCGCCCGGGAAGTACAGCTGCGCGGTGAGCTGCTCGTGACCGGGGGCGGACACCTTGACGTGCAGGTGCGCGGGGCGCCATGAGTGCCACCCGGCGGCGGCGATCAGCCGCCCGCACGCCCCGTCGGTCGGGATCTGGTACGGCGCCGGGCGGACAGTGCCGATGCCGAACTCGCCGTTGCCGTCGGCGGTGAAGGTGCCGCGCAGGTTCCACTCCGGGATGCCGGGCGCGAACTGCGAGTAGTAGCCGTCGTCGTCGGCGTGCCAGAGCTCGATCTTGGCACCGGGCAGCGGAGTCCCGTCGGTCGAGCGCACCTGCCCGGTCCAGGTGAGCGGGGCCCCCTTTTCGTCCGGGCGTGTCGGCAGGGTGCCGTGCGAGCCGCGCTCGGGCGCGTCCGGCACGTAGTAGGGGCCTTCGATGGTGCCCTTGTTGCCCTGCCGGTGTTCGGTGGCGACGTCCTCGACGACGTGCTCGACCCAGACGTCGAGGAACAGCGGCCACTCACCGGTCTCGCCGACGTCGATCAGCCACGCCTTGAGCGCGTTGTACTCCGCGTAGGTGACCCTGTGGCGGCGGATGGTGTCGTGCACCGCCGAGAGCACCTCGCGGGCGAGCAGATCGACCCGCTCGGGCGGAGTTCCGGCACCGCCACCGGACTTGTCGCTCTTGAAGCGTTCGGTGGCTCCGGCTCCCGAGGCGGCCGCGGTGGGCGTGTCGTGCTGGACAGTCATGAATCCTCCTTGATTCGTGGGTGTTCAACGGTCCCGGCGGTACCGCTCGAGCTTGTCGGGGTCGATCTCGGCACCGAGCCCGGCGCCGGGGCGGATGGTGAGCTCACCGTCGGTGATGCACAGCGGTTCGGCGAGCAGGTCGTCGCTCATGTCGAGGAAGTTCGACAGTTCTCCGGGCCTGCGTGAGGTGAGTTGTGCGGATGCTCCGAACGCGACAGTGCACAGTGAACCGAGCTGGCCGTCGATCTGGTTGCCCATCACGACTTCCAGACCGAGTCCCTCAGCGAGGTGCTGGGTGCGCTGGGAGCGGGTGAAGCCGGTGCGGGCGGTCTTGATGCTGATCGCCGTGGCGGAGCCGCCGAGGACCTCCCGGGTGACGTCGGCGGGCGTGACGGCCGACTCGTCGGCGATGAACGGCACGTCGAGCCGGGACACCAGCCAGCGCCGCGCCAGCACGTCGTCGGCGGGGCACAGCTCCTCGGCGAACAGGAGGCCGAGATCGGCCATCTCGCGCATCGCGCGGGCGGACTCGGCGGCGGTCCAGCCGCGGTTGCCGTCCACGTACAGGTCGACGGCGTCCCCGAGGCCGTCGCGCAGGGCGCGCACCACCGCGGTGTCCAGCGACACCGGACGACGACCGACCTTCACCTTGAACGTGGTGATGCCATAGGTGTCGCGCATCCGCTCCGCCTCGGCCACCATCGCGGCCGGTTCGTCGAAACCGAGCATGTGCGACACGCGCATGCGGTCGGTGTAGCCGCCGAGGAGCTGGGTCACCGGGACGCCCAGCGTTCGTCCCAGCGCGTCCCACACGGCCATGTCGATCGCCGACTTGGCGGCCGGGTTGCCGACCGTGCGGGCCAGACGCGCGTGGGCGGTTTCCCGCTCCAGCAGGCTCAGGCCCACGATCTGTGGCGCGAAGATCGTGTCCACGACCGCGACGATCCCGGCCTGCGTCTCGCCGTAGGTGAAGGGGCGGGGCGGCGCCTCCGCGACCCCGACGACTCCGTCGTCGGTACTCACCCGGACGAGCACGTGCTCGGCCGTGTGCACCTCACCGGAGGCGAACCGCAGGGGCTTGCGGTACGGGATGGCGAACGGGATCGCCTCCACCCGGGTGATCTTCATGCGATGACCTCACCTTGTCGTCGGCATCGGAGACCGGGCCACGCCGGCCCCGCTCCCGCCCTTCCCGTCAGTACAGTTCGATCTTCAGCCGGGCCGACCTGGCACGGGAGACGCACAGGGCCATCTGGTCCCCGGCCGCCTTGTCCGCGGCCGACAGGCAGCTGTCGCGGTGCTCCGGCACCCCCTCCAGCACGCCGGAAACGCACGAACCGCAGATTCCCTCCTCGCAGGACTTGAACACCTCGATGCCGTTGTCGTTCAGCACGGCGAGGATGGACTTGCCCGCCGGTACCTCGAACACCTCGCCGGTGTCCAGCTCGACCGTGAACGGCTGGTCGCCGCTGGTGTCGATCTCCGCGGCGACGAAGTGCTCGACGTGCACGTGCCCGTCCCCGACGACCGGCGAGAACACGGCACCGACCTGGTCCATGAACCCTTCGGGACCGCAGGTGTACACATGCGCTTCCGGCGGCAGGGCGGCGGCCACCTCCTTGAGCAGCATGGGCTGCTCGGCGCGCGGCACACCGAAATGCAGCCGCACCCGGTCAGGGAAGCCCGCCTCGCGTTCGAGCAGGCCGGCGAACGCGGCCTGCTCGCGATTCCGCGCGAAGTAGTGCAGTTCGAAGTCGTCTCCGCGCCGATGCAGCTCGTAGGCCAGGCTCAGCAACGGGGTCACACCGACGCCGCCCGCCACGAGGACATGGCGGACGGTGCCGTCGGCGATCCGCAGCAGGTTCCGCGGCTCGCCGATTTCCAGGGTGTCGCCCACCTTGACGGTGTGCAGCGCCTCGGAGCCACCGCGCGAACCGGGTTCCTTCTTCACCGCGATGAGCAGCGAAGAAGGATCGTCAGGTGGCGAGCACAGCGAATACTGTCGTAGCAAGCCGGTCGGGCCGACCACATCGATGTGCGCGCCGGCTTCGTACGGTCCCCACGGAGCGCCGTCCTCGCGGACCAGGCGCAGGCCGCGGATCCCGATGGCCTCCTCGGTGACCTCCGCGACGCGCACCAGCGTGTTCGTCATCGTCCCTCCCTCCGGTGTTCAGCGCAGGTACAGGCCGCCGTTGGCGTCCCAGCAGGCTCCGGTGACCGAGGCGGCGTCCGGCGAGGCGAGCAGGGCGACCATGCGCGCGACGAACGCCGGATCGCCGAGCCTGCCGACGGGGATGTTCTTCAGGAAGCCTTCGAGGTTCTCCTCGCCGACGATCGCACGCACCATCGGGCTGTCCTGCGGTCCGGGCGAGACCGCGTTCACGGTGACCCCGTGGGGCGCGAGCTCGCGGGCGAACACCTTGGTGGCGGACAGGATCGCGCCCTTGGAGGACGCGTAGTGTCCACCGGTCGCGGTGCCACCGTTCTGGCCCGCCAGCGAAGCCAGGTTCACGATCCGGCCGTAGCCCTGTTCGGCGAAGTGCGCGCCGAAGAGCTGGCAGGCGAGGAAGGTGCCCCCGAAGTTGACCTTCATGACGGCTTCGAGCTCGTCGGCGGTGATCTCCAGCAGCTTCTGCGCCTGGGTGCGTGCGGCGTTGTTGACCAGCACGTGCACCGAGCCGAAATCGGTCAGCACCGCGGAGAGCAGCCCCGCCAGCGCCGCGCGGTCGGCGACGTCGACCGTGTAGCCCCTGGCGGTCGCGAGCGACCCGTCGAGTTCCTCGGCGAGTTCGGCGGCCGCGGAGCCGTCGACGTCGGCGATCGCGACGCGGTAGCCGTCGCCGTGCAGGCGGCGCACGATGGCCTCGCCGAGCCCGCGCCCGCCGCCGGTGACCACCGCGGTCTGCGCCCCGGTCACAGCAGGAACCCCGCGGCGGGTACGGCTTCCTGACTGTCGACCAGCCGCACGACCTTCTCCGCGATCCGGTCGGACTTCGGGCCTTCGGCCGACAACCGGATCCGGTGCCGCAGGTCGGCCGCCCAGATGTCGTGCCGTCCGCGTTTGAACGCGATCAGGATCTGCGCCGAGCGGAGCACGACCTCCTCGTCGGTCACCGACTCCGGCACGAACCGCGACACCGTGCGGACGGTCCGGGCCGCGTCGACGGCGGCGATGGCGTAGCCCTCGACCATCCGGGTCACACGCATGTCCCGCATCCGGGCGTCGTCGTAGATCATGTTGAGCGTTCCGGCGAAGTCCTCGGTTTCGGGGTCGATCGGGACGACGTAGAATCCGTCGGCCGGGTAGAGCTCCTTCCACGCGACGTAGTCCTTGCGGTCGAGCAGCTCGGCCTCGCGCCAGACCAGCTCGATCGCGCGCACCACGCGGGGGTCGGCGACCGAGATGTCGGAAGTGGTGTCAGCGGTGCTGGTCATTGCTCATCATCTGCTTCCACTGGTCGTACGCGGCGCGCATGCCGGTCTCGTCGGTCACGTGGGAGGTCGGCCAGCCGTGCTCGTCGGCCTGTTCGCGGGCGAGCCCGCGGTTGACCAGGATCGGCATCTCCGGTGCCGCCTGGGCACCGCGCTGCACCCGGTCCCAGCCCTCGGCGTCGTCCGGCGTGCCGAACCCGAACGGGCCCTGGAAGTGTTCGTGGATGCGCAGCCGCTCCCGGTTGACGACGTCGAGCGCGGGCGGGCCGTCCGGGCCGATCGCGATGTGCTCGATCAGCGTCTCGTCCACCGAAATGGGCCGCAGCACGCGGAAGAACGCCGAGGACATCGACACGTTCGGGAACAGGTTCAGGTTGAAGCCGGTGCCGTGCATGGCTCGGACCAGCTTGCGCACCTGGGCCTCGTCGAGTGTCTTGGACAGTTCGGCCACGACGTGGCCGAACCGGCCCTGCAGCGGCTCGGCGCCGTCGTCGGCGTCGAGGTCGGAGTGCGCGGGCACCATCTGCATGACGCTGTGGCCGTTGCCCAGCGCGTGCGTGATGGCGGCCGGGTCGGTCATGAACGACATCATGTCCGCGGTTTCGGCGTCCACCGAGGCCATCCACGACCGGTGCACGATCGGGAAGTGGTAGCCGTCGGTGGTGTTCTCCAGCTGGATCTTCCAGTTGCCGCGGAACCGGAACTGGTGCCTGCCCAGCACCTTGATCGGGTAACCGCCGCCTTGCTTCATGAAGCGGTCCAGCCACAGCTTGGCATCGCCGAGGAAATCCGTCAGCGGCTCGATGTGGTCGTCGAACGTCGCGAAGACCATGCCCCCGTAGGACTCCGTGCGCAGCCTGCGCAACGACAGGTCCTTCTTGTCCAGCACGCCCTCATACCCCTCCGGGTAGGGGATGCCGCGGAGCGTGCCGTCCAGGCCGTAGGACCACGCGTGGTACGGGCAGGTGAACCCGTTGGCCTGGCCCTGCGGCTTCTCGCACACGCTGGCACCGCGGTGACGGCAGCGGTTGAGCAGCGTGTGCAGGTTGCCCTTGCGGTCACGCGAGACGACGACGGGCTGGCGGCCCACCTGGGTGGACTTGAACGTGCCCGGCTTGGGGAGCTCGCTCTCGTGCGCCACCCAGACCCAGGTGCGCTCGAAGATCTTCGTCATCTCCTGTTCGAAGATCTCGGGGTCGGTGTAGACGCGGCCGGCCACGCGGCCGGTGAGCACGAGGTCCGCGGGCGCGTCGGCGAAGATGTTCTCGGTCATCGGTGTTCTCCGTCCGGGATCAGTCGGGCAGCTCGACGTCTTCACGCACGGTCAGCGCGCGGCCGATGCGGGCTTCGACCTTGGCGAAGCGCCACAACTTCGCGCCGCCGTCGCCGACCGGGGTGGTGCGGAACAGGTTGCACGCATCCTTGACGGTCTCCTGGGTGTCCACGTCGGCGAGGATGTAGGCGGTCCACGGCCAGCCGTCGGAGGGCCCGACCAGATGCGAGTCGTCGTCGATGTCGCCGATGAAGTCCACACCCGGCAGCGCCTTGATACCGTCCATCATGGACACGAACGCCTGCCACACGTGGCCGGGAGTGATGCCGTCGGCAGGCAGGTCGAAGAAGTTCTGGTTGATGCCGATGCAGAACAGCACGCGCAGGGGCTGTGCGCTCAATCTCGGTC
>NZ_VJWX01000206.1 GCF_007713715.1 Amycolatopsis rhizosphaerae
CGACTCGCCCGGCGCGCGCCCCTTCCTCCGGGCGTGTCCCACCCTCAGGCGCCTGTGTCCCACCGTGAGGACTGGGGCTGGTGCCCCTCAAGGCGGGCATCGGCGTTGGGGCAATGGGCCTGGACCCCGGTCCAGGTCGTTGATCGAGATCCAGCCGAACCCGATCGCCTTCGGATCCTTCACACCGGCTGAGAGAGCGAGGAGGTCCGGCTGCCCGTGCCTTGGCGGTCGGTGATGAGCACTGTGTTCACGCCCTCGCGGGAACCAGGTCGGGCGTTTCGCGTTCCACCTCGGCTGCGGAAGCGGCCGCGGCCCGGAGCAGCACCCTGACGAGGGCCGCCATCACCAGGATGATGCCGAGCGCGACCCAGGCGGCCAGCTCGGCGGCGGGGGCGTAGGCGGCTCGGCCCGGGTGGTCGCCGAGCTTGGCGAAGAAGAGGGCGCCCAGCACGGCGATGCCGGTCACGCTGGCGAACTGTTGCGTGGTGGAAAGCATGCCCGACGCGATACCAGCCTGGTCGGGCTTGACACCGGCCATCGGAGCGCCGATCAGGGACGGCAGGATGAGGCCGTTGCCGATGCCCATCAGCGCGGTGGAGACCAGCAGCACGGCCTGGGAGATCCCACCGCCCTGTATCTGCAGGCCGGCCGCCACGATCAGGACGCTGACGGCAGTGATCAGCGAGCCGATGGTCAGCACCCGCAGACCGTGCTTGGCGACCAGGCGCTTGCCGGACAGCGAGGCGACCATCGCGAACACCGCGGTGGGAGCGAAGATCAGGCCCGCGTGGAGCGCGCTGAACCGGAGCCCGGACTGCAACAGCAGGCTGAGGCAGAACAGGTAGCTGGTGAAGAAGGCCATGAACGCCGCGTTGATGGCAAGCCCGGCGTTGAAGACCTTGCTGCGGAACAACGTCAGGTCCAGCAGCGGCCGGCCGCCGGTGCGCGCCACCCGGCGCTCCCACAGCAGTGCGGCGGTCATCGCCGGGACCGAGGCCACGAGCAGGGCCCACGCCCACACCGGCCACCCCGTCTGGCGGCCCAGGACCAGCGGCACCAGCGCCAGCGCGAGAGAACCGGAAATGCCGAGGACACCGATGCCGTCCAGGCTCGGCCGCCGTCCCGACGTGGCGGTGGGCAGCAGGCGCAGCGCGAAGGCGAGGACGACGACGCCGACCGGGACGTTGACGAAGAAGATCACCCGCCAGCCCAGGTCGAACAGGTTCGACACCAGCAGCAGGCCGCCAAGGACCTGGCCGCAGACGCCGCTCAGGCCGCCGGTCACGCCGAACCAGAGGAGGGCGCGCGGGCGTTGCTCCGGCGTGAACGCGGCCATGATCAGGGCGAGCACCTGCGGCACCATGCCGGCCGCGGTCAGCCCCTGCAGCATCCGGAAGATCACCAGCTCCGTCGAGTTCTGTGCGAGGCCGCACAGCACGGAGGCGACGGTGAAGCTCGTCATTCCGAACAGGAACATCCGCCGGTAGCCGAACAGGTCGCCCAGGCGCCCGCCGAGCACGAGTCCGGCCGCGTAGGTGAAGACGTAGGCGCCGACGACCAGTTCCAGGGCCGCCTCGCCGGCGCCGAGGTCCGCCTGGAGCGACGGGATCGTCACGTTCACGACGTTGCCGTCGAAGCCGTACATGAAGAAGGCGGCCAGTATCACCGGCAGCATCAGCCATCGCCGGTCCTCGGTGGTGCTCATCCCACTCCCTTATGTCGAAAATCATCGAACGTCGAAGATCGTCGAACAGTATCACGAGATTCGACATTGGCCTAGGATGGAAGGCATGAGTGTCGTGCTGGAGCAACCCCACCCGCCCGTGACCGATCTACGGTTGTCGAAGGTTCTCGCCGCGCTGGCCGACCCCGGGCGCCTGGCGACCGTCCGGGCCCTGGCGCAGAAGGGCGAATCCCCGTGTACCCGGCTGCAACAGGACGCCGGGCTCCAGATCAGCAGGTCCACGTTCTCGCATCACCAGAAGGTGCTCCGCGAAGCCGGGATCCTCCTGGTGCGCGTTCATGGGGCGGAGCGGATCCTGTCGCTGCGCCGGGACGACCTGGACTCGTGCTTCCCCGGACTGCTGGACCTCGTGCTCGACACCCCGGAGAACCTGGTCTGACCGCGACGGACGGCGGGACGCTGAAAACGCGTCAACGCCCGGAGGAGGCGTTCGCCGGTGCGCCGTCCGGCTCATCGGCGGACCTCCCCGCCGTGTAGGGGATTTCCTCATCCGGCTCGGGGGGACCTTCATGGCCCTAGCGGGAAACACCAGTTGTGGCGGCGATCACCCATAATTAGCGTACCGGACACGCCATCGTTAGCCGATTTCGGCGGGCCTTGGCGAAGGAGCCGGAATGCGAAGGGACCGCGGATGACCGAGGAGTTTCTGCCGGAGCAGGGGAAATCGTATCGGTATCAATGGTACGTGGTGGCGGTCTGCACGGCCGCCTATGTCTTCTCGTTCGTCGACCGGCAGATTCTGTCGCTGATGATCGAACCGATCAAGCGCGACCTGCACCTCACGGACACCCAGTTCAGCCTGCTCAGCGGGCTGGCGTTCTCCCTGCTGTATTCGTTCATGGGGTTGCCCATAGCGATCCTGGCGGACCGGCGGTCGCGGCCGTTGATCATTTCGATCGGTGTTGCCTTCTGGAGCCTGGCCACCGCCGTCTCGGGGCTCAGCAAGGGATTCGTGCACATGTTCCTGGCCCGGATCGGGGTGGGAGTCGGCGAGGCCGCGCTTTCCCCCTCCGCGTATTCGATGTTCAGTGACATGTTCCCGAAGAACAAACTCGGCCGGGCGTACGGAACTTACTCGCTGGGGTCGTTCATCGGCGGCGCCGCGGCCTTCGTCATCGGCGGTTACGTGATCAACCTGCTCAAATCGGTCGACACCGTCGCGTTGCCGCTGGTCGGCGAGGTGCGCAGCTGGCAGGTGACGTTCCTGATCGTCGGGCTGCCCGGGTTGCTGCTGGCGTTGCTCGTGTTCCTGACCGTGCGCGACCCGGACCGCAAGGGCCTCAAGCGCGACACCGACGGCGGCGTGCAGAAAGTCGCGCTGCGCAACGTGTTCGCGTTCCTGTGGGGCCACCGCAAGACCTTCGCGTCGCACTACCTCGGCTTCTCGTTCTACGCGCTGGTGCTGCTGGGGATGATGGCGTGGACCCCGGCGTTCTACATCCGCGCCTTCGGGCTGACCCCCACCCAGGCCGGTTACCTGCTGGGTGTCGTGGTGCTGCTGGCCAACGGCAGCGGTGTGCTCTTCGGCGGCTGGCTGATCGACATGCTGGCCAGGCGCGGGCACCCGGACGCCGCGATGCGGGCCGGGGTGATCGGTGCGCTGGGCATGGTGGTCCCGGTCATCGCGTTCACGCAGGTCGGGGTCTTGTGGGTGTCGCTGGTGCTCCTGGTGCTGGCCATGTTCTTCGCATCGTTCCCGATGCCCGCCTCCACCGCCGCCATGCAGGTGCTCAGCCCCAACCAGATGCGCGCCCAGGTGTCGGCGATCTTCCTGCTGATCTCGAACCTGATCGGACTGGCGCTGGGCACCACGCTGGTCGCCCTGGTCACCGACCGGGTCTTCGGGAACCCGAAGATGGTCGGCTCTTCACTGTCCATTGTGTACGGCCTGGCGTCGGTGCTGACGATCGTGCTGCTGGGGACCGGCTGCAGACACTTCCGGCGCAGCCTCGCGCTGGAGAAGCGCGACGCCGAGGCGGTCAAGGGAATTCCGGCACGGGAAGAAGGAGCCGCGAGGTGAAGGTCGCAGTCCTTGGTGGTGGGCACGGTTGCTGGGCCGCGGTGGCGGAACTCGCCGAGACCGGGCACGACGTGCGGTGGTGGCGGCGCGACGCGGATGCGCACCGGGACGTTCTCACGGCGGGGGCTATCACGGTCCGCGACCACCGTGGTACACGACAGGTGCCGGTGGGCGAGGACGACGGTGCGATCCGGCCGGTCACCGAACTCGCGGAGGCGGTGCGCGAAGCCACGCTGATCGTCGTCCCGCTGCCCTCGACCACCCATCAGGACCTGGCAGCGCGGCTCGCCCCGCTGCTGGCCGACGGTCAGGTGGTGTTCCTGCCGCCAGGCACCCTCGGCTCCGTGCTGTTCGGCAAGGCGATGGCCGAAGCGGGCAACCTCGCCGACGTCGCTTTCGCCGAAACGGGCACGCTGCCGTACTTGGCCCGCAGGCACGGCGACACCGAAGTGGTGGTCAGCGGCTACGCGACCCGCCTGCCGACCGGGGTGTTCCCGAGCAGGCTGGCTGGTAAGGCGTTCGATGTCCTGCGTGCGGCGTACCCGAGCGTGGAGGACGCCGGGGACGGGCTCAGCGGAGCGCTGATGAACGCGGGGCCGGTCATCCATCCGCCGCTGATCCTGATGAACGCCGGGCCGCTGGAGCACTTCGACGCCTGGGACATCCACAACGAAGGCACCCAGCCGTCGATCCGCCGGGTGACCGACGCGCTCGACGCCGAGCGCGTCGCGCTGCGCGAGTCGCTGGGCTACCAGGCCCCGCACTTCCCCTTGGCCGACCACTACGCCACGGACGGCGAGGAGTGGATGTACGGCCGCGCCGCGCACGAGAAGCTGACCGACAGCGGGGACTGGCGCGAAAAGATCGACCTGCTCGGCCACCGCTACCTGCTGGAGGACACCCGCCTCGGCCTGTCGCTGCTGGTGTCGGTGGGCCACTGGGCCGGGGTGCCGGTGCCGGTCGCCGAGGGCCTGTTGACCATCGCCTCGGCGGTGACCGGCCGCGATCTCTACGCCGAGGGACGCACGCTGGAGAGCCTGGGGCTGGCCGGGCTGTCCCGGGACGAACTGGCGCGGCTGCTGCGGGAGGGCTTCGCGTCGTGACCGACGAGATCGCGGTGGTCGGTGCCGGCCGGATGGGTGAGGGTATCGCGCTGGCCTTCCTGGCGGCCGGCCTGCCGGTCGTGCTGGCCGACGTCAAGGACCGGACCGCGCGGGAGCACCGCGCCCATGCCGAACGGGTTCGTGCTCACCTGGCGGAGCAGCTGAGCGTCAAGCTCGGCGACGACGCGGCGCTCGCCGGGCTGACGGTGTGTGGCCGGGAGCCCGCGGGGCTGGCCGGAGCGGCCGTGGTGTTCGAGGCGGTGCCGGAGGTCCTGGAGACCAAGCGGGACGTGCTGGGCTGGGTGTGTTCCCAGGTCGGCGCATCAACGGTGATCGCGTCGACCACGTCGACGTTCCTGGTCACCGAGATCGCCGAGCTGGTGGACCGGCCGGGCCGGGCGGTCAACGCCCACTGGCTCAACCCCGCCGACCTGATGCCACTGGTCGAGGTGAGCCGCAGCGAGGACACCGATCCGGACGCGGTGTCGCGGCTGACCGGACTGCTCGAACGGGTCGGCAAGATTCCGGTGGTGTGCGGGCCTTCCGCCGGCTACATCGTGCCCCGGTTGCAGGCGCTGGTGATGAACGAAGCGGCGCGCATGGTCGAGGAGGGCGTGGCAGGCCCCGCGGACATCGACCTGGCGGTGCGGGCGGGGCTCGGCCCGCGCTTCTCGGTGCTCGGTCCGCTGGAGTTCATCGACTGGGGTGGCGGCGACATCCTCTACTACGCGTCGCGCTACCTGGCGGCGCGGCTCGGCGAACGATTCCGGCACCCGGACATCATCGAGGAGAACATGGCGGGCCACCGCCGGGGCCTGCGGGACGGCGCCGGCTTCTACCACTACGACCCCGGCGGCGTCGCGGAGTACCGTGCGGCGCGGATGCGCGAGTTCGAGGCGATCTTCCGCCTGCGTGGACCCCAGCTGCGCGGCGGCACCGGGGTGCCGGTCCGGCCGGAGACCGGAGACGACCGTGCCGACCACCGCGGCGGGAGAGGACAACGAGGATGACCGAACACACCTTGGCAGCACTGAGCCGCAGGGTGGAGGTACTGGAGGGCGAGGCCGACATCCGTCGTGTCCAGGCTCGGTACATGTTCCTGTGTGACACGCCGATTCCGGAGTACGGCGTGCAGGACGACGCCGAGCGGATCGAGCTGATTCTCGAGCTCTACACCGAGGACGCGGTGTGGGAGGGGGTCGGTGAGTACTACGACGGGCAGTTCGGGCGTGCCGAGGGCAAGCAGGCGATCCGCGAACACTTCCAGCGGTTCTGGGGCGAGAAGCGGGACCCCGCGCTCCTGCTCAACGCGCACTACCTGACGTCGGAGCAGATCCACGTCCACGGTGACACCGCCGACGGCCAGTGGATCCACATGCAGCCCTGGCTGTTCTCGGACGGGAAGTCCCTGCTGCGCTCGAGCAGGCTCAACAACACCTTCCGGAAGGAGGGGGGTGTCTGGCGGATCACCCGCACCCGTACGGAGAACGTGTTCGTCGCGCCGCTGCCGGACCATTTCGCGACCGACCACCCGTCGGTCTCGGTACTGTCGAAGCCATGACGGAGGAAGCGGTCGTCCACATCGTGGACGACGACGAGGGACTCCGGCAGTCGCTGGCGTTCCTGCTGGAGAGCGTGGGAATCCAGGCGCTGACCTATCCGGACGCCGGTACCTTCCTGGCCGAGTTCGACCCGGGGGAGCCCGCGGTGGTGATCGTCGACGTGCGCATGCCCGGGATGAGCGGCTTCCAGTTGCAGGAGGAGCTGACCGAGCGCGGCTATCCCGCCCCGGTGGTCTTCTGCTCGGCCCACGGCGACATCCCGATGTCGGTGCGCGCGCTCACGCGCGGCGCCGTGGACTTCCTGGAGAAGCCTTATGAGCAGCAGAAAATCCTCGAAGTGGTGCAGCGGCAGCAACAACAGGCGCGCCATCGGTTCGCCGTGGACGCCGAGCGCCGTGACGTGGTCCGGCGCCTGGAGTTGCTGACCCAGCGCGAACGGGAGGTCTTGCGGCTGGTCGTGGAAGGGCTGTCCAGTCAGGTCGTGGCACGGACGCTGGGCACCAGCGTGAAGACGATCGACGTGCATCGGGCGCGCATCAAGGCCAAAACCGGTGCGCAGAGCCTGGGGGCACTCGTTCGCGACATCCTCACCCACCGCGTGGAGGTGTGACGAAGGGGGTGTTCAGTTCGCCAGTGCCCGCTCGACCCAGCATCCGGTCGCGAGGAGTGCGGTCTCCTCACGGTCGCGGCCGATCAACTGCACCCCCAACGGCAGTCCGTCCGCAGTGGACAGTGCGGGTACGGAGAGCTGCGGGACGCCCAGCGCCTGCCACGGGCGGCTGAGCACGGGGTCGCCGGTCGAGGCGAGACCGAGCGGTGCGGGCCCCGGCGCAGCGGGGCCGAGGATCGCGTCGTACGACCGCATCAGGCCGGACACGGTTTCCGCCGCCGCACCCACGCTCCGTCGCGCCCGCTGGTAGGCGCTTTCCGGGGTGGAAGCCCCCGTGCGGAGCAGGTTCGCCAGTGCGGCGCTCAGCCGGTCGGCCTGGTCCCGCTCGACGGCCCGCTCACGCGCCGCCTCGTAGGCCATCACCACCGGATGGGCGACGGCCACATCGGCGATCAGCCGCTCGTCCGGGAACTCGTCCACCACGGCACCCGCGGCGACCAGTCTGCCGAGGACAGCGTCCAGCGCGGCCCGCATCGCGGGCTCGACGACGCCGAGCGGGGTGGCGCTCCACAGCAGCAGGCGCGCGGGGCGCGCTGGTGCCGCTGCGGCGTCCGGTTCCCCCGTCAACGCGGAGAAGGCCAGCGCCAGATCGGTCACGCCCGCCGCGTACAGGCCGTGGCTGTCCAGGCTCGGGCTCAGCCCGGTCACCCCGTCGACGGGGAACCGCCCGTGGCTCATCACCATGCCCGCGACGCCGCAGTACGAAGCCGGCCGGATCACCGAGCCCGCGGTCTGCGAGCCGAGTGCCAGTGGCACTTGGCCGGAAGCGACGGCGGCCGCCGAGCCGCTGGACGACCCGCCGGGAGTGTGTCCCGGAGCGCTCGGATTGCCGGTGGGCCCGGGAGAGAAGAAGGCGAACTCGGTGGTGACCGTCTTGCCGACCGGGATCGCACCCGCTTCGCGCCACGCGGTGACGATCGAGGCGTCCGACGGGGCGGGCGCAGCGGCTTCGCGAAGCCCGGACCCACAGCGTGTGGGCAGGCCCGCGACGTCGATGATGTCCTTCACGCCGAGCGGTACCCCGCCGAGGGGGCCCGATGCGACCGGATCCGGTCGCGCGTCGAGTTCGACCCACGCGTGCACCGCGGAGTCGGTGGCCGCGATCCGCTCGCGGGACCGTCGCAGCGTTTCGGCCGGGCTCGACGTGCCCTGCCTCAGTTCGGCGGCGAGCTCACGCAGTGACCACGGTGCACGGAGGCGTGTGGTTTCGGGGCTCATTCTTCCTCCCAAGCGGCGTCGGCGACCCAGTAGTCCATTCCGTTCTCGCTGACCCCATGGCGCCAGGGGGACGTCCGGCGCAGCGTGGGTTCGACCTTCGCGGTCGCGGCGTCGGCCGCGTCCGGGCCGTCTTCGCACACCTGCCAGTGCACCCAGTCGAGCTCGCGACCAGCGGCGTCGTGCACGAACAGGTCCACGTGCCGCCAGCCGTAGCCGTGCGTGTCGTTGTAGCAGGTCAGCGTCATCCGGCCGATGCCGGCGTCGGCACTGTCCACGGTGTCTTCCTCCTGAACGGCCGCTCAGGCGGCCGTAGTCGTGGCGCCGACGCTGTGGAACCGCCGCCGGAAGTACACCAGCGCTCCCGGGTCGTCGCTGGTGATCACCGTGTCGATCTCGACGAACAGCACGGAATGCGAACCGGAAACCTGTTCCGCAACGATGGTTCCCACCACCGAGGCGCAGGCCCCGGAGAGGACGGGAACGCCGTGGGTCGCCAGGTCCCATCGGCCATCGGTGAACCGCTCGGCGGTCGGCACCTTGGTGGCTCCGGCGAAATGCCGTGCGAGGTCCTCGTGACCGGCCCCGAGCACGTTCAAAGCGAGCTTGCCGTTGCCGACGAGGATGTCGTGCGAGCGGCTGGCCCGGTTCACGCAGACCAGCACGGTGGGTGGGGAGTCGGTGACGGAGCAGGCGGCGCTCACGGTCATGCCCGCCCGGCCGTGCGGGCCGTCGGTGGTGACCACGTTGACCGCGGCCGACAGGTTCGCCATCGCGGCGCGGAATTCGGCCTGCTTGCGGGGCGGCTCGGGCACGACTCCTCCAGGGCGATCGGGCGGGCGTTCGAGGCCCGCTGCGGTATGTGCCGGAAACCAATCGAACGTACGTCGGGCCGGGGCGCATCCGGTATTGAAAGTATTTCTCCTGCCGGTAAGGGTTTTCCTTATCCGAACCGCGGAGCCGCGTCCTCCCGCGCGAGCGGCAGCGTGAATCCGAAGCGGGAGCCACCGCCGTCACGCCGCTCGGCCCAGATGCGGCCGTGCTGGCGGGTGATGATCCGCTGGGAAAGCGCCAGTCCGATCCCGCTGCCGTGCTCCTTCGACGTGAACGGCTGCGCGAACGGGTCCCGGCGCACCCCGCGGCCGAGGTCGTCCACAGTGAGCACTCCTTCGCCGCCTTCGGCGCCGATGGTGAGTACCATGACGCGCCGATCCGGTGCGCACGCGGCCATCTCGTCGATCGCGTTGAAGCACAGGTTGAGCACCACTTGGCCGGTCAGCACCCGTTCGCAACGCACGGGTACCGGGCCGGGGTGTTCGTGCACGACCACGTCGACACCCGCCGCCTCGGCCCGCAACCGAACGAAGTACAGACATTCGGTCAGCACGTCGCCAAGGTCCACGACCTGGCGCACGTGCTCCAGGTGCCCGACGAAAGCGCGCAGCGCGGCCACGATGGCGCTCGCGCGGTCGATCTGCCGCCGGGCGCTGTCGATGCCGAAGACCAGATGCCGCGCCGCGGTTCCGGCCGCCTCGCCGGTGGCCGCCGGCGTTCCGGCGTGCCGGGAGGCTCCTCCCAGGAAGTTGCCCGCGGCCGCGAGCGGCTGGCCCAGCTCGTGTGCGATCGCCATCGCCATGTCGCCCATCGCGTGATAACGCGCCAGATAGTTCTCCTGCTGCAGCTCGCGTTCGCGGCGGACCTCCTCCTGCACCCGGCCGGAGACGTCGTGCAGGATCATCAGCAGCGCCTCCCCGCTGGTCTCCTGCAACCGTTCGAGGCTGCCCTCGAGCCAGACCGGCTCTTGCGCCCGGGAGAGCGCGAGTTGCACGGTGGTCACCGGGGCGGCGCGGTCGAAGACCTCCTGCCAGCTGGACGGGCGACCGGCCAGCCGCAGGGCGCCGTAGCGCTCCAACGGGCCCAGCGGCCCTGCCGAGTCGGCGCCGAGAATTTCCAGCGCGGTGTCGGTCGCGAACCGGAGCATGCCGGCGCGGTCCAGCATCAGCGCGATGGTCGAGGTCCGGTGCGCCAGCGCGTCCATGTACGACGTCGCCATCCTGAGTTCCTGTTCGATCTCCTGCTCGCGCTCGATATCGCGGAACTGCACCATCACGGCGGGGCCCTGCGCGAGCTCGACGCGGATCGCGATCGCTTCGGTGGGGATCACCCGCCCCGAGCGCGAGCGGTAGTGCCATTTGATGCTGGTGGCACCCTTGTCCACCGCGTCCTGCAGCCAGGCCCGGCCGAGCACGCGGTCGTACTGGCGCGCCGAACTGCTCATGTCGGGCGCCTTGAGCGGCCGGAGCTCGCTCACGCTCCACTCGAGCATCTCGCAGGCCGCGGGGTTCGCCCAGAGGATGTTCTTCGTCGCGGCGTCGTGCACCAACACGCACATCCGGCTCGCGTTGAGCATCGCCACGAAGTCTTCCGTCACCAGCTCAGGAGCTCGCGGATCCACCTGCATCGGGTCAGCGTAAGCCGCGCGCACCGGCCTCGCGCTGAAGGAATCCCTTATTCGAGGGGCGGGAATCCTCATGCCGGTCACGGGCATCACCACTTCCGCCCGATGTGCCCGCTGCCTACCGTCGAGGGACAACCCACGACGACGAGGAGGCGCGCTGGTGTACGGCCCGGACGCCGGAACCCCACCCGCCCGAACGGCAGCAGGCTCCGCGAGTGGCGCCGTCGGCTTCGACGACGTGCTCGCCGAGCTCGCCGAACGGCGGCAGGAGTTCCATGAGCAGCGCTACGTCCCGAAAGACTTCATCGCACGGCTCAAGCAGATCGGCATCTACCGGGCGGCCACGCCGAGCAGGTTCGGCGGGGAACCGCTCCCTCCTGCCGAGTTCCTCGACCGCATCGAGCGGATCTCCGCGGTCGACGGCTCCACCGGCTGGGTCGCGAGCTTCGGCTCCGCACTGGTCTACCTGGCCGCGCTGCCGCTGGAGACCCAGGCCGAGCTGTACCGCGACGGCCCCGATGTCGCCTTCGCCGGCGCGCTGTTCCCGATGCAGCACGCCGAACCGACCGAGCGCGGATTCCTGGTCGACGGGCACTGGAAGTTCGCCAGCGGTTGCATGGGTGCCGACCGCATCGGCGTCGGCCTGCCGGGTGACGAGGACTCCGACGGCAAGCCCCGCACCGCCGTGCTGCTGCCCGAGCAGGTCGAGATCGTGCGGGACTGGGATGTCGTGGGAATGCGGGCCACCGGGTCCTTCGATGTCGTGGTGCGGAAGGTCGAGGTGCCCCGCGAGTGGACCTTCATCCGCGGCGGCAGGCCGACCGTGGACGAGCCGCTTTACCACTACCCGGCGATCGCCTACGCGGCGCAGGTCCTCGCCGTGGTCGGCGCCGGCGTGGCGCTGACCGCACTGGACTACGCCAAGCAGGTCGGCGGGGGCTACAGCGGTGTCACCGGCGCTCCCAAGCTCGCCGACCGGCCGTACTACCGCACCCGGGTCGCCGGTGCGGAGGCGGAACTGCGCTCGGCTCGCGCCTGGTTCTACGAGGTGACCGACGAGGTCTGGCAGCACGTGCGGCGCGGCGACACCGCAACCGACGACCAGAACGCGCTGCTGCGGCTCGCCTCGGCCCAGCTGGCCAAGGTCTCGTCGGCGGTGGTCAACAGCCTCGTCGAGGTCTCCGGCACCGCGCCCATCTACACGAGCCACCGGCTGCAGGATCTCGCCGGTGACGCACTGGTGCCCAAGCAGCACGCTTTCCTCGGCCCGGCCATCTACGACGCGGCCGGTGCGGTGCTCATGGG
>NZ_VJWX01000207.1 GCF_007713715.1 Amycolatopsis rhizosphaerae
GAACCTGGCGGTCACTGACCGCCGGTCACCACCGGCACCGAGCCGATCGAGGACACCTTCCAGTCCTGCCCGACCCTGGTCATCTGGACCTCCAGCCGCAGCGGCTTGGCCACCTGCGGCTGCCCGTCCTTCGTCACGAGCGTGCTGATGGCCGCCAGCAGGCTGGCCTTGCCCTCGTGCTCGTTGAGCTCCTCCACCCCGATCTCCTGCACCGTCGTGGTGACCTTGGTCTTGGCGTCGGTCATCGCCTGCCGGTAGGTCTGCTCGATGTTCTTGATCTGGTTCTGCATCTCGGGCGCGGAGACGTCGAGCTGCTTCTGGAAGAAGGCGTCGAGGTTGCTGTAGTCCAGTTCGGTGTAGGCCCTGACCGCGATGCCCGCATCATGAACGACCTCGTCCCTGGCCTGTGCGAGCGGCAGGTTGTCGTCGCTGGAGGCCACCCACCACTGGATGCCGAACACCGCGGCGACGATCAAGGCGGCCGCCGCCAGTCCCGCCGAGCCCAGCAGCAGGAACCGGCCGAGGCGGGGATCCTCCTCGGAACGCTCCTCGAGCAGGTCCTCGTCGGGCTCCCCCGGATCTGCCTCGTCCGCTTCCCGCGGGTTGGCCTCGTCCTGGTCCTTCTCCACCGCTTCCGCGTCGAGCCCGGTGACCTGAGTGGTCTCGGGAGTCTCGACGGCCGGGGTCTCTTCGCGGGCCTCGTCGGAACTCTCGGAACTCATAGCACTCCAAGCTTCGGGGAGAACACGGACACGGACGGACGGGCCGCCCGCCAGGGGATGTGCCTCGCGCTCACGTGCCGCACCGCCTTTCCACAGTAAGGAGACGTCTGTTTCGTCCTCGTCAGGACCCCCGACGGCCCCACGGTCAGCCCGGCAGCCCGAGCAGGGCGGCCAGGCTGTTGAGCGAGACCGCCGGCGAGCCGACGACACCCGGGGTACCGCGCATCTCGGCCAGCGCCTGCTGCTCCCGTCCGGCGTTGGCGTTCACCTGCTGCTGGTTCGGGGCCACCGGCACGCCGTTGTACGGCGCGTTCTGGGCCCCGCGGACGTCGATCGGACTGCCCGCCGGTTCGGCACAGTAGGCGTTCCAGTCCGGCTGCCGTTCGGCCAGGTCCGCTCCGGTGCGGTACTGGCCGGCGTCCTTGTACCCCTTGGTGCAGGGCGGGGGGTCGAACAGGTTCAGTGCCAGCCCGAGGTGGGCCATGCCGTCGCCCGGCGCCACGCTGTTCGCCCCGACCGCCAGCACCGGGTAGCTGACCAGCACCTGCTCGATCCCGGCCTGCCGGGTGAGCAGCAGGTTCGAGGTGGTGAGCAGGTTGGCGACCAGTTCGCCGAGACCGGGACCGACGTCGGTGATCAGCTTGTTGATCGACTGGGCCGCGCCGGGGGTCACGTCGATCAGTTTCCGGATGTCGCCGTCGGAGTTCTTCAGCGTCGCCGACAGCTGGTTCAGGTTCCTGCTGAACTCGGCCATCGAGGAGGCCTCGGCGTTCTGGGTGTCCAGCACCTTGCCGCCCGAGTCGAGCAGCCGCACGGTCTGCGGCAGGTACTGCTGGGCGGTCTTGGTGAAGTCCCGCATGGTGTCCAGCAGGACCTGCAGATCGTCGCCGGTGCCATTGAATGCCCGGTACGACTCGTCCACCACGGTGCGCAGCGCGTCGGTGGGCACCGAGTTGGCCAGCCCGTCCAGATCGCCGATGACCTGTTCGGTGCTGATCGGCGTGGTCGCCCTGTCCGCGGTGATCACCGAACCGCCGTGCAGGAACGGCGCGCCCTCGGCGGCCGGCCGCAGGTCGACGTACTGCTCGCCGACGGCGGAGCGGTCGGCGATGACCACTCGCAGGTTCTCCGGGACGGCCGGGGCCTTCGGGTCGATGTCCAGCTCGGCTTCCAGCCCCTTGGCGGTGAGCCGCAGCGGTCCGACCTTGCCGATGTTGTAGCCGCGGTAGGTGACCTCGGCCCCGGTGAAGATGCCGCCGGACTCGTTGAGCTGGAGCTTGACCGTGTAGCCGCTCTGGCCGAACACCTGCCCGAGCCCGGCGAAGCGGATCAGCGCGTACACGATGAAGACCACCGAGATCACCAGGAACGCGATGAGCTGGATCTTGGTCCTGCGGACGAGCATCAGGCACCTCCGGTCAGCAGGCCGAGCAGGCCGCCGAGCCCGGGCTGCTGCTGCGGCAGCCCGCCCCCCGTGCCGCCCGTGGTCGTCTTCGACTGCGTCTTCTGGCCGGTGCCCAGCGGCAGCGGTGGTGTGGTGCTCGCGTCGGTGGACCCGCCGGTTATGCCGCCCGTCACGTTGTCGGGCAGCACCCCCGACAGCGCGTTCTGCCTGCTACGGCCGAGGTTGTCGATGATGTCCTTCAGGTTCAGGTCGATGTCCGCGTAGAGGTTGAAGTAGTCGCCCTTGGCGCCTGCCGTCGCCCCGTCGGAGAACGGGTAGGTGAGCAGCAGCTCCAGCGACTTGGGCAGGTTCGCACCGGCCTGGCCGAGCTTCTGCAGGGTGGGCAGCAGCGCGCGGAGGTCGGCCACCAGGTCGGCCTGGCTCTTCTGGATGGTGTCGACGGTGACCCCCGACAGGTTGCGCATCGCCTGCAGCATCGTCACCAACTGGCCACGCTGCTGTTCGAGCACGGCGAGGCCAGGACCGAGGCCGTCGATGGCGCCGGCGATCTGGTCCTTCTGGTTGTTCAGAGTGGTGGCGAGCCGGTTCAGCCCGTCCAGCGCACGAGTGATGTCCCCGGACTGTTTGTCCAGTGTGGACACCAGTTCGTTGGCGTTGTCGAGCAGTTTCCGGATGTCGGTCTCGCGACCGGAGGTCGCCGCGTTGAGTTCCTTGGCGATGGTGTTGATCTGCTCGACGCCGCCGCCGTTGAGGAGCATGGACAGCGCACCGAGCACCTCTTCCACGTCCACGCTCCGGCTGGTGCGGGCCAACGGGATCTCGGCGCCGTCGGCCAGCTTGCCCTGGGCCAGGTCCTGCCCGGGCGAGGCCAGTTCGACGTACTTCTCGCCCAGCAGGCTCGACTGGCGGATGTTGGCCAGCGCGTTCGCGGGGAGCTTGACGTCCCCGTTGATCTCCATGGTCACCTCGGCGTGCCAGCCGTCCTGGCTGAGCGAAACCGATTCGACCCGGCCCACCGGGACCTCGTTGACCTTCACGCCCGAGCGGGGCACCAGGTCGAGCACGTCCCGGAACTGGGCCTTGACCGTGTACGGGTGGCTGCCGAGATCCGCGCCACCGGGCAGCGGCACGGTGTAGATCCCGCCGAACCCGCACCCGGTCAGCAGCAGTGTGGTGGCCACTCCGGTGGCGGCCAGCGCGAGGCGCTTCACTTCGACGCCCCCGTCCCGTAGATGTCGACGAACGGCAGGGGCAGCGGCGGCAGTTGACCGTGCTGCAGCGCGTTGATCGTCTGCGCCACCGAAGGCAGCCGCACCGTACCGTCCAGGATGGTCGCCACCGAATTGCACAGGGTGCCCACCGCCTTGAGCTGGTTGACCTGTTTGAGCAGCTGGCAGACCATCACCAGCGGCGGCTGGGTGAGCTCGTTGATGTTGGGCCGGGCGTCCAGGGTGCCCGAGGACCCGTTGTAGGCCTCCACCAGGTTGCCCAGACCGACCGGTGCGACGTCGAGGATCTCGGCGAGCGCGCTGCGCTGGTCCACCAGCACCTTCGTCACACTGGCCAGGTTGTCCACATTGGACCGCAGCGCATCGTGGTGCTTGTCGATGAAGTCCTGCACCATGGCCAGCGTCGTGCCGAGCTGACGCACCGTCGCGGCGAGGTTGTCCTTCTCCCCCGCCAGGTAGCCGCTGACATCGGCGAGGTTGTTCTCGAACGCGCGGACCTGCTTGTCGCTGTTGGCCAGTGCGGTCGAGAAGTCGGCCAGGTTCTGGATGGTCGCGAAGAGGTCGTTCCGATTGCCCGCCAGCGTGCTGGACGCCTGGCTCAGCTTGGTGATCGTGTCGTGCAGCGCTTGCCCGTTGCCGTCGAAGTTGTCCGCCAGCGTGGTGAGCAGGTTCGATAGCGAGCCGTTCTTGTTGACGCCGTTGGGCCCGAGCGACTGGGTGATCTTGTTCAGGCTGGCGTACAGATCGTCCACCTCGACCGGCACCGCGGTGCGGCTCAGCGGGATCGTCGCGCCATCGTTGATGATCTTGCCGCCGGTGTAGGCCGGAGCCAGTTGCACATACCGGTCGCTGACCAGCGACGGGGCGACGACCGCGGCCTGCGCGTCGGCCGGGATCGCCACCGACCGGTCGTAGGTCATGTCGACCTTCACCTGGTTGCCCATCGGCTGCACCGCGGTGATCGTGCCCATCTCCACCCCGAGCACGCGCACGCTGTTGCCCACATAGAGGCCGACCGCACTGGAGAAGTAGGCCGTCAGGTGCTTCTTGCCGGCGTCCTTGAGGGTCCACCACAGGGCGCCCGCGACGACGAGCCCGAGCACGCACGCCACGGCGACGCCGCGCGCCAGCTTCTGGCCGAGCCGGGTGTCACTCATTTCTGGTTACACCCCTCTTCGTTGAGCGGACCCACCGAAGGCAGGATCAGGCCGCAGATGTAGTTGTCGAACCAGTGCCCGTTGCCGACCGAGTTGGACAGCAGCCGGATGTACGGCGCGTACCGCTTGATGCCCTCGGCCAGCGAATCCTGGTTGCGCTGCAGCATCCCGGTGAGCTGGTTCAGCGACTTCAGCACCGGCGTCAGCTGCGCGTCGTTGTCCTTGATCAGCCCCTGCAGCTGGGTGGCGAGCTGCTGTGAACCCGTGAGCAGCGTCGAGATCGCCGTCTCGCGCCGGGAAATCTCGTCGAGCAGCTGGTTGCCGTCGGCCATCAGCTTCGTCAGTTCGGCGTCACGATCGGCGAGCGTCTGGCTGATCTGCTTGGTGTTCGACAGCAGGTGCGACAGCTGGTCGTCGCGCTTGGCGATGGTGTCCGACAGTTTCGACAGACCCGACAGCGCACCCTTCACCTCGTTCGGTGTGCCGGACAGGGTCTGCGACAACGTGTCGAAGCTCTTCGCCAGCTGCTGCGTGTCGACCTGGTTCACCGTCGTGGACAGGTCCCGGAACGCGTCCAGCACGTCGTAGGGCGCGAGCGTCCGTTCCTTCGGGATGGGGGTGCCCGGGTCGAGCGTCTTCTCCCCCATCGGGTCCAGCGCCAGGTACTTCTGCCCGAGCAGGGTCTTGATCTTGATGATCGCGTTGGTCCGGTCGCCGAGCCAGGCGTTCTTGACCTTGAACGACACCTTCACCTGGGCACCGTCGAGCGCCACGTCGGTCACCTTGCCGACCTTCACCCCGGCGACCCGCACTTCGTCGTCGGGCTTGAGTCCCGCCGCCTCGGTGAACTCGGCGCTGTAGGTGGTGCCCGCCCCGATGATCGGCAGGCTGTCCGCGTTGAGCGCCACCACGAAGCCCAGCACCATCACGATCAGGCCGGCCACCGCGATGGGAACCGGGTTGCGGGACTGGAAACTCCTCATGCGCCACACCGTTCCCTTGTCGCGGGCAGGATGGGCAGGTTGATCGGCTCGTTGAGCACCGGCGGCAGCGCGACGCTACCGCTGGCCGAACAGAGGTAGAAGTTGAACCACGAGCCGTAGTCCGCGGTGCGCGCCAGCCTCGTCACCTTCTCCGGCAGGAACTGGATGAAGTGTTCCACCAACGACTGGCTGTCGTTGAGGTTGTTGCTCAGCAGCCCGAGCGCGGCGATGTCGTTCTTGAGCGGATCCCGCGCCTTGTCCAGCAGGCCGCTGGTCGTCTTCGCCAGCCCGCCGAGTGCGTCGATGGCGTCCCCGATCGGCTTGCGGTCCTGGGCGAGCCCGGACACCAGTTGCTGGAGCCGGACGATCAGGTCCGACAGCTGCGGGGTGTGCGCGTTGACCGTGTCCAGCACGCTGTTCAGGTTCGTGATCACCTCGCCGATGACCTGGTCCTTCTGCGCGATGGTGCTGGTCAGCGACGCGGTGTGGGCGAGCAGGCTGTCGATCGTGCCGCCCTCACCCTGCATCACCTGGATGATCTCGTAGGACAGCTTGTTCACGTCGTCCGGCTGGAGCGCGGTGAACAGCGGTTTGAACCCGTTGAACAACTCGTCCAGATCCAGCGCCGGTTTGGTCTGCTCGATCGGGATCGTCGCCCCCGGCCTGAGCGGCTGCGCCGAAGTACCGCTGCCCTGTTCGATCGAGAGGTACCGCTGGCCGACGAGGTTGCGGTACTTGATCTGGACGGTGATGTTCGACGGCAGCGTGCGGCCGGAGTCCACCTCGAAGTCGATCTGCGCCTGCCTGCGGTCGACGATCTTCACGTCGGTCACCTGACCGACCTTCACACCCGCGATTCGGACGTCGTCACCCGCCAGCACCAGGGTCGCGTCCGTGAACCGGGCGCTGTAGCCGTTGGTGCTGCCGGTGTTCACGTTCGCGATGCTCACCCCGAGTATCGCGGTGAACAGCACGGTGACCACCATGAAGACGAGCAGCTTGATCAGTGGTCCGAACAGTCCCTTCACTGGATCGTCACCTCCGCGCCCCGGTACAGCGGGCCGACGAGCAGCCCGCTCCAGCCCGGCATGTCCGCCGGCGCGATCCCGACCTGCGGTCCGACCAGTTGCGCCAGGAAATCCGCCTCCGCCGGGGTGTTCGCCGGATTGCCCGCGGTCGACCCGCCACCGTTGTAACCACCGGCGGTCGCCGCGGTGTTCGCCGGCACCAGGCCGTCGCTGACGGCCCGGGACCCCGGCGTCGGCGTCGAGCCGTCCTTGATCGGGCCGTCCGGCGGGTACTGCGGGAAGGGCTGCGGGTAGTCCTTGACCTGGTAGCACCGCGGGCCGCGCTTGTCCTCGAACCGCGGTTCGTCCCGGCCCGCCTTGTAGGCGCCGCGGTTCACCACGATCTCGAGCTTCGCGTGCAGACCGGGCTGCTTCGTACCGACGCCCATCACCTTGTTGATCACCGGCACCAGATCGGCCATCTGCCCGAACACGCACGGGTACTCCGGCGAGTACTTCGCGACAAGTTCCGCCGTCGGCCGCGAGCTCGCCGAAAGGCTGATCAGGTTCGAGGCATTGGCTCGCAGGAAGGATTCCACGTCCTGCGACGCGTTCGTCACATCGGCGTAGAGCGCCTGCAGGTTCTGCCGCTCGGCCACGATCGTCTTACTGGTGACCGAGAAGTTGTCCAGCGCCTGCACCAGGTCCGGCGCGGAAGCGCTCAGGTTGTCGGAGAACTTGGCCAGTGCGCGAAGATTGTGCTGCAACTCGGGCAGATGCGGGTTGAGACCGTCCAAATAGGTCCCCAGCTCCGACAGGGTCTGCCCGAGCGTCTCGCCCCGGCCCTGCAGAGCGGTCGAGATCGCGGTGAGCGTGGCGGACAGCTTCTGCGGCTGCACGGCCTGCAGCACCGGAAGCAGGTCGTCCAGCGCCTTCGACAACTGCACGGCGGTGGAGCTGCGGTCCTCCGGGATCACGTCGCCCGCCCGCAGCGTTTTCGGCGCCGGGCTGTCCGGGATCTCCAGTGAGACGTAGCGCTCGCCGAACAGCGTCTTCGGGATGAACCGCGCCGAAACGTTCGACGGGATCAGCTTCGCCGATTCCGGGTCCAGCGCCAGGGTCAGCTCCGCGCCCCGCTGCGTGGCCGAGATCGACTTCACCGAGCCGACGATCAGCCCGCGCACCTTCACGTCGGACTGCGGCGACAACTGGTTGCCGACCTCACCGGCTTCGAGCTTCACCTCGACGTAGCTGGAGAACGCCTGGTTGTAAAGCGCGATACTCAGCGTCACCCCGCCGACCAGGACGGCGATCAGCAGCAGGCCGAGCAGCCTGCGCCGCAGTGTGGACACCGCCCCGCTCATCCGGCGATCCTCACCGTGGTCGCGGTGCCCCAGATCGCGAAGCCGATGAAGAAATTGATGATCGAGATACTCACGATGCTCAGCCGCACCGCGCGGCCCACCGCGACACCCACGCCGGCCGGACCGCCCGAGGCCCGGTAACCGAAGTAGCAGTGCGTCAAAATGATCACCACACTGAAGATCAGCACCTTGATGAACGAATAGAACACGTCCTGGGGTGGCAGGAACAGGTCGAAGTAGTGGTCATAGGTACCCGCCGACTGGCCGTAGAGGTAGATGACCACCAGCCGCGAGGCCAGGTACGACGAGAGCAGCCCGATGACGTACAGCGGGATCACCGCGACGAACCCGGCGATGATCCGGGTCGTCACCAGGTAGGGCAGGCTCGGCACACCCATCACTTCGAGCGCGTCGATCTCCTCGGAGATCCGCATCGCGCCCAGCTGGGCGGTGAAGCCCGCGCCCACCGTCGCCGACAGCGCGAGACCGGCCACCAGCGGCGCGATCTCCCGCGTGTTGAAGAAGGCCGTCAGGAAACCGGTGAACGCCGAGGTACCGATCGAGTTCAGCGCCGAATAGCCCTGCAGACCCACCAGGACACCGGTGAACAGGGTCAGGCCGACCATCACGCCGACCGTTCCGCCGATCACCGCGAGCGAACCCGAACCGAAGCTGACCTCCGCCAGCAGGCGCAGCGTTTCCTTGGTGTAGCGGCGAAGCGCCCGCGGTGTCCAGGCCAGTGCCCTGGCGTAGAACGACATCTGGTCACCGAAGGTGTCCAGCACTTCGAGGGGCCGATTCGCGATCCGTTTCGCGCTCTGGCCGAACGTCGCCATTTCAGCTCAACTTTCCGGGCACGATCTGGAGATAGACCAGGGTGATCACGAAGTTCACCACGAACAGGAGCAGGAACGTGATGACCACCGACTGGTTCACCGCGTCGCCCACCCCCTTCGGGCCACCGGCCGGGTTCAGCCCGCGATAGGCGGCGACCACGGCGGCGATGAAACCGAAGATCAGCGCCTTGATCTCGCCCACCCACAGGTCGGGAAGCTGCGCCAGCGCGGAGAAACTCGCCAGATAGGCACCGGGGGTACCGCCCTGGAGTACCACGTTGAAGAAGTAGCCGCCGAGCACGCCGATCACGCTGACCATGCCGTTGAGCAGGAGCGCGACCAGCATCGAGGCCAGTGTCCTCGGCACGATCAGCCGTTGCACGGCCGAAACGCCGAGCACCTCCATCGCGTCGATCTCTTCACGGATCGTGCGCGCGCCGATGTCGGCACAGATCGCGCTACCGCCGGCACCCGCGACGAGCAGCGCGGTCACCAGCGGGCTGGCCTGCTGCACGGTGGCGAGCACGCTGCCGGCACCGGTGTAGGACTGGGCCCCGAGCTGGCGGGCCAGCGAACCGAACTGCAGCGAGATCACCGCACCGAACGGAATGGCCACCAGCGCCGTGGGCAGGATCGTGACACTGGCGATGAACCAGGACTGCTGGATGAATTCCCGCAACTGGAAGGGCCGCTGGAAGATCCCGCGAATGATGTCCAGCCCGAGGGCGAACAACTTCCCGGTCTCCCTCAGCATTCCCATGCCGGGAATCTTGGCCGGAGAGGCCGTTGAGCTCATGCCTTGCCCTGCCCCTGGTTCCGCATCCGGTGGGTGTCGTCTTCTCTCGAGGGCCACGCGGCGTCGGGTATCTGCGCTATCCGGTCGGTCGGCAGCTGCCCCTGGTGCTGTCCCTGCCCCGGTCCGGTTTGGACGGTGTGGCGCGGGCGGATCCCGTACCGGGCCTGTTCGGCCGGGGTGAGGGACTCGATGATGCCCTCCTGGGCGGCGGGCGGAAGCGTGTGCAGGATCTGCATGACGCGGTCCTTGCGGCGGATCGCGCCCTGGCGGGTGGGCACGCCGGGGGTCGGCTGCATCTGCGGCGGGATACCGACGACCTCTTCGACCCCACCGGCGTGGTGGCCCGCCTCGAACATGGCCTTCTCCGCGGCCATGGTGGCCTGGTCCTTCTCCTCGGACATGCCGATCGGCCCGTCCATGCGGCCGTTGAGGAACTGCTTGACCACCGGCTCCTCGCTGGTCAGCAGCACCTCGCGCGGGCCGAACATGACCAGTTCCTTACGGAAGAGCATGCCAAGGTTGTCCGGCACCGTGCGCGCCAAGTTGATGTTGTGCGTCACGATCAGGAACGTCGCGTCGCTCTGCGCGTTCACGTCGAGGAACAGTTGCGAAATGTAGGTGGTGCGGACCGGGTCCAGACCCGAGTCCGGCTCGTCCACCAGGATGATCTCCGGGTCCAGCACCAGCGCACGGGCCAGCCCGGCCCGCTTGCGCATACCACCGGAGATCTCGCCGGGGAGCTTCTTCTCCGCACCGGCCAGACCGGTCATATCGAGCTTTTCCAGCACGATCCGCCGGATCTCGGTCTCGGACTTCTTCGTGTGCTCCCGCAAGGGGAAGGCCACGTTGTCGTAGAGGTTCATCGAGCCGAACAGCGCGCCGTCCTGGAACAGCACCCCGAACAGCTTGCGGGTCTCGTACAGCTTGTGCTCACTGCACCGCACGATGTCGACACCGTTGACGACGCACTTGCCGCGATCCGGCTTCAACAGCCCGATCATCGACTTCAGGAACACGGACTTGCCCGTTCCCGATGGACCGAGCATCACGGACACCTCGCCCGGAGGCAG
This sequence comes from Amycolatopsis rhizosphaerae, assembly GCF_007713715.1. GTDB lineage: Bacteria > Actinomycetota > Actinomycetes > Mycobacteriales > Pseudonocardiaceae > Amycolatopsis_E > Amycolatopsis_E rhizosphaerae. Next base: position 10,570 of record NZ_VJWX01000207.1, read on the forward strand.
GGTGAGTGTCACGTCACGCCAAATGGTCTGCCGGCCGAACGACTTCGTCAGCCCTTCGATGACCACCTCGGCACCCATCGCACCTCCCGGAGCTCCCATGGTGACGGCTCACACACCTTAGACAGGTCGCGCATGGTGAGCGCACCCACATCAGGTGAACCAACGACCAAAGTGCGGTGGAGGTTACTCATGAGTTTCGCAATCCACAATCCAGGTGAACAAAAAAGGCGGGCACCCCCTTCGGGGTGCCCGCCCGCAACTTCCGGATTCCGGAAATTACCGTGTCACTTGATGCTGATCTTGGCGCCGGCGGCCTCGAGCTTCTCCTTGGCAGCCTCGGCGGCTTCCTTGTCGACCTTCTCGAGCAGGGCCTTCGGAGCGCTCTCGACGAGCTCCTTGGCCTCCTTCAGGCCCAGGCCGGAGACGATCTCGCGAACGACCTTGATGACCTGGATCTTCTTGTCACCGGCACCCTCGAGGACGACGTCGAACTCGTCCTGCTCCGGCTCGGCCTCGGCGGCCGCACCGGCACCCGGGGCGGCGGCCGCGACGGCGACCGGGGCGGCCGCGGTGACGTCGAAGGTCTCCTCGAACTTCTTCACGAAGTCCGAGAGCTCGAGCAGGGTCAGCTCCTTGAAAGCGTCGAGCAGTTCGTCGGTGCTCAGCTTCGCCATGATGGCGTCCTTTCTGATGTAGCGGTTCGGGGGTGGGGTAGGTCAGCTCTCGGCAGGTGCTTCTTCGCCGGAGGCCTCGGATCCTTCGCTCTGCTTGTCGTGCAGCGCGGCGGCCAGACGGGCGACCTGGGCAGCCGGCGCCTGGAACAGCGCGGCGGCCTGGGACAGCTTCGCCTTGAACGCGCCCGCGGCCTTGGCGAGCAGGACCTCACGGCTGTCGAGATCGGCGATGCGGTTGATCTCGTCGACCGTGAGCGGGCGGCCGTCCATGTAGCCGCCCTTGATCACAAGGGCCTGGTTGTCCTTCGCGAAGTCACGAAGCGCCTTGGCGGCGTCGACCGGCTCACCCTCGACGAAGGCGATGGCGGTCGGGCCGACGAACAGCGCGTCGATACCCTCGAGACCGACGTCCTGCGCGGCACGCTTGACGAGGGTGTTCTTCGCGACCCGGTACTTGGCACTGGTGCCGAGAGCGCGGCGCAGCTGGCTCAGCTGGGACACGGAGAGGCCGTTGTACTGGGTGACCACGGTGGCCGAGCTGTTGCGGAACCGGTCCGCGATCTCGGCGACAGCTGACACCTTGTCGGGCTTCGCCATTCCTCGCCTCCTCTCTTGGCTGGTGACCACCGGAGGTGAAGGCGCCGAAACGACAAACGCCCCGGCGCAGCAGGCGCGGGGCGTCAAAGAGCACACAACAAAGGCTGCTCGGCCTCGTTCCTCCTGCGCGGGCCGCCCGCCATGGCGGGACCTTCGTTCCGCTCGCCTCGGGGCTTGCGGAAAACCAGCGGTCTTCGGTAGAACCGCCGACCAGAATACGCGATCCCCGCAC
>NZ_VJWX01000208.1 GCF_007713715.1 Amycolatopsis rhizosphaerae
GTTGGGGCACACGCCGTGCAGCCGGACGTCGACGCAGGTGCGGCAGAATGTGCACTCGAAGGTGCAGATCATCGCGTCGGGCGAGCCGGGCGGCAGGTCTGCGTCGCAGCATTCGCAGTTGGGCCTGATTTCGAGCATGGGAGGCACCGTACCGCCGCTGCGTCGTCCGGTCACCGGTCCGGCCGTGAAGGAGGTGGAACGGTCATGGTGACTCGCAGGAACATCCTCATCACGGGAGCGAGTTCGGGGCTCGGCGAAGGGATGGCCAGGCAGTTCGCCGCGCGCGGCCGGAACCTGGCGCTGTGCGCCCGACGGCTGGACAGGCTCACCGCGCTGCGTGACGAACTCCTCGCCGCGCATCCGGGGATCACCGTGTCCGTGCGCGCACTGGACGTGAACGACCACCCGCGGGTCTTCGAGACGGTCAAGGCGCTGGACGAGGAACTGGGCGGGCTCGACCGGGTGATCGTCAACGCCGGGCTGGGCAAGGGGCAGCCGATCGGCACCGGCCGGTTCGACGCGAACCTGCAGACCGCGAACACCAACTTCACCGCGGCGCTCGCCCAGTGCGAGGCGGCCATGGAGCTCTTCCGCGCCCGCGATGCCGGGCACCTGGTGGTGATCTCGTCGATGAGCGCGATGCGCGGGCTGCCGCGCAATCTCACCACCTACGCCGCCAGCAAGGCGGGTGTCGCCGCACTCGCCGAGGGCATCCGTGCGGATGTGCTGCGCAAGCCCATCACGGTCACCACGATCTACCCGGGCTACATCGCCACCGAGATGACCGGCCGCGCCGGGCGGACACCCCTGCTGGCCCCGGCGGAGAAGGCGATTCCGCTGCTGGTCAGGGCGATCGAACGGGAACCCGCCGAGGCGAAGGTCCCGGCATGGCCGTGGGTGCCGCTCGGTTTCCTCCTGCGCCACCTTCCGCTCGGCGTCGTCGCGAAGATGGGCTGAAGCGCTTTCCGGCACCGCCTGTGATCGGCGACCCGCTTTCTTGCCCTCTGTCGCATTCGGTCCGTAAGGTGAACGGGCCGTGGTGCTCGGGAAGACCGGTGGGAAACCGGCGCGGCCCTCGCCACTGTGAAACGGGAAGTTCCCGGTCCATGCCCCCAAGGCAGCCACTGGACGCGCGAGCGTTCGGGAAGGCGGACCGGAAGCGTCGACCCGTCAGCCAGGAGACCGGCCACGGCACGTAGTGACCATCCACGAGGTGCTGGAAGGCGGTCTTTCGATGAGCACGTCCCCCTCCCTGTCCTGGCGCCGCCAGGACACCTACCGAACCGCCGGGCTGCTGCTGGTGGTCCTGTTGCTGCACGGGGCGGCGTTCGGCATCCTGGCGCTGCTGGTCGCGCCGCGCCACTACGCCGTGGGCACCCAGGTGTTCGGATTCGGTCTCGGCGTGACCGCCTACACCCTGGGCATGCGGCACGCCTTCGACGCCGATCACATCGCCGCGATCGACAACACCACGCGCAAGCTGATGGCCGAGGGGAAGCGCCCGCTGTCGGTCGGGTTCTGGTTCGCCCTCGGCCACGCCAGCGTGGTCGTCGTCCTCGCGGTGCTGGTCGCGCTCGGCGCGCAGGGCGCGATGCGCTGGGCCGACGATTCCTCCGGCGTGCACCGGGTGCTCAGCACGATCTCCACCACCGCGTCCGGCGGATTCCTCTACCTGATCGGGATCCTCAACCTCGTCGCGCTGATCGGCATCGGGCGCGTCTTCCGCGAGCTTCGCCGGGGCCGGTTCGACGAGGCCGAGCTCGAGGCCCGGCTCGATTCGCGAGGGTTTCTGGCCCGCGTCCTGCGCAGGCTGACCCGGTCCATCCGGCGCCCCGGCCAGATGTACCTGGTCGGCCTGCTGTTCGGGATCGGGTTCGACACCGCGACCGAGGTCCTGCTGCTCGCGCTGGCCGGTTCCTCGGGCGCCGCCGGACTGCCCTGGTACGCGATCGTGTGCCTGCCGCTGCTGTTCGCGGCGGGAATGAGCCTGTTCGACACGCTGGACGGCACGTTCATGAACTTCGCCTACCACTGGGCCTTCGCCAACCCGGTGCGCAAGGTCTACTACAACCTCACCATCACGGGGTTGTCCGTGGTGGTGGCGCTGGTGGTGGGGACCATCGAACTGGTCGGGGTGGCGAAGGCGGACCTGGGCTGGTCCAGCCCGGTCACCGACTGGATCGCGGGGCTGGACCTGGGCAACGTGGGGTATCTCGTCGTCGGGCTGTTCGTCGTGGTGTGGCTCGTCGCGATCACCTACTGGCGCGTCGCCCGCGTCGAACACCGCTGGGGCGGCGAGACTTCCGCCTGAGCCAGGGCTTCCCGCAGCGGACCGTGGAACTGGGCCGGTGCGACGAGCACCGATTCGGCGCCGGGCCGCCACGGGGCGCCCGCCACGTCCGTGACGAACGCGCCCGCCTCGCGGGCGATCAGGGTCGCGCCGAGCAGGTTGCCGTCGTCGTGGCCGTACTGCCAGAACCCGTCGACGCGACCGGAGGCGACGTCGGCGATCTGCCAGGAGGTGGGCCCCAGGTTGCGCACGGCTCCGGCGACGGGAAGGACCGCCGACAGCGCGGCCCCGGCGCGGGCGACGGCACCGAGGTCGTCCGCGGCGAAGGGGGGATGGCTGGTGGCGAGCAGGGCGGCGGCGAGTTCGATCTTGTCCGACGGGCGGATCGGCACTCCGTTCCGGGTCGCGCCCGCGCCCTCGGCGGCACGGTAGGTCTCGCCGGACACGGGACTGTGCAGCACGGACGCCACCGGCCTGCCGTGCCGGACCAGGGTGAGGCTGACGCACCAGTGCGGCAGGCCCTGCAGGTACTGGACCGCCCCGTCGACGGCGTCGGCCACCCACTGTTCGCCCGGCCCGGTGCCGGGCCCGAACTCGTCCGCCCAGGCCGCCTCGGGGCGAAGCGCGGTCAGCAGCGGTTTGATCACCGCGACGGCTTCGTCATCGACCTCGGTGAACACGGTCCGCAGTTCGTCGAAGGTGCGGGCCCGGGGCGGACGGGGCCTCGCCAGGAGCAGGCGGCCCGCGCGCAGGGCGGCTTCGGTCATGCTGTCGAGCAGATCCGGCATGGCTGGTCTCCTTCATCGGGTGGGAAAGCCGTGACCAGCATGCGGCTCGCCGAGCGATCGGACCCGCTCCTGCGCGCTGTTTCGGAGCAAAGTGCGCCATTCCAAGGTTTTTCTGAGCGAAGTTGCTCCATGGATGGGTCACGGTGAAGGATCTGGGTATGGACGAGCAGGATCTGCGCCTGATCGCCGCCCTGCAGTGCGACGGCCGGGCGAGCACCGAGCGGATCGCCCGGGTGCTGGGCCTGAACGTGCGGGTGGCCCGGCGCAGGCTGCGCGTGCTGCTCGGCGACGGTGTCGTCAGGGTGGTCGCCGCGCCTCCGCCGGAACGGGTGCCCGCCGCGATGTCGCTGCGCGTCAAGGTGCTGCGCGGCAGGCTCGACGCCGTCGCGGCGGGGCTGGCCGCACGGGAGGACATCCCGTTCGTCGACGTGTCCGCCGCGGGCGACGAGATCCTGGCCGTGCTGGTGGGCGGCGCCCAGCCGGGCAATCACCTGGTCTTCCGCCAGCTCCCGGCGACCACCGCGGTGACCTCCGTGGAGGCGTGCACGATCCTGCATCTGTTCGCGGCCGCCACCGACTGGCGCCTGGACGTGCTCACCGAGGCGGAACGCCGGGGCCTCGAAGCCGGGGGCCGGTTCGTGGACCGCGAACTCGACGAGATCGACAACGCCGTGCTCGCCGCACTCGGCGAGGACGCGCGGCTGCCGGCGAGCACCATCGCGGCGCGCGTGGGGGAGCCGGAATCGACCGTGCGCCGCCGGCTGCTCACCCTGCGTGCCGAGCGCCAGTTCGTCACCGAAGCCTTCGTCGAACCCCGGCGGCTGGGCCTGCCGGTGGACGCGAACCTCCTCGTGCAGGTGCCGCCCGGCCGCCTCGACGAGGCGGGCCGGACGCTGGCCCGGCATCCCGCGGTGCACGGCGCGTTCGCCGCCACCGGTGCCTACAACCTGCACGTCGCCGTCTGGATGCGCGACCTCGAAGAGCTCTACCGGTTCGTCACGGCCGACCTTGCCAGGCTCGGCGCCACCGCGGCCGAGACCGTCCTGGTCGGCCGCGCGGTCAAACGCCCCGGCAAGCCCGGTCTTCTCCCGGCCATGGGGTAGTCCGGTATTCGACGGGATCTTCCGCCGAAATTGCGCGGTAATGCGGGGAATGGGTCGGAAGATCGCGGTGCGGTGTGAGATCAAATAGGGTGAACAAATCGTACAAGATCCGTCACAGTGCTCCCGTTTCGTCGCGGATGACGGGTCTGACCTGGGTTTCGATCACCTCGGGGGACTTGTGTCACTATCGTCACCGACGGTCAGAAAATGCCGCTGAACTGCGTCTTCGGTGCGATGTGACGATATTTTCGAACCGAGCCTTCCTGTGGGGCTTGTCACCGTCCGGTGATATCTCCGTTTTGTTTTCGTAATCTGAGGAAAGGGCCTTGCGGTGATCCCCCGATCCCGTTCCCCGACCGGCCCTTCGCCGACCCGGACCCCGACCGGAGTCGGCGACCTCGGCACTCCAAGGAGTTTCCCCTCGTGGGATTGCGCAGCCTGAACACGGTCCGGCACCTTCCGTGGTGCGCGGCGGCCTCCCGCCGTCTCGGGCGCCTCGGCGCCCGGACCTCCGTTTCGGCGGGCCTGGTGGCGGTTTCGATCGCCGGGGCCGCCAGTCCGCTGGCGTTCGCCGGCAGCGGCGGTGACACCGCCTCCCCGGCGCGGGAGGTGAAGGCCGTTGCGGCGGCCTCTTCGGAGGGGCCGGAACTCGGCTCTCCGAAGGACTGGCACGGTCCGTCCGTGCGGTACGGCGTGGACGGCCTGGGGGACGAACCCGCACCGTCCGGTGGCGACGGTGAGGAGCACGCGGCCGCACCCCGGGAACCAGCCCGGGAAGCACAGCCCGAGCCCCGGCCCGACCAGACCGGCGACGAGATGGCCGGATGGATCAACGAATCCCTCAAGATCATGCGGGGGCAGGGTGTCCCGATCGCCAACGAGGACGCTCCCGGGATCCGCAAGGTGATCGAGAAGGAGTCGGGTGGCGACCCGTACGCCGTGAACCAGTGGGACAGCAACGCGCGGGCCGGTCATCCGTCCAAGGGGCTGATGCAGACCGTCGACTCGACCTTCCAGGCGTACAAACTGTCGGGCCACGACAACATCTACGACCCGGTCGACAACATCATCGCCGGGGTCCGGTACACGATCAACCGCTACGGCGGTTTCTCCAGCCATCCCGGGCTGAAGTCCCTGAACAGCGGCAGCGGCTACCGCGGCTACTGAGGTGGTTGCGTAAGGCCGGGCGGCGGTCACCGCGGGCGTCGTGCTGTGGTGGGCCGGTCGGCAGGGCGCCGGATCGGACCGGGCGCGGGGTCCGGCACGAAGAGGCGTCCGGGGCGGCCACGGAAGCGGCCCGACTCGCTGACCGACGATAAGGTCTGTGGCAACAAGGCGAACCGGTCCGCTTTGCGGCAGGGCAAGAACAAGGCGGTGATTCCGCGGCGGCGGGATCAGCTCGGAAACCGGCTCCGTGAGGATCAGCCGGTTGTCGGCCCCGTCGTTTGATGCCGAAGCGGTACAAACGCTGCGGAACCACGTCGGACTGTAAGAGCGTCCTACGTGGTGTTCGGCCGGTCTTCTGGGCGTGGATCGGTTGTCGTTGCGGTTGGTGCCGGATGAGTTGTGGGCGCTGATGGAGCCCTTGATTCCGGAGTTCACGCCGCGCCCGCAGAGTGGTGGGACCGCGCCGTTGCCGGCTCGCCAGGTGTTCACGGTGATGGTGTATGTGCTGACCAGCGGTTGCGCCTGGCGGGATCTACCGTCGTCGTTCGGGGTGCCGTTCCAGACCGCGCACCGTCGCTTCAGTCAGGGGACCGAGGCGGGGGTATGGCGCAGACTGCACCACGCCGTGCTCGACGAACTGGGCAGCCAGGGTTCGATCGATTGGTCCCGCGCGATCCTCGACGGAGCAAGCGTGCGGGCCCAAAGGGGGATCGCTGACCGGCCCGAACCCCGTCAATCGCGGGAAACCCGGATCGAAGATCCACGTGTTGTCCGAACAGGGCGGGCTGTCGATCTCTCCTCGCTGTTTCCGCAGCCAACACCCATGACTCCCGGGCGCTCAAGCCCCTGGTCAACGCCATCCCGGAACACCGCTGGGTGATCGAAAGGACCATCGCGTGGCTAATGGGATACCGGCGCCTCACCATTCGCTACGAACGCAAAGCCAGGCACTTCCTGGCCTTCCTCACCCTCGGCGCCACCCTCACCTGCTTCAAGAAACTCCACACACATGCCACATGAGCCGAGTTCTAGGCAGTTCCGGGCGATCGCAATCCGCTACGACAAGGTCCGGCTCCTCTGGCAAGGCAGCAACCAAGTCGTCGAAACGACCATGCCCCAAAACGGCTCAGGCGGCGGTGGTGAGGGGTTCGGGTTGGCTGCGGTAGGTGCGACCGGCGGGTGTGGTGATCTCCAGAACCCCGGTGCCGGTCATCCGGTGCTGCCAGCCGGGCTCGTCCTTGAGCCGGTGGTCGCGGCAGCACAGGCCGCAGAGGTTGGTGCTGTGGGTGCCGCCGCCCTGGGCCCAGGGTTCGACGTGATCGAGGTCGCAGGCCTGGACCGGTCTGTGGCACCCGGGTACTCGGCATTCTCGGTCTCGTACCTGGACCAGTTCTTTGGTGGCGGTGGGCGGCCGGTAGCGGTGGCGCCCGACCTCGATGGGGGTGCCGGTCATGGGGTCGGTGATGACCCGCCGGATCGTCGCATTGGCGGCGATCTCCCGCGCCAGTTGCGCGGGGATCGGTCCGTGTCCAGCCAGTTCGGCGGGCTCGTTGCGCAGCCCGGTCCAGGTCAGGAAATCCAGATACACGAACACTTCCGCCCGCGGCGGCTCCACCTCACCAGCGACACCCAGACACAGATCGGAGAATACGTCCGCGCGCAGTTCGTCCAGGGTGCGTTCCTCGCCGTTACCCCGCAGCCCCCGGGCGACGCGATCCACCCGCGCATAGATCGTGGCGGCGATCTCCGCCGGAAGATAGGCGTACAGGGTGGCCATGCCCTCGTCCTCGTGGCACAACTGAACACTGCGGGACCGCTTACGCTCCTCACACCGCCGCGCATACCCATCCGGATCGACGCGGGCAACGGTCCTGTTCACCAGCCGCCGCACCGACGTCGGATCCCGCGTGGTGATCTTCCCCGCCACCCGCGCATCCACCTCCCGCGCCTGCTCGTCAGACAGGACCGAGGTCTGGTCAGCCACCTTCGACGCCCGATATGGATCCAGCTCACCCCGTTTCATCGCCTCGAACGTTCCGGGCAGACGTTGCGCCAGATCCCGGGCCAGGAACACCTGGCCCTCCGCCTGGCGCGCACCGTAATGCAATTCGAGGGCGACTTCCTTCGCCACCGATTCCGCATCTCCCAACGCCGCGATTGCGGCCAGTTTCACCGCCTGGCACGCATTCGAACACGCCTCAGCCGCCGCGATCAGCGACAACGCCTCATCCCGCTCCAGCGCGGCGATACGGTGGTACAGTTCCGGATCGGGCTTGGAAAACCCCCAGTTCTCGGTCACCTCACAATTCTATGGACAACGCATCGCCAACAGCATCACACAATCAGGGATAATTTCGAACAGGCACGCTGATCTGAGATGGCGAGTCGCGGGCCGCGCCGGGAGCGGATCGCCGGGATGGCGTTGACCAGGGGCTTGAGCGCCTGGGAATCATGGGTATTGGCCGCGGAAACGGCGAGGGAGATCGGCAGCCCGCCCCGTTCGGACAACACGTGGATCTTCGAGCCGGGTTTCCCGCGATCGACGGGGTTCGGGCCGGTCAGCGATCCCCCCTTTTGGGCCCGCACGCTTGCTCCGTCGAGGATCGCGCGGGACCAATCGATCGAACCCTGGCTGCCAAGTTTGTCGAGGACGGCGTGGTGCAGTCTGCGAGCCGAACACCACGTAAGAAACGCTCTGAGCGTGGGACTCGCCCGGCGGACGGGCCGGGCAGCGTCGAGCCGGCCGGACCTTGCCGGGCCCACGGTCGATGCGGTCGTGCCCCGGCCCGAGCCCACCGAGCCGGAATTGTCGTTGCCTGCCCCTACGATCCCGCGTCATGACCGAACTCACGCGGCGGCTGGCGCTGATGCTCACCGGTCCGGCGCCGGACGATCCCCGGTTCACCGGGGAACCGGTGGACCTGCATCAGGTGAGGGACGAGGAACTGGGCGCGCTGCTGGCGCTGGCTCACCGGACGCGGCCGGGGCGGCAGGGCCCGGGACCGGCGGCCGCCCTCGCCATGAAGATCTCCTTCGCGATCCGGGAACGTTCCCCGGTGTTGTCCCCATCGGCCTGCACGGAGCTGTTCGGCGCCCTCGCGGCGGACGAAGAGCCGCGGCGACGGCAGCAACTGGCGGCGTGGGCGTTCCTGCGCTGCCCCGAGCCGGACCTGCCGGGCCTTGCCGCTCCCGCCGCGATCCTGGCGCGCGAACCCGGAAGTTCCCCTCTCGCCCAGGCGGCGCTGGCGAAGCTGGCCGGGGAGCCGGTCGAGCGAGAAGTGATGGCGGCGCTGCGTGACCGGTTCGCCGAGGCGCCACTGGTGCTCGCCGAACTCGCGGTCCTGGCCGGTCTGGGTGCCCGCGAACGCGCGCTGGCCGCCGAGGGGCACCGCTTCGCCGTGTCCCCGGAGCTGGCCCCGCTGCCCGACCGCGCCGACCGGCTCGCGGCGATCGGGGAGTACGCCGCCTTTGCCCGTACCGCCCTCGAGGCCGCCGACGCCCGGGTGGCCGAGATCCAGGCCGGGCGTGTGCCCTACCGGCCGGAGAAGGCGTTCACCGGCGAGGAGGCCGACGTGGTGTGGCGTGCGGCGACGGTGGCCCTGTTCCGGGACGAACCATGGTCCGGGGAACTGCTGATGCGTCTGCTGCCGGGGGTCGCGGTGGCGCCCACGGCGGCGAAGACGGTGCCTTCCCAGTCGGCGTGCCTGGCGCTGGCGCGGGCGGTGGAGACCTGGCCGACCCCCGAAGCGGTCGCCGCGTTGCGGCAGGCGAAACGCGTGGTGCGGCATGCCGGGCTCGCGAAGAAGCTCGACCGGCTGGTGCGCGCCGCGGGGAAGAACCTGGCGGGCCGCCCCTCGCTGGCCCTGCGGCTGCCCGGCCCCGGCACGCCCACCCGAGCGCAGCTGAACACCGTGGCCCGGGCGCTCGAAGGCGGCTACGCGCTGGGCACCCGGTACCGCTACGACGAGTGGGCGGAGCTGGTCGCGGGGCCGGTGGGGCCGTTGCTGCGGCGGCTGGTCTGGGACATCGAAGCGGCATCCGGGCGATGGCTGAGCGTGCTTCCGGGGCCGGACGGCACACTGTCCACTGCGGATGGTGGGTCCGTGCCGGTTCCGGCGGGGGAAACGGCCGTGCGGTTGTGGCATCCGTGCGGGGTTCCGGGGCCAGAGCTCGAAGCGTGGCGGGATCGCGTCGTCGCCCTTCGGCTGGAACAGCCGTTCCGGCAGGTGTTCCGCGAGCACTACCAGGCCGGCGACGGCGATCTGTTCGCCGGGCACGTGGTCGCGCTCCGGCCGCTGCTGGGCCTGGCCGTGCGCGAGGGATGGCGGCTGGACCGGCTCGACGGCGAGCTCACCCGGGAATTCGGTGCGTGGCAACTGGTGCTGGCGGTGGACGGGCCCCTGCTCCCGGGAGCGGGCGGGTTCGGCGACATCGGCCCCGTGCGGCTCCGGCACCGGGAACCGGACGGCCTGCGGCCCGCGGCGTTCACCGAGGCCCCGGCGGTGCTGGTCTCCGAGGGGCTGCGTGCCGTGGACCTTCTGGTCAGCGTGGCGGCTTTCGGTCTCGAAGAAGACCCCGGGCTGCGCCGCGACCGGCGGCGATGGGCGCGGCTGACCGCGCTGGCCGAGCGGCCGTTGCGCGACGGGGCGCGCCTGCGGCGCGCTGCGCTGGAACGTGTTCTCACCGGGCTGCCGGTGTCGTTCGGCCCCCGCCATGTCCACATCGGACCGTTCGCGGTGCACCTGGCCACCGCGCGGGTGACCCGTGACGGTGAGCCCGTCGCGGTGGAGCCGCAGGAGGGCGAAACCGCGGTCCCGCTGCCGTGGCTGCCCTACGACGAGCGGCTCCTCGAACGCGTCGCGCACGCCGTGGTCACCGTGGCAGGAAAGGTGGGAAGTTCGGCATTGTGGTCACCCGGCTGAGCCGGTGACGATGGGGGCGTGCCCACCACCACCGTGCTCGTCGTCCTGTTCGACCAGGTACAGAGCCTGGACGTGACCGGGCCGATGGAGGTGTTCACCGGCGCCAACACCTGGCAGGCGGCGCACGGGCGCCCGCCGGCGTACCGGGTGGTCACCGGCAGCCTCGGCGGGGGACCGGTCCGCACCTCCAGCGGCCTGCTGATCACCCCCGATCTCGACCTCGCCGAGGCGGGCGACGCCGATCTCGTGCTCGCGCCGGGCGGGCCCGGCAGCCTGGCCCCGGACCCCGGCCTCGTCGCCTGGCTCGGCCGGTTCGCGCCGACGGCGCGAACACTCGTCTCGGTGTGCACCGGGGCGTTCCTCCTGGCCGAGGCCGGGCTGCTGACCGGACGGCGCGTGACCACGCACTGGGCGCACTCCCGGACCCTGGCCCGGCGGTTCCCGGAGGTGGACGTCGACAGCGAGCCGATCTTCGTCCGCGACGGGAACGTTTCGACCTCCGCCGGGGTCACCGCCGGGCTCGATCTCGCCCTCGCCCTGGTGGAGGACGACCTCGGCCGTGACGCGGCACTGGCGATCGCCCGGCATCTGGTGGTGTTCCTGCGGCGGCCGGGCGGGCAGGCGCAGTTCAGCGTCCAGCTCGCCACCCAGGTCGCCCGGCGGGCGCCGCTGCGCGAAGTGCAGCAGTGGATCTCGGAGCATCCCGGGGCGGATCTGTCCGTCGAGGCACTGGCCCGTCGCGCCCGCCTTTCGCCCCGGCAGTTCGCCAGGGCCTTCGCCGCCGAGGTGGGGATGACGCCGGGCCGCTACGTCGACCGGGTGAGGCTCGAAGCGGCGCGGCGACGCCTCGAAGACACCAGGGACGGCGTCGAGGAGACCGCCCGCGCGTGCGGATACGGCACCCCCGAGGCCCTGCGGCGGGCCTTCCTGCGGGCGCTCGGCGTCGGCCCGCTCGAGTACCGGCGGCGGTTCCGGCCCGGTCCGCCCCTCGGAGCGGGCCGGCACGAAACGGAAGAAGACAGGGAGCACCATGCAGATCGCGATCGTGCTGTACGACCAGATGACCGCGCTGGACGCGGTCGGCCCCTACGAGATACTGGCACCGCTGCCGGGGGCGGAGGTCGTGTTCGTCGCTGAGCGGACCGGCCCCGTCCGCAACGACGCCGGCTCCCTGGCCCTCACCGCGGATGCCGCACTGGCCGACGTGCCGAGGCCGGACATCGTGCTGGTCCCGGGCAGCCCCAGGCCGACCGCGCAGATGACCGACGGCCCCCTGCCCCGGTGGCTGCGCGCCGTCGACGAAACCAGCACGTGGACGACGTCGGTGTGCACCGGCTCGCTCATCCTCGCCGCCACCGGGCTGCTCCGGGGACGGCGCGCCACGTCGCACTGGCTCGCATTGGACCGGCTACCCGGATGGGGCGTCGAGCCGGCGAGGGAGCGGGTGGTGTTCGACGGCAAGTACGTCACCGCCGCCGGGGTCTCGTCGGGCATCGACATGGCACTGCACCTGGCCGCCCGGATCGCGGGCGAGAAGGTGGCCCAGCTGATCCAGCTCGGCACCGAGTACGACCCGCAGCCGCCCTTCGACGCCGGCTCACCGGAGAAGGCCCCCGGCGGCATGGTGGCCATGCTCCGCGCCGACAGCCGTTTCGTGCTCGAAGGACCGCCGCCCGCGCCCTGAGGCGCGGAACCTCAGGGCCGGGCCCAGGGTGGGAG
>NZ_VJWX01000209.1 GCF_007713715.1 Amycolatopsis rhizosphaerae
GTGTCCCCCGCCCGCACCGCGATCCGCAGCACCGTGCCGGGCATCGGGGCCACCAGTGAGCCCGCCGCGAGCGCGGCGCCCGGTTCGGTGAAACGCGGCAGCGGGGTCAGGCTGACCGGCCCGACGCACACCAGGCCCGGGTAGCGGCCGACGTCGAAGGCGCGGCGCACGCCGCCGACGTCGAGCACCACATGGTCCGGGGTGGCATGCACGAGGGCGACGTCGGTGCCGTCCACCCCGCCGACCACCCGGGCCCCGTCACGGCCGGAGGAGTAGGCGATTTCGTACTCGGCCTCGCCCACGGCGTAACGCTTGCGCTGCGGTGCCGACGGCAGATTGCGCCAGCCGCTGGGCAGGCGATGCCCGGCACGGTTCGCCGCCGCGTCGGCGAAGGCCGCGGCGGCCGCGGCGAGCCGCTCGTCACCGAGCGGGCGGGCCAGGACGTCCAGTCCGTGCCGGCCGAAGAAGGCGGTGTCGATGTCCCCGGCGAGGAAGGCGTCGTGGCGCAGCACGTTGACCAGCAGATCGCGGTTGGTGCGCACGCCGTGGATGCGCGCACCGGCGAGCGCCGTGGCCAGCTTGCGCGCCGCCCCGGCGCGGTCCGGCGCCCAGGCGATGACCTTCGCCAGCATCGGATCGTAGGCGACGCCGATCACCGATCCGGCGGCCACCCCGGTGTCGACCCGCACGTCGCCGGGCACCTCGAACCGGTGCAGCGTGCCGGTCTGCGGCTGCCACCCGGCGGCCGGGTCCTCCGCGTAGAGCCGCGCTTCGATCGCATGCCCTGTCCACTGTGGAGGTTCGGCGGGCAGCGGCCGTCCCTCCGCGACGCGGATCTGCTCGGCCACCAGGTCGAGTCCGGTGACCAGCTCGGTGACCGGGTGCTCGACCTGCAGGCGCGTGTTCATCTCGAGGAAGAAGAACTCACCGCCGGAGGTGGCCAGGAACTCGACGGTGCCGGCGCCGACGTACCCGATCGCCTTGGCGGCCTTGCGCGCCGCGTCGAACAGCTCTTCGCGCATCGCGTCGTCCACCAGCGGCGAGGGCGCCTCCTCCAGGACCTTCTGGTGCCGTCGCTGGATCGAGCACTCCCGCTCCCCGACCGCCCAGACCGTCCCGTGCTCGTCGGCGAGCACCTGCACCTCGATGTGCCTGCCGGTCTCCAGGTACCGCTCGCAGAACACGGTCGGATCGCCGAAGGCCGAGGCGGCCTCGGCCGAGGCGCTGTGCACGGCGTCGGCCAGCTCGCCGAGTTCACGGACCACGCGCATGCCCCGGCCGCCGCCCCCGGCCGAGGCCTTCACCAGCACCGGGAGATCGGCCTCGGTGACCTTCGCCGGGTCCAGTTCGGCCAGCACCGGCACCCCGGCACCGGCCATCAGCCGTTTGGCCTCCACTTTGGACCCCATCGCCTCGATGGCCTCGGGCGGCGGGCCGATCCAGGTCAGTCCCGCGTCGAGCACCGCGCGGGCGAAGGCGGCGTTTTCGGACAGGAAGCCGTAACCGGGATGCACCGCGTCGGCCCCGGTCGCCCGCGCCGCCGCGACCAGCAGGTCCGCGCGCAGGTAGGTGTCGGACGGCGCGGTGCCCGGCAGACGGACCGCGGCGTCCGCCCCGGCCACGTGCGGCGCGTCCGCGTCGGCGTCGGAGAACACCGCGGCCCGCGCGATGCCCAGTTCGGCACAGGTGCGGAACACCCGCAGTGCGATCTCGCCCCGGTTGGCGACCAGCAGATTCTTGATCACGTCCATCACATCCGGAAGACGCCGAAGCCCTCGGCGCCCCTGATCGGTCCATTGTGGATCGCGGAAAGGCTCATCCCCAACACGGTCCTGGTGTCCCGCGGATCGATGATGCCGTCGTCGTAGAGCATGCCGGACAGGAACATCGGCATCGACTCCGCCTCGATCTGCTGTTCCACCATCGCCCGCATCGCCTTGTCGGCCTCTTCGTCGTAGGGCTGCCCCCGGCCCGCGGCCGAGGCGCGGGCGACGATCGAGAGCACACCGGCGAGCTGCTGCGGGCCCATCACCGCGGACTTCGCGCTCGGCCACGCGTAGAGGAACCGGGGACCGTAGGCACGGCCGCACATGCCGTAGTGCCCGGCGCCGTAGGAGGCGCCCATGAGCACCGAAATGTGCGGCACCCGGGAGTTCGACACCGCGTTGATCATCATCGAGCCGTGCTTGATGATGCCCGCCTGCTCGTACTCCCTGCCCACCATGTAGCCGGTGGTGTTGTGCAGGAAGATCAGCGGGGTGTCGGTCTGATTGGCCAGCTGGATGAACTGGGTGGCCTTCTGCGATTCCTCGCTGAACAGCACGCCCTGCGCGTTGGCGAGGATGCCGACCGGGTAACCGTGTAGGTCGGCCCAGCCGGTGACCAGGCTGGTCCCGTACAGCGGTTTGAACTCGTCGAAGTCGGAACCGTCGACGATCCGGGCGATCACCTCGCGCGGGTCGAACGGGATCTTCAGGTCGCCCGGCACGATGCCGAGCAGCTCTTCGGCGTCGTAGCGCGGTTCCTCGTACTCGGGTTTCGGCGAGGGCCCCAGTTTGCGCCAGTTCAGCCGCTTCACGATGGCGCGGCCGAGCCGGATGGCGTCCTGTTCGTCCACCGCGAGGTAGTCGGCGAGGCCGGAGCGGCGGGCGTGCATCTCGGCGCCGCCGAGCGACTCGTCGTCGGATTCCTCCCCCGTGGCCATCTTCACCAGCGGCGGGCCGCCGAGGAACACCTTCGCCCGTTCCTTGACCATCACCACGTAGTCGGACATGCCGGGCAGGTAGGCGCCCCCGGCCGTGGAGTTGCCGAACACCAGCGCGACCGTGGGCCTGCGCTCGGCCGAGGCCGCGGTGAGGTTGCGGAAGGTCCGCCCGCCCGGGATGAAGATCTCCTTCTGGGTGGGCAGGTCGGCCCCGCCGGACTCGACGAGGTTGATCGTGGGGAGCCGGTTCTCGGCCGCGATCTCCGCCGCGCGCAGGCCCTTCTTCAGGCTGGAGGGATTGCTCGCGCCTCCCTTCACCGTGGGGTCGTTCGCGACGATCATGCATTCGACGCCCTCGACCACCCCGATGCCGGTGATCACGCTGCCGCCGACGTGGTAGTTCGTCCCCCAGGCGGCCAGCGGCGACAGTTCGAGGAACGGGGAATCCTCGTCGAGCAGCAGTTCGATGCGCTCGCGGGCGAGCAGCTTGCCGCGTTTGCGGTGCCGCTCGACGTACTTCTCCCCGCCCCCGGCGATCGCCTTGGCGTGCTCCGCCTCCAGTTCGGCGAGCTTGGCCAGCATCGCCTCCCGGTTGCCCGCGAACTCCGTGCCCGCGGCGTCCACTCCGGACCTGATGACACTCAAGCCGTGTACCCCAATCGTTTCGCCGCGAGACCGGTGAGGATCTCGTTCGTGCCCCCGCCGATGCCGAGGATGCGGACGTCACGGTAATGACGCTCCACTTCGGACTCCCGCAAGTACCCGAGGCCGCCGTGCAGTTGTACCGCCTCGTTCACCACCCACTCCGCCGTCTCCACCGCGGAGTTCTTGGCGAAACAGGCTTCGGCGATGCAGTCGTCCCCGGCCACGTACCGCTGCGCGACGTGCCGGGTGTAGACCCGGGCCACGTCGATCCGGCGGGCCATGTCGGTGAGCTTGTGCTGCACCAGTTGCCTGCTGATCAGCGGGCGGCCGAAGGTCTCGCGCAACCGGCACCAGCCGAGCGTGAGGTCCAGCGCCCGCTGCGCGGTCGCGTAGGCCTGGACGGCCAGCGAAAGCCGCTCGGTGACGAACTGGGTCGCGATCTGGGCGAACCCGCCGTTCTCCGGCCCGACCAGGTTCGCCACCGGCACCCGGACATCCACATAGGACAGCTCGGCGGTGTCCGAGCAGTGCCAGCCCATCTTCTCCAGCCTGCGGGTCACCGTGAAACCGGGCGTGCCCCGCTCGACCACCAGCAGCGACAGCCCGTGCGCGCCGGGCCCGCCCGTGCGCACCGCGGTGGTGACGAAGTCGGCGCGGCAGCCGGAGGTGATGAAGGTCTTGGCGCCGTTGACCACGTAGTGGTCGCCCTCGCGGCGGGCGGTGGTGCGGATCGACGCGACGTCGGAACCGCCGTCGGGTTCGGTGACGGCCAGCGCGCCGATCAGTTCACCGGCCAGGGTGGGCCGCGCCCACCGCCCGATCTGTTCCGCGTTCCCGGCGGCGACCAGATGCGGCAGCGCGATCCCGCAGGTCAGCAGGGAGGCGACCAAGCCGCCGGAACCGCCCGCGTACAGGATCTCCTCGGCGACGGTGAGGGCGTCGAGGAAGTCGCCCCCGCCACCTCCGGCGCTTTCCGGGAAGGACACCCCGAGCAGGCCGATCGCCCCGGCCTTGCGGTGCAGTGCGCGGGGCAGTTCCCCGGCCCGCTCCCAGTCGTCGAGATGCGGCAGCACCTCGGCTTCGACGAACCGGCGCACGGTTTCCCGCAGCGCGGCACGTTCCGGTGTCTCCGTCATGCTGTGCCCTCCGGGAGTTTGCGCGCGACCGCTATCGTGTCGACAGGGCGCTCCTCACCAGACTGACCAACTTTCCCGCGCCGGGCGCCCTGCCGCCCCGATAGCGCGAAAAGACGGCGCGTTCGGTGGTCGGCTTGGCAACCGCGGGCTGACACAAGGGGAGTCATGCCCTGCCCTCCGGGATGTCGGCGTACCGCGCGCGCAGCCATTCGCCGAGCGCCTTGGCCTGCGGGTCGAACCGGGCCTGCGAAGCCACCCCTTCGCCGAGCAGGCCGCTCACCACGAAGTTGACCGCGCGCAGGTTGGGCAGCAGGTGGCGGCGCACCGGCAGCCCGGCCGTTTCCGGAAGCAGGCGGCGGAACTCCTCGACGGTCAGCCGGTGGGCCAGCCACCGCCAGTCCTCGTCGCCGCGGGCCCAGACGCCGAGGTTGGCGTCGCCGCCCTTGTCCCCGCTGCGAGCGCCGAACCGCTCGCCCAGCGGCGCGTGCCGCACCGGGCCGCGATAGGGCTCCGGCAGCGCCGGTTCCTCCACTTCGGACAGTTCGGCGGTCTCGGGGGCGGGCGCGATCTCCACCTTCGTCCCATCGGGCAGTACCGCGATGTGCGGCACCTCGTGGGCGTCCACGAAGGTTGCCGTGTAGACACCGTAGGGCGAGGCGTCCGACGGCGGGGCCATCACGTGGAAGCCGGGGTAGCTGGCGAGGGCGAGTTCCACGGCCGCGCCGCTGAAAGCCCGGCCCGCGACCTTCGGATCGGCGTCCTTGACCGCGCAGTGCAGCAGGGCGCTCGCGCGCTGCTCGGTGTCGGCGTCCTCGTGGTCGGTGCGGGCCAGCGTCCAGCGGATCCCGGCGGGCCGGTGCTCGCCCAGCGCCCGTTCGAGCTGCTCGCGGACCAGCGCCGCCTTGGCCTCGATGTCCAGCCCGGTGAGCACGAAGGTGGTTTCGTTCCGGAACCCGCCCAGGGTGTTGAGGCAGACCTTCAGCGACGGCGGGGGCGGTTCCCCCTTCGTCCCGCTGATCCGCACCCGGTCGCGCCCCGCCTGTTCCAGGTGGACGGTGTCGAAGCGGGTGGTCACATCGGGCCCGGCGTAGCGAGCGCCGCCGATCTCGTACAGCAGCTGGGCGGTGACCGTGCCGATGGTGATGGCGCCACCGGTGCGCTCGTGCTTGGTGATCACGCTCGACCCGTCGGCCTCGATCTCCGCGATCGGGAAACCGGGGTGGCCCAGTTCGTGCTCGGTGAAGAACGCGTAGTTGCCGCCGGTCGCCTGGGCGCCGCACTCCAGCACGTGTCCGGCGACCACGGCGCCCGCCAGTGCGTCGTAGTCGTCACGGCCCCAGCCGAAGTGCGCCGCGGCGGGCCCCACCACCAGTGAGGCGTCGGTGACCCGGCCGGTCACCACCACGTCGGCCCCGGCGCGGAGGCAGTCCGCGATGCCCCAGGCACCGAGGTAGGCGTTGGCGGTCAGTGGCCTGCCCAGGCCCAGCTCGTCGGCCCTGGGCAGCAGGTCGTCGCCTTCGACGTGGGCCACGGCCACGTCGAGGCCGAGCTTGGCCGCCAGTGCGCGGACGGCGTCGGCGAGCCCGGCGGGGTTGAGCCCGCCCGCGTTCGTGACGATCTTGACGCCCCGCTCCTTGGCCAGGCCGAGGTTCTCTTCGAGCTGGCGGAGGAAGGTCTTGGCGTAGCCCCGGGCCGGGTCCTTGAGCCGGTCGCGGCCGAGGATCAGCATGGTCAGCTCGGCCAGGTAGTCGCCGGTCAGCACGTCCAGCGGGCCGCCGGTGAGCATTTCCCGCATCGCGGCGAAGCGGTCGCCGTAGAAGCCGGAGGCGTTGCCGATGCGCAGGGTTCCCGGGGTGCTCACGCGAACTGCCCCGCCTTCCGCCCGCCGCCGGGCGGGCCGGCGAAGGCCTGGGCGATCTCCAGCCATTTCGCCACGTCCTCGCCCACGGCCACCAGACCGGTGTCGGCCGGGTGGCGGCGCTGCGTGACGACCAGGCAGAAGTCGAGCGCGCTGCCGGTCAGCCGCTGCGCGGCATCCTCGGGACCGAAGGCCCACACCTCCCCCTCGGGTGAGCGCAGTTCCACCCGGAACTCCTCGGCGGGCGGAGCGAGCGAGTGCAGGGAGAAGGCGAAGTCGCGGGTGCGCACCCCGAAGCGCGCGATGTGGCGGATGCAGCCGGTCGGCTCACGCGTGAGGCCCAGCGCGTCCACCACGTCCTGCGCGTGGGCCCAGGTCTCCATCAGGCGGGCGGTCACCATCGAGGCCGCGCTCATCGGCGGGCCGTACCAGGGGAACTTCGCCCCTTCCGGCGCCTCGGCCAGCGCGTCGGCCAGCTCCGCCCGGCCCGTGCGCCACTGGGCGAGCAGCTCCTCGCGAGGCTTGCGCGCCTCTTCCTCGGCACCCTTGGCCACGTAGTCGTCACCAGCAGCCAGCGCCTGGCGCACCTCGCGGTCGAACTCACCGGGGGTGCGCACGGCGATCAGCGCCTTCGCGTCCGTCCAGGCCAGGTGCCCGATCTGATGCGCGATCGTCCATCCTTCGGCCGGTGTCGGCCGGGACCAGTCCGTGTCCGGGGCCGCGACCAACTCGTCCAGGGACTGGCTTTCGGCCGCCAGATCCCCCAAGATCGGTCCAAGATCCACCACAGCAGTCGCCTCCTCGCGCGCTTGCAAGCGAGGGTGGCACCGCCGTGAAGAAAAATCAAGCGCGCTTGATTGTTTTTTTGGGGGGCGCCCCCCGAAGCCAGAGGACAAGGAGCAGGAGTGGCCGAGTACGCCGAGATCACCTACACCGTCGAAGACCGGATCGCGACGATCACCCTCAACCGGCCGCAGGCCCGCAACGGCTACACCGTGCGCATGTCGGACGAACTCGCCGACGCGTTCGGCCGCGCCGACTCCGACGAGGAGGTCCGCGTCGTGGTGTTCACCGGCGCCGGGGACCACTTCTGCGTCGGCGCGGACCTGTCCCAGGGCGGCTTCGACTTCGACGGCGAGCCGGACGGGCCGTGGCAGGAACCCGCGGGCCGGTGCGCGAAGCGGATCTTCCTGATGAACAAGCCCGTCATCGCCGCGCTCCGGGGCGCCGCCGTGGGCGCGGGCATCACCATCACGCTCTCCGCCGACTACCGGCTCGCCGCCACCGACGCCAGGTTCGGGTTCGTGTTCACCCGCCGCGGCATCTTCCCCGAAGGCGCTTCGGCCTGGTTCCTGCCCCGGCTGGTCGGGATGGGCACCGCACTCGACTGGATGATCAGCGGACGCCTGTTCGGCGCCGAGGAGGCCAGGGCCGCCGGGCTGGTGCAGCGCGTGTACGAACCGGACGAGCTGCTCGGCAAGGCCTACGAGCTGGCGCGCGAGATCGCCGCCAGCACCGCGCCGGTGTCGGTCGCCGTCACCCGGCAGCTGCTGTACCGGATGTCCGGACTCGACTCCCCGCTCCCGGTGCACGAACTGGACTCGAAGCTCATCGCGGGCCTGCCCGCGCACGCCGACTCCGTCGAGGGGGTCGTGTCGTTCTTCGAGAAGCGGCCGCCGAAGTTCACCCTCGAGGTCGGCAAGGCCCTGCCCGCCTACCTCCCCTGGCTCGACTCCTGAACTCGGGGTGGGAGTGCCGGGATTGCGCCCCGAAGGTCGCCTTGGGGGCGTTTATGCCCCGCAAGGCGACCTTCAGAGCGTCTCACCCGGGGTGTAGCGCATGAGGTCGAGGGCGAAGGCGACGTAGTGGCCGGCGATCCGCTCCGCGGGGAGCGGGCCGTCGGGCCGCCACCAGCTCGTCATCGCGGTGCACATGGTGGCCACCGCCCGCGCGGCCTCGCGCGGGTGCGCGGTGCGGAACCGGCCCTCCTTCGCCGCGGCGGCGGCCTCCTCGTCGAGCATGCGCTGCTGGGCGATCCGCAGGGCGGCGATCCTGCGCCGGTTGTCCGGGGCGAGGCTGCGCATCTCGCTGGCACCGAGGAAGCCGAGTTCGCGGCGATGCGTGTGGAACAGCGCGAGATTCTCGACGAGGAGCCCGAACCTCTCCACCGGATCCGTCCCCTCCGTCCGGGCCGCGGCGGCCCGCCACAGCAGTTCGGTCATCGCGACGTCGAGCAGCGCCAGCAGCATGTCCTGTTTGCTCGCGTGGTAGTGGTAGATCCCGGCGACCGACAGGCCGCAGCGTGCGGCGATGCCGCGCACGGTGGCGCCGTGGTAACCGATCGCCAGGAACTCGTCGAGCGCCGCCCGGAGCACCGGTTCCAGCTCCATGGGGCCGTAGGCGCGCCACTCCCCCGCCTCCGGCGGCGCCGGAGGCCCGGCCTGCGGGAGCACGTCCGTCTCCCGGGCGAGGTCGATGTCCAGGATCTGCGGCACGGTCAGCTCCAGCGCGTCGGCGATGCCACGCAACCGCTGCACGCTCAGTCCCGTCCGGCCGTTCTCGATCTGGCTGAGCGTGGCGGGACTGATCCCGAGCGCGCGGGCGAGGCCGCGCAGGCTCAGCCCGCGGGCCGTGCGGGCCGCGCGCACCTGGGCGCCCACGTTCTCGTCCGCGGGCCCCACTGCCTGGCTCCTCGTCACCGCACCGACCCTTCACTCACCAGTGTTTGGCAGATCTAAACATTGTTCCGCCGTGTTCGTCCAGAAGCGGTTATTGACGGGGCAACAATGATCGGCAACACTCCCAAACACGTCACCGTTCGAACGCTCGGCCGGTTCACGTGCAAAGGAGACAATGATGTCCGAGGCAACCGACGCCCCCGCCATGCGCGAACTGCTGGGAGAAGACGCGCCGACCAACTGGGGCAAATGGGGTCCCGATGACGAACTGGGCTGCCTGAACTACCTCGACGCCAAGGAGGTGCTGCGCGGCGTCCAGCACGTCCGCTCGGGGCAGGTGTTCACCCTCCAGATCCACATGGGCCGCACCGAAGGTCCCGGCGACCCGCTGTGGCCCGGCCGCGAGGGCATCAAGCGGCAGAACGTCCTCGACGAATCCACTTGGGACACCACCGCCGCCCCGGCCTTCCCCGGTGGCCTGCACTACGCCGACGACACCGCGCTGATCTTCCTGCAGGGTTCGACGCAGTACGACGCGCTCGGGCACGTCTGGTACGACGGCAAACTCTGGAACGGCTACGACGCGCGCTCCACGGTCGGCGGGATGGACAAGGCCTCCGTGCTCCCGATCGCCGAGAAGGGCGTGGTCGGGCGAGGCGTGCTGATCGACATGGCACGGCACCGCGGCAAGCAGTGGCTCGACAAGGGCGAGACGTTCGACCACAACGACCTCGAAGAGGCCGCGCGGGCGCAGGGCGTGACCATCGAGCCGCACGACATCCTGTGCATCCGGACGGGCTGGCTGAAGTACTGGTACGACCTGAACGATCCGGAGAAGTTCTACGAAGGCTTCTGCGAGCCCGGCCTGACCTACTCCCGCGAGCTGGTGGAGTGGTTCCGGGACAAGGAGATCCCGAACCTGGTCACCGACACGATCGCCAACGAGGTCACCAACGAACCGGACACCGGCGTCGCGCTGCCGCTGCACTGCGCGCTGATGCGGAACCTCGGTGTCACGCTGACCGAGATCGCCTGGCTGGACGACCTCGCCGAGGCGTGCGCGGCCGACGGGCGGTGGAGCTTCCTGTACGCGGCGGCCCCGCTGAAGGTCGTCAACGGCACCGGCGCGCCGGTCAACCCCGTCGCCATCCGCTGAAGCCATGAGCGACTACGACGACAAGCCCTGGCTGGCCCGGTACCCGGAAGGGCAGCCTGCCGAGATCACGCCGGAGTTCACCGACGCGCTGGCCCTGTTCCGCGCCTCCGCCGAGCGCAGTCCGGGCAACGACGCGATCCGCTACTTCGACGGCCGGATCACCTACGCCGAACTCGACGCCCTGACCGACGCCTTCGCCGCGGGCCTGCTCGACACCGGGTTCGAGCGGGGCGACCGGGTCGCGCTGTACCTGCAGAACGTGCCGCAGTTCCTGATCGGGCTGATCGGGACCTGGAAGGCGGGCGGAATCGCCGTTTCGGTGAACCCGATGAACCGCGAGCGCGAACTGGAGCTGCTGCTCAACGACTCCGGTGCGCGGGTTCTCGTGTGCCTGCAAAGCCTTTACCGCGACGTCGCGTCCAAGGTGCTGGCGGGCACCGGGGTCCGCACCGTGCTCACCACGTCCGAACTGGAGTACCAGACGCGCGACGATCCGCGGGCCTTCGCCGGCTCGGAGCGGATCGAACTGCCGGACACGACCGACCTCGCGGGCATGCTGGCCCGCTTCGCGGGCCGGACACCGCCACCGGTGTCCTACACCGCGGACGACGTCGCCTTCCTCACCTACACCTCGGGCACCACGGGCCCGCCCAAGGGCGCGATGAACACCCACGGCAACGTCGCGTTCAACAGCCAGACCTGCCGGGAATGGTTCGGCCTCGGCCCGCAGGACGCGGTGCTCGGGGTGGCACCGCTGTTCCACATCACCGGGCTGATCGGCCACATCGGACTGTCGCTGCTGCTGGGCGCGCCGCTGGTGCTGTTCCACCGGTTCGAGCCCTCGCTGGCGATCGACGTCATCCGTGAACAGCGCCCGACGTTCACCGTCGGCTCGATCACGGTGTTCATCGCACTGATGAACGCCCCGAACGCCGAACGCGAGGCGCTGGAGAGCCTGACGAAGATCTGGTCGGGCGGCGCGCCGATCCCGCCGTCCACCGTGAAGGCCTTCTCCGCCGCCTTCGGCCGCTACATCCACAACATCTACGGCCTGACCGAGACGACCTCCCCGTCGCACGGCGTGCCCTACCAGGCCGACGCCCCGGTGGACGACGCCTCGGGCGCGCTGTCGGTCGGTGTCCCGGTGTTCAACACGATGGTGCGGATCGTCGGCGAGGACGGCAGCGAACTGCCGCCCGGCGAGATCGGCGAGATCGTCACCACCGGGCCGCAGGTGGTGGCGGGCTACTGGAACAAGCCCGAGGAGACCGCGAAGGCCATCCCCGGCGGCGCGCTGCACACCGGCGACGTGGGCTACATGGACGAAGCGGGCTGGTTCTACATCGTCGACCGCAAGAAGGACCAGATCAACGCGGGCGGCTACAAGGTCTGGCCCCGTGAAGTCGAAGACGTGCTCTACGAGCACGAGGCGGTGCGTGAGGCCGCCGTCGTGGGCGTGCCCGACGTCTACCGCGGCGAGACGGTGAAGGCCTTCGTCAGCCTCCGGCCCGGCAAGACGGCCACCGCCGAGGAGCTCATCGCGTTCTGCAAGGACCGGATGGCGGCCTACAAGTATCCGCGCCAGGTGGAATTCCTCGACGAGATCCCGAAAACCGCCACCGGCAAGCTGCTGCGCCGGGAACTGAGGGCACGGGAACAAGCCTGACCCCTGCCGCTGCGTGGCCGGTCCGGGGCCGGGTGGCCCCGGACCGGGTGCCCCCGGGCGAGTCCCACCCTCAGGCGCTTGTGTCC
>NZ_VJWX01000020.1 GCF_007713715.1 Amycolatopsis rhizosphaerae
GCGGTGTGGTGCGGTCAAGGAACCGGTAGTTGAGTTCCAGCAGCGCACGGGCAGCAGGGCTCGCCTTGTCGATGACCGTGTCGATGATGGGCAAGAGTTCCGCACGATCGGAGAAGCCGTCGACGACGGCGCAGTCGCAGAAGTAGGCGATCGCCCCGATCTCACCGCCCGCGTGCACGGGCCGCCCACCCGTGAGAGCGGCAAGCTGGGTACCCAGGGTGGCGTACTGGGCCGGGGTGGCCCAGTTCGTGGTGATCGCCGCCTGCCGCCACGGCAAGCCGTGGTGGGCGTCGAACGCGACCTGCCCCAGGATCGGCACCGCCACCAGCGCGAGCGCCGCGGGACGCGCGGCCGAAACAGCGAGGGCGAGGAACATCGACAGGCAGATCAGGCTCGGCGCGTAATACCAGTGATACGGCGGCACACCCAACGCCGTATAAGCCAGATAGTGCACCACCCCCGCCGCACCCAACGCGGCCGGCAGCACGAGTCGGCGCCGCGCACGCGTCGCGACCACCACAACAAGAGCGAGCACCCCGAGCAGCGCGGGAAGAAACGCCAGCACCGTCGCAGCCGGATAGCTCCGCAGATACAGCAAAGGGCCGTTGCCGAACTGGTAGCTACCCCACGCCTTCTGCTGAGTCTTGATCGCCAGCGTGTCCGGCACCGCCGAACCCAGCACCCGCCAACTGAACGCGAACCACGGCAGGGCCACCGCCGTCCCGCCCAGCAGCACCTTCCACCACCCGCGCCACAACCCGGCGGCCGCGGCGAACACCACCAGGACGATCACCGCCAGATCGATCCGGGTCAGCACCGCCAGCCCCGCACACAGCCCGAACAGCCACGGGCGACGCAACACCGCCGCCGCCAGCAACGCACCCAGCACCGCGGCGGTGAGCGTGACCTCCAGACCCACCGCGGACAACAGCAACGGGTTGCCCAGCACCACAAGCCACGCCGCCCAAACACCCCACTCACGCAGCCCCAACGCCCGCGCCGTCGCCCGCAGCGTCAGGCCGAGCACCATATTGGCCGCGACGAACACCGCGGCCAGCGCCCACACCGGATGCCGCAACACCACCGTGAACCCGGCCAACAGCAACACGTTCAACGGCGAGGTCGCCGTGTTCGACGTGCGCTGCGGAATCAGGCCCCAATGCCCATGCAACGCCACATTCCGCGCATAACTCAGCGTGATGTAGGAGTCGTCGATGATCGCCGAATGCACCAGCCAGAACACCCCGGCCGACACCACGGCCAACACACCCACCGCGGCCATGGAACCGGACCACCACCGGGACGCAACACGGACCTGTCTGTCACCGGCGATCCACTCGGCGGTGGGCGCACCCAGCACGGCCGCTCCTGAAATCTCAAGCTGTCAAAACGAACGGAGTCTACGGGCGAGTGAAACACCCATCCCACCCGGTCGCCATAAAGATCCACAGACACCGACAAGACAGCCGGTCACACCCCGGTCGCCCCCTTCGTTGGCAATCCAGAGAGCCGAGCGCCCGGCGCCAACTGACGACGGAATTACGGGGCACGATCCTGTCAGTCGAACGAACGGGACTCGGTCGCAAGGTCGGACAACAGCAAGGCGAGCACGCGCTCCTCGTGCACCGGCATACCTGCGTGGTCGTAGGCAACCCGCAATTCCGCGACAGCAGCCGCGAGGCTGCCAGAAGTGCCGTGAGGACCGCTCAGACCACACTGGTCGGCATAGATTCGCACGTCGAAACGCCATGGCAGCGCATCGGGTGCCACGGACAGCACTTGGTCGGCGATGGTGAACCCCGCCGGGTCGAAGTCCGCACGCGCGTGGATCGTGCAGCCCGCGGTGGCGAGCCCGGCGAGGAGGTCCAGCGCGGCGCCAGAGGCGATCCCGTCGGTGCACACCAGTGGTGGGCAAGCCGGGCCCAGCGCGTCGGCGGCTGTTTCTGCGACCGTGGGGTTCTCGCACACGAAGACATCGACCGCGGGAGCGGTCCAGGGTCCGGTGAGCGAGCGCAGGGTCAGCCAGACAGGCTCGCCGGGAGCGGCGCGACACAGCCTCGTGGCAGGGGATTCGCCGGTCAGGGGAAGGTTCAATGCCAGCACGCGGGAGGACACGCCGTCGCACACCACGCCAGCGCCGGCCCACGCGGCACGCCAGGCCCGACCGGCTCGCTGCGGTCGCGGGAGGTCATGCACGATCGCCAGGAGACGAGCTACCCCGCGTCCCAGTTGCCGGTCGGCATCGAGCGCGTGGGCGTCGTGCAGGGTGTCCGCGGCGAGTTGGGCGAGCCGTACCCCGCTGCTCGTGGTGCGCAGCCGGGTGATCACGGTCGCCACCTGTTCGGCCAAGGCCTGGAGCTCACCCGAGCCCGGCCGCGGCCAGCCCGTGTCGGCCAGCCACCGCTCGACCGCGGGCGCGGCGACACCGGACTCGATCAGGAACGTGGCCGCGCGCCCCCGCTCGGCGGCCGCCTCGGTTTGGGCGCGGCTGCGGCGTTCCTTGTCGGGTTCGATCTGTTCGCCGTGTAGTGCCTCGACAAGTCCGCGCACGGTCAAATGGTGTTCGGACAGCTTCGCCGCGAGGTCCTGGAGCCGGACGGGTTTGCCGGACAGTTCCCACCGGGTGCCGAGCAGCAGCGCGACCTCCCGACGCTGCTCCGCGGTCAGCACGACAGTGGTGAGCGTCCCCGTTTCGGTGTGGTGCCCGCGCCTGGCCCGGGTGTGGACGGCGTCGAGCACGGCCGCGGGCCCCCGCAGGCACGCCCAGTCCTCGATGCCCGGCGGGACCGTGATCATCACTCGGCATCCATCGCGGCGAACAGGCCGTCGGCCGACAACAACGCCTCGTTGGCGTGCCCAGCGCGCACACCGGAGATGGGCAGTGCGACGGCCGTCCACTCCCCACCGCACCACAGGTACGGAACGGCATCGACTCCCGGCAGCCCCTTGTGCCTGGCCAGGTCGTACACGGCCACCGCGGGGACGGTCGGGTACTTGCACCACTCGTCGTGGGCGGTCAGCATCACGTCCAGGTCGAAGCTCACCGTCAGGCCCATGAACGACGCCTTGATCTCCTCGTCGACACCGGTCATCGCCTCGTCCAGCCACACACAACGCGGGGCATGTCCACCGGCCGCGTTGTAGGCGACGACCGCGGCGGCGAACAGCGGCTGGGACAGCAGCACAACCTTCTCGCCGCCGGATTTGGCGCCGTGCTTGGCGGCATCGAACGGCACCCAGCGGCTGGTTGAACCTGTCCGGTATTGCAGCGAGATCTTCAGCCAACCGCGGTAGTCGAGAGCGGTGGACAGTTGCTCCCGCCAGTCGGCGGATCCCCCTTCCGCCGCGTCCGCTCTGGCCGCGTCGATCTTGCGTGCGAGGAAGGAGCGCACGGTCTCCTGCCGCGCGGGCGAGAGTTGCTGGTAGCCCTGGGTCAGCGCATCCACCACGGTGCCCGCGTCCGGGTCGGTGGGATCGGGCTCCCACTTCAACTGCACGGCGTTGCCGTGCCGGGTCGGGTGGCTGGCCAACTCCTTGTTGATGTCGGTGAAGGTCCTGGCGGTGTAGTCCAACCGGTCCTTGAGGTGCTCGATGAACGTCGAGCCGAGCAGAGTGGTCAACACCCGTTGCTGCTCGGAATCGAACGCGTTCTCCTGCGCGCGGACCTGGTCGGCGAGCAGGTCCGCGGCGGCCGGGGGCGCCTGCCAGCCGGTCGTGCTGTCGACCAGGACCACCACGCGCTGGATCGCGCCGTCGTGCTCCGGCTCCAGCACGCTGGCGTCGCGGTCGGGCAGCAGCCCCTGCCGCAGTTCCTGATACCTCTCGTAGCACCGCCGCCAGGTGCGGTCCTCATCACCGGGATCCGGCAGTTCCCGGCGCGCGGCACGGGCCGACTCGCGCGCGGATTCCACACTTCGGCGCTCCGGTTCCTCCAGCCCGAGGGGCGGCGCCAGGCCAGCGTCGTACACCTCCCACCACACCGCGAGCGCAGCATCCCGCCTGCCTTCCGCGGCCTGACGCCGTTCCTCGTGCCGAGCGAGGGTTCCTTCGGCCTGACCGACCGTGACTCGCGCGCTGGTGAGTACCTCCCCGAGTTCGACGAGTTCCTGGTCGAGGCGCTCCACCAGGCGATCAAGCTCGGCGCGCCGCTCCAACTGCGCGTGGACATCACCGGTGAGTGCCTCTTCCGCGGTGCGCAGCCGGACCTCCTCCTGCCGCTTCCGCCCACGCAGGCCGTTCAGTTCGATATCGACACCCGCAAGCCTCCGCTGAGCGGCTGCGAGTTCGCTTCGCAGTTGTGCCAAGGTTGCCGCGCGCAGGTCGAGCAACTCCCTACGCCGAGCCATCTCGTCGATGGCCGAGCGGTAGTCCTGCAGGGCCACATCATGACCAGCCAGGTCGTCCAGGGGGAAAGCATGCTCCCCCGCGTAGGCGGAGAATTCCGCCCACGCGGTGTCCCTGGCGGTCTCGTTCGCGCGGTGGGTGGTCCTGGCCAAGGCGACCTTGCGTTCGCTGTCGGCTGCCTGCCGTTCCCTCTCCCGCAGTGTGGTGACAGCGTCGGTGACCACCCGCTCTCCTGGAAGCCGCGCCGATTCCTTGTCGAGGCGGCGCAGGTCGTCGTCGAGTTCCCCGATTCTGGATTCGATCGCGCTGGTCGACTTATCCAACTCCGCCAATCGGTTCCGCAACCGGTGAATCTCCCGCTGTCGGGCGGACTCGCGGGCGGTGGCGCCGAGGTAGGAGGCTGGTCGAGCGACTTCCGCACGCCCGGAAAGTGCGGCACACCGCCACGTGCCGTCTCCAGCCAGCCAGGTTCCGGGCGCCTCGTCGCCGGGGTGGGAGTCGTGCCACCCGATCCCGGTGAGCACGGCGCGGATGGCGCTTTCCGTCACGCCGCCCGCGGCAGTCGGTTCCAGCACCCTGGTCAGGTTCGCGTCAGCCCCGGTTCCCCCGGCACGCACCACCGTCTCCGCTTGCTCGCTGCCCGCCCCGGTGGTCAGCTCGCCGTCGGCGCTCAACCAGGCGTCGAGCACACCAGCGGCGGCCAGGGTCGCCTCCAGCAGGTCCACCTCGTCCGTCGACAGCTTGCCGACAGGCTGCACACACCGCCAGAACGGCGCGCCCAGTCCGCTGTCCGGTTCCGGCCGATCGCGGCGGCGCCACAAATCGGGAGGGGCTGGTGGGCGCTCCGTCCGGTCGAGCACCTCCGTCAGTTCCGCCGTGGCCTGCTTGTGTTGGTCCACGAGCGCAGCGCGCTCGTGGACCAGTGCCGCGCGGCGCGACTTCAGCGTGTCGCGAACCTGGTCGATGTGCCGGGCGATCGCCGCCCCGGGTGAAGCGACGCGCTGTTCCGCCGGAGTGCCCGACGGGTCCACGGCCGTCAACTCGGCTACCAGATCGCACCAGAGCTCGACCGTTCGCTCGTCGGCCTTGGCCAGGACGATGCTCGTGTTCCACTCCCGAAGCTGCCTGCGCAGCGTGTCCACCGCGCCCTCGACGCCGTCACGTGCCAGTTCCCTCTTGTCCGCAGCCTCGCTCAGATCCGACTCCCGGTCGGCCAGCAGGTCGGCCGACCGCGCGGTGTTCGACTCGGCCCGGTCGAACGCCGCGCGAAGCTTCTGCAAACGCACGAAACGCTCCCTGCGGACCGAGAGATCGGCGCGTAACGCGGGCACATCACGAGTGGGCAGGTGCCGCGCAGCCGACTGGTGCAGTCCGGCGGGCTGCGCGACAGCTTCGACGCGCTCGGACGCCCGCACCACCTCCGATTCGGCTTGCTCCGCGGCAGAGGTAGCACTTTCCTCCACGGCGGCGGCTTTCGCCACGTCCTCGAACGCCCCTGTGCGACGTTCTTCGACTCCCCCGAGTTGGTCAGTCAGCAAACCCAGCTGTTCCCGAAGCATTTCGACGCGGCTGGCCGCGCTTGTGGCCTCCTGGAAAGCCCGGCTTTCCAGGAGCTCGCGCAGCTCCGTGCCGAGGTCGTCCCGCTGCTCTCGCGCCTGGGAAATACGCTGGGCCAGTTCGTCGACCTCGCCACGGGCAGTGGTCAATGCGGTTTCAGCAGCCCGGCGGTCTTTGGTGGTGCGGTCCAGTTCCGTGGTCGCCGCAGTCAGCGCATCGGCGCGGTGGCGCACGACGGTGCGCGCCCAGGGGGTCCAACCAGTGTGGACGAATCGTGACAGTTGCACGGCCGCGCTGCGGGTCTGTTCCACGGCCGTTCGCAGCTTCTCCAGGTTGTCCCAGCCGTCCGCGAGTTGGGTGATCTCCGTGCTCGCGAGAGGCGGCAGGGCCGCACGCAGGGTCTCCGCCAGGCTGGCGGGGTTGAGCCGTTCCCCCAACTTGGGCTTGCGTAGTTGCTTGAGCAACTCGGTCAGGTTGTCGTAGGCATCGGAGCCCAGCCCGAACAGCTCGGAGGCCAACCGTGCGCGGTATCGCGCGGCGCTGTCGGGCACCGTGACGCCAGGGATCTTCTTGAGCTCTTTCTGGTCCAAGGGCCGGTCCGCCGTGGACAACTGGAGATCGCATCCCGGACGCAGGTGGGTAATCAGGTGCCATGTGTTCACCGGAGACGTGCCGCTGCCGCGACGGGCGCTGACGCCAAGACCGCAGACGAAGAACCGCGCCGTTCCGTCGTCGTCGATCCTGCCGAACTCGGCCCAGGCGTAACCCAGACCCGCCTCCGAAGGCGGACGTGGGTCGTCATCCTCGCCCGTGGGCAACAGGTTGAAGCGCATCGTGCGGTGCTGGGAACCGAACGGATCGAGCACGGACGCGCCGATCTCCCCGCGCAGCAGCATCAGGGTCGTCAGTTCGAGCACCTTGGTTTTGCCCGCCCCATTGCCGCCGCGCAGCACCAGACGGCCGTCGGCGAACCAGAACTCCGCCTGGTCGTACTCCCACAGGTTGACGATGCCCACGCGCAACGGCTGCCACCGCCGGAGATTCGGCTCTGGGAGGCCACCCGTCATCGCTGCCGCCAGCCACCGCTCGCGATCAGGTTCTGGTCGGGTCAACCTTCGCCCTCCTCGTTCAGCTTCGCGTTCACGGCCACCACCCGTGGATCACGGTAGCGTGCCGCAGCGGCGGTCAACCGCCATCTGTCCGGCTCTCCGGTCGGGCGCAGCAGGTCCAGCGCACCCAGCAGGTCCCGTGCCGCGGATTCCACGGCTTCGCCCGAACTCAGGTCATTGGTCATCGCCTTGACGTACCTCTCCCGAACCTCGAGCGCGGCCGAACCGAGGTCGTCGGCTGTGACTAACGAGCCCGCACCGTGTGTGCGCACCAGTTTGTCAAGCGCCATCAAGGCAGCGAAGTCGGCAGCACGCACCCTCGGGAACGGAAGGTCTGTGTCCGCCTCATCCGCGGCGATGAGCGCCATCCCCTCCGCGCGTTGCTCGACCACCCACCCCGTCATCTCCGCGCACCAGGTCAGGACGCGGTGGCGCTGGCCGGTCAGGTAGATCCGCTCGGCGTCGGTGAGATCCTCGTACAGGACCACGGGCAGTTCCACCAGTTTGCGCATCAAGCCGATCCGCGCTGCTGCCTCGTGGGGCGGTCCGCCATCGTGCCCTCCGGTGAGCGCAGCGCGCAACGAGGCGGGGTCGACCAGACGCAGCAGCAGCTCGCGGCGTACCTCGTAGGCGCCGCCAATCGCATCACGGCGGTGCGCCCACCCCTCGCGCTGCTCCTCGTCGTCACGACCGGTCGGTCGCAGTGCCCCCACGGACACCAGCAGGTGGACGGCTTTGACGAACAACGTGCGCTCGGCGAACCGGTCGGGGTCATAGGGCGCGAGCTCAACGTCTTCGTGCGTGGAGAGCACGCGGACCCGGTCGGACAGGTCCTGAGTGGTGGTGATGTCCTCGGTGTCCTCAGCCGCCGCGGCGGCGAGGATGGCCAGCACGAGCACCCGCCGGGTCGGCGGCCGGAACCGTCGGGGCGCGACGACGGCACCGTCAACGGGCAACCGGAACAAGCGGGCTGCGGAGTCGGTCACCACCAGCCGGTACCCGAGCCGCTGGGCGAACCACTCGCCCAGC
The DNA here is from genome assembly GCF_007713715.1 of Amycolatopsis rhizosphaerae. Classification (GTDB taxonomy): domain Bacteria; phylum Actinomycetota; class Actinomycetes; order Mycobacteriales; family Pseudonocardiaceae; genus Amycolatopsis_E; species Amycolatopsis_E rhizosphaerae. The sequence goes on from NZ_VJWX01000020.1 coordinate 8,040, forward strand.
TTCCCCCGGTGTACCCGCACCAGCGGCCACACTTCGGGATGGGTGTGCCGGTCCAGCACCGGCGAGCGCAGTAAGGCGGTGAACGCCCGTTGCCGTTCGGCCTCGTTGCGGTTCACGCGGGATCCATCCTGAAGTACCAGTTCAGGGTCGCCATGCTGCCACTACCTGCGCGCAGGCTCGTGGTCTCGTGCGCGGCCGATGGTCGACGCAACGTGATCCGCCATCGGCCGTCTCCGGTCACCGCGCTCTCCGATCGCGTCCGCCGCACCACGCCGACGAACTCCAGCAACAGGTCCAGTTCCGCGTCCGTGATCTCGCCCCACTCGGCCAGGTGCGTTCCGGAACGCTGACGCAACGCCGCCTCGGCGCCGCTGCGGGCTGCCTGGGCGGCGAGCCTGGCCCGTCGGGCGGCGCTCTTGCCCGTCGAGTAGTCCGGGATCTTGGTCCGCCTCCCGACCGCGGCGCGAGCACCTTGTTCCCGGAAGCGGGCGGTGATCGGCGCGCGCGGTGCGTTGGTCCAGCTCAAGTCGTTGTCGTCGGCGGAGTCCGACGCCAACAGCAGGTGGCGTGCGGAGAACGCGCCCACCGCGGTGTCCCAGATCCGCCAGGCGCTCTCGTCGTCGGGAGCGCGCTCGACCGCGACGGCCAACGCCAGGAGTTCCGCACGGCGCGTGACCGCGCCGCCGGTGTCCAGCAGGAGGTTCATGTTGCGTGCCCACGGAGCGACCAGGTCCCGCAACTGGCGTCGCAGCTTCCGCGCCTGACTGTCGCTGCCACCGAACCAGGAGCCGAGGGCCTCCCAGGTGTGCTCCCAGCGTCGTGCCTGGGTGGCCACTACCTCATCGCCCGCCTCGGTGTCCAATGCCGCGCGAACGCACGCACGCCACACCTCCGGAGTCAACAGCGGGTCGAGCTCCACCACCAGCTCCGCGATCCGCGGCGTGTGGACGTCGACCTGCTCACCCCACATGCCGATGTAGGAGCGCAACGTCTGCCACAGCAGGTCCTGCTTGGCGGGATCCGGCCCACCCGACAAGGCATGCGCCAACGTGCGCTGCCACCCGCGAGCCGCGGTGGCCATCGCCTGGTGCATGGCCCCGACCTGCTGGAACTCCGTCGCCGCATCGGTGTAGACCGCCTGGCGAATCGACTCGGCGAACGCGGTCAACCGTTCGTGGATCGCCCGCGGCGCCAGCGTGAGATCCCCCGCGGCCTCCTCGGTGTCGTCGATGGATGACCAAAAGACGTGCAGACCTGCCGCTCTCTGCGTGAGCTGGTACCGGTCACGCCGGCGCAGGAAGTCCTCCCCGGAGCGAGCGGGTTCCTGCCAGCGGGTCACGACCCGCCACTGCACCAGTCGCTCTAGCCGTGCGTCAAGGTGCAGTACGTCCGGAGCAAGCAGCCGGTCGAGGGCCTCGGTCGGCACCTGCCCGGCGAGGTGAGCGCGAACGCCGGTGGCCACCTCGTCATAGGACAGGCCGGTCAGGCTCGTGTCCTGCTCGGCCAGCAGGACATCGACGATCACCCGGTACTGCGCCGCGAACCGCGAGGTCAGGTAGGCCGGAACAAGCTCCTGCCCCGGTAGCAGAGCCGACCACGGATCAGCGGGCGCCTCTATCTCCGGCGTCTCGTCGTAATCGATCACCCGTCCAGGTTACGAAGACAGGATGCCGATTCGGGAGCAACAGCGACATGTCACCCGTTTCGATGAATCCTGCGCGCATCGGCGCTCGGCCGCCGAAACCGGGTCAGGTCACGGGGAAGTAGGTGGCGATGTCGGCGAGCGCATCCAGGGTGGCATTGTCGACGTGGCCGGTTGCGGTGTCGGTCTCCGCGATGATCATGGCGTTTTTGTCCGGCCGGGCCTGGTAGTGGTGCCCGGTGATGTGTACGCCGGTGAGGCCGAGTACTGCGGCAATCTCCAGAGGTCGGACATCGCCGCTGCCCTGCACTCGCTCGACCTTCTCGAAGGCCTCGGCCTGCTTCGCGCTGCGGAATCCGACCCGGACCACCGACACCACTGCGGCGTTGCCGTGTCCGTCGCCGACAGCCATGAGCATGCGATCCAGCGAGGTGCACGGGGTTCGAGCCAGGAATTCGCGGACCTTTCCGGTGGATGAGGCGACACAGTCCAGTTCACGCTCGGCTTTGTGCTTGAGTCGCTTGAGCTTTAGCTTGCCCAGCGCCTCGTCGGTTTTCCCGCGCTTGGCCGATTCGCGGGCCGATGTCCGGCGGGTTTTCATCGACCGCCTTGGCAGCAAGTCGACCACATCACCTGCGGTGTTTCCCGCTACCGCTTCCGCCGCGGATCCGGCCCCGGCCTCGGCGGCCGCACCGCCCAGTGCACCGATCCCGGCCGCCCCACCGGCGCCACCCGCGATCACGAGCGCAGCCGCCAACGCTACGATCCCGCCACGTCCCTTGCCGGAACCACCACCGTCGCGAATGAAGATCCGTCGGCCGTCCTTGGTGATCCAATGCCCGTTTTCCGGCACTCCACGGTTCCCCTCGTCCCCGGACACCTGCCGCGCATGTCATTCTTGCTCATCATGGCCCTGATCAAGTGGACCAAACCACAGTGAGCCGCGGGAGAAGGGTAACGGATGAGTCAGTCCCGTGTGCCGAGTTTGGCCCACATCGGGATCCGTCGTCCGCCCATACGCGACTCTCGACGCCCTCATGCAGCTGAACGTCCCGCGTGCACGATCCCGGGCGCTGAATCACAGTTCCTATTCCGCGCCTTGCCTGGTGCGATTCGTTGTGGGCGGCAGAAAAGGGCTGGGCGTGCCGTTCCAGGTGACTGCAAGGGCCTCTCGCGCCCGAGTACAGGCCACGAAAAGCAGGCAACGCTGCTTGAACAGGTCGGCATCGTGCAGCCGTGGGTCGACCTCCAGCGGCGTGACCTCTTTGCCGAACGGCACGGCTTTCGCGGTGGCCCCGACAACCGCGACACAGCGGAATTCGAGTCCCTTCATGGCGTGCATGCTGGCAAGGCGAACTCCCTCATCATCAGCATTGGGCTGGTTCTTCACGAGTACAGCGGGGATTCCCGCAGCAGCCAGTTCCTTGTTCACCTTGTCGAGCATCAGGTTGAACCGCGCGCAGATGGCGATCTCGCTGGCTTCCACGCCTTGGTCAAGCCATGTCCGCACCCGGTCGACGACCGCGGCGACCTCCGCCTGTTCGCTCGGATGGCCTTCGATGTGCGGGCGCTTCCCGTGCAGCAACGAGCGATAGCCGACGAGGCTGTCGTTGCCCTCGCCACCCAGATCCTCGACGGGAGAGCCATCCATCACCCCGGTCGACCAGGCGAGGATCTCCGCGGTGTTGCGGTAGTTGAGCCGCAGGCGACTACTGCGGCCGGCCACCGAAATCCCGAGCTCGCGCAGGGACACGCGGGAATCGTAGATCCGCTGGTGCGGGTCGCCGGTGATGAACAGATCGTCCGCCCCCGCGGGCACAGCCGCCCGAAGGACCCGCCACTGCGCCGGATGCAGGTCTTGTGCCTCGTCGACGACCACGTGGTGGTAGCCGTGTTCGCCCAGGTTGGCGGTGGCGAGCAGGTCTGCCGCCTGAGCGCACATCAGCAGTTGGGTGGTGGCCCGCGCACCCTGTAACTCCAGGCGGAACGCCTCGACGGCCTCCCAGAGCCGCTGGCGTTGGCGTGGCCCCAGTGCGGCGCCGCGGCCGCGCCGTTCGACCCGCAGGTAGTCCTCCCTGCTTTCCACCTGATGTGCGATGACGACGTGCCGGTGCTCCTGTGCCAGGAACTGCTCGGTCCAGGGCAGGTCGAGGTGGCGGCGGATCCGCCGCCAGATCTGCAGTTCGTCGGCGTCGGTGATGGGGGCGGGGGCGCGGCCGGACAGTTCCCGCACGACCCGGTGGGCGTAGGCGTTGACGGTGGTGACGTCCACGTTCGACAACTGCTCGTCGTCTATCAGCAGCGCCAGGTTCTCTCGCAAGGTGCGGGCCAGGGCGGTGGTGAACGTGGTGAGCAGGACCCGGCTGGCGGGATCACGGCTGAGCAGGTGCTTCACTCGGTGGAGGGCGACCACGGTCTTGCCGGTCCCCGGACCACCCGAGACCTGCGCGGGCCCGTTGTACGACGGGCGGTACGCCACGCGGCGCTGGGACGGGTGCAGAAACACGCGCCAGGCCGCGAACGGCTTGTCCAGGATCTCGGCCAGTTCGTCCGGACCGGTGACGAGCGTGATGCGGCTGGTGGTGTTGGCGATGGCCATCGCCAGGCTGTCTTCGGTGCCGGAACTCGTCTCCACGGGTCGCCGGACCGCGACGACGTCCCGGTACACCTCTTCCGGGGTGAAACCTTCGGCCAGGAACTGCAGCACCTCGTACTGGTCCTCGGGCAGCAAACCGCCGAAGGCGGCCAGTTGTGCCTTGTCCGTGATGGCTCGTGCCGCGCGCAGAACCTGGTCGTCGATACCGAGGTCGCGTAGCACCGTGTCCGAGTGCTGGGCGAACAGCAGCGTCGGCGCTTGCGCCGCCACTTCCTCCAGGGACGGGGTGAGCTGTTCGATGGCGAGGACGTTCCGGACTTCCAGGCCCCGGGTGGCGGTGTTGACGGTGTACAGCCGCTTCGCCGCCCAGTTGTAGGCGTCATCGTGCCGCACGACGTTGAGCAGCAGGAACATGTCACTGCCGTCGTCGGGGGCGAGCACCACCCCACGCCAGAAGTCGGTGACGCGGATCGTGCGCATCCGCGAGTCGCGGGCGTTGTTCACCGACTCCAGGTGCAACCCCTTGTCCGCGTGCAACTCGGCGACCGACAACTCCTGGAACTTCTCCATCGCCTTGCGCACCCCGGCCTTGATCGGCTTTTCCAGCCGATCCCAGGTCTCCCAGAACGTGTTGGCGAAGGCGAGTCGAGGCATGACCTGATCATCGCACGGCAGCAGCGAGGTGGTCAGCGATGTCGCCGACCTGGCCCAGCAGCGCGGGCGGTGGCAATTCGAGGTCCAGTGCGTGCTGGTGGATGGTGATGCCCGCGTGCCGCACGCGGTGAGCACCGTGCGGAGCATTGCCCTTGGCGTAGACGAGATGGCCTTCGGCCAGGTTTAACGCCGTGCAGTAGGCCAGCATCTGATACAAGTCGGCATCGGGAAAGCCCTCGGGTTTTTGGGCTTTGTACTTGGCGTCCGCTACCGCGAGCGGCGTGCCCGCGCGGTCGTAGCGGACGAAGTCCGGGATCAGGCGGATGGCGTTGCGGTCGTCGAGGTAATGGGTGGCTTGCAGAACGCAGTATCCGTCGCCGTGGGCGAATTCCTCACGGAGCGCGGTCGTCACGAAGTCCTCGAAGACTTTCGCCATGTCGAACAGGAACCCCTGTACGGTCACGTCCCCGGACCGGTGTTCCACCGAGCAGCCGTGCAACACAAGTTCGGCCAGCCGCAACGCGACCTGGTAACGCGCGTTGAGGCGGCTGGGCCGCCATACCGGCAACCGGCCGCCTCTGGTAAGTGGGGAGGCCTCCGCGAGGCGGACCCGCAATCTGAGCAGCACACCTCGCACATCAGGCGGGAGTCGCCCGGGCAGCCGGAGCAGGGCCTCACAGGCCGCCCGCAGCAGCTGGTTCTCCGCGATATCCGTCGTGTATTCGTCGTGCGTGATCTCCAGCGGGATCAACTGCCCGTAGCGACGGCTGAGCTGGTCACCGAGCCGGATTCTGCCTCTCACGACCAGTGCGGTTTCGTCGGTGGTGCGGTATCCCTTGAGCAGGCCCTGCCGCAGCGCTTCGTCCGCTTCCATCGCGAACAGGCGCGCGAAGGCGGGTAACAGGTCCTCGTCGCTGTCCACCTGCACGTGTTCGCTGCGCCACCCTTTGGGGCTACGGCTGAAGCCGAGGAGGAACAGCAACCGCGCGATGGGCACTTTGGGAGCGATGCGCAGGATGACGGACGAGCCGTCGGGCATGTGCACGGCGGCCACACCCACCTTGTTACCGGCGCGAACCCGCCAGTTCCCCGCCACCTCCGGGTCAGGTGCGATGTCGAGAAGCCGCGACCGCGCGAGGGCCCGGCCGGTGACGTCGTCCAGCGCCACCGAGAGCGGTGGCCCGTACTCGGCAAGCTCCAGGACGGTCATGTCACCTTGTCGGATGCCGCGCCGGACGGTGGGGAGATCGCGGCGCGCAGGGCGGCCAATCCGTAACGCTTCTCGACCTGCACTCCTTCGCCGTAGTGGTGCTCTTCCAGCAGCGGCAGGATTTTTGTCCGCCAGGTGCGTTCCAGCCCGCCCTCCCGGTACACGCCGCGCTTCATCAGATAGGACGGACCGATCTGGAAGTCCGGGTCGTCGACGCGGGCGTTCAGGGCGTCGAGCAGATCGGCCGGTTCGCTGTCCCGGCCTTCGCGGGCGAGCCAGCGGCGCAGGAGCCCCTTGGTTGGTTCGGTGCGCGGGGACAGTTCCACGAACGCGAATCGGCGCCGCATGGCGGCATCGACCAGGGCGATGGACCGGTCGGCCGTGTTCATGGTACCGATGAGGAACAGATTGGACGGCAGCGCGAAATCGTCGCCGGAGTAGGTGAGCCGCACCGCCTTGTTGCGGTATTCGAGGAGGAAGTACAGCTCGCCGAATACTTTCGCCAGGTTCGCCCGGTTGATCTCGTCGATCACCAGGAAATGCGGGATGTGCCGGTTACCCTCCCGGGCAGCCAGGTCGGCAAGCTCGCGCAGCGGTCCGGCGGTGATGCGCAACGCAACTTCGTGGGTGTCGGGATTTTCCTGGGGGCGGAAGCCCTCGAAGAAGTCCTCGTACGAGTACGCCGGGTGGAACTGGACCAGTTTGACCTGTTCCGGGCCGCCCCCGAGGAACTCGGCGAGTTTGAGCGCCAGGTAGGTCTTTCCGGTCCCGGGCGGCCCGTAGAGCACGAGTTGACGGTCGTCCCACAACAGGTCGCGCAGCTCGGCCAGCCAGGCGGTGTCGTGCACCAGCAACTCGTCGGCCAGCTCCGGCGTCGGGCCGGGCAGGGTGAGTTCGCGCCGGGCGACCAGAGCGGCCTGTTCGAGGCTGGAATCGCCCTGCTGGTCCTGTGCCTCGTCGGCCAGTTCCTCGTCGCTGCGTCCCAGCCCCGCGACGAGCGCCGCAACGGCGGTGAGATCGACGACGTCGCTCTGGATGGACAGCTTCTGCTGCAGTTCTTCCGGCAGCTCGTGGTACGGGTACGCCGCGGACTGCCATTCCACCGGTCGCACCAGATTCGACCGGTCGCCCTCCGAGGCAACTTGTTGCACGTCTCCGACGATCTCGCCAACGTAAAGGTTGCCGTTGGAAATCGTGCAGACGGTGTCACCGGGTTTCATTTTGGCCAGGAACGCGTGGAGTTCGTCGACCAGCCGGACGCGCTGGTTGTAGCTCAGCGTTGCTCCGTAGTCCTCCTCCACGAAGGTCCGCAACTCGTCTTTGCTGATGACCTGACCGATCCCACTACGCAGGTGCGAGGCGGCCACGCTCACGAGGCTTTCGGGGAGCCAGAGACGCTGCACCAGGTCGAACCCGTTGACGTTGGACCCTCGAACCAGCCAGGTGCGGTTGGGGCCAAAGGCAGGCACGGACAGGTAGTCGGCAAGCGGGTGGCCGTCGTCGGTCTTCCACTTGGTCCAACCGTTGGCGCTGCGGCCGACCAGGATCTCCGCCGCCGCAGACGGGGAGCCGCAAGTGATGTCGGTGGCCGTCTCCAGAAAGCCGGGCCATTTCGTGGATTCGACGATCTGCCCGTCCTGAATGAGATGCTCGCGAAAGATATGTGAGGACGGCATCCTGATCGGGAATGACGGTACGACGTCGGGGCGAACCGGACATCCGGCGAAGACCACGAACTTCTGGCTGCCGTTGGCGCCCTTCTCCTCCAGCAACCGTCCCCGCGCGATTGGCCCGCCGTGCGGGAGACGGAGCTGGAACTCGGGATAGGCGCTGGTCACCGCGCGGCATCCGGGTGACGCGGGCCGTGCCCCGGCGGCGGGTTGAGCGTCGAGGTGTAGTTCTCCCCGTCGATCAGCGGCGTGGTGAGGCTGACTCCGGCCGCCGCCATTCGGTCGTACTCCGCGAGGATCAGTTCCTTGGTGCGGTAGCTGCCGTACTTGGCCTCATCCTTGCGCTTGACGATCGGGAAGGTGTCGAGGATGTAGTCCGCGTCCTCGCGGGAGATCCCGTAGAGGTGGAAGAAGAGCGCGTCGAGTTCGGCGCGGATGATCGCGCGCCGTTCGTCGTCCCAGACGAACGGTGCGCCAGTGTCGCCCAGATCTCGAGCGAAGGGGGCGATATCGTGAGCCGTATAGGATAGTTCGAGCACGCGGGATGCGATAAATATGGCGTGCACCGACAACACTGAAGGCGAAGCGATCGGAAGCTGATAAACAGTAAAGAACTTTAGGTGCGTTCCTCCAACCTTCTGTCGCGCTGCAAAGTCAAGCACAAACGATGACAAACAGCCAACTAAACCACTCACAGGCTCTTCAGTGGGCAGCATCAGCAATGTTCCATCAGGAGCTGCTGCGCGAGCAAATAGACTATTAATCATGGTGCGCTCATCCGTGGCTCGACAGATATCGCGCCACCCGACGAGCCAGCCGCGGTCCCAATGTTTTACGGCAAGCCGGGTGGCAACACCGGCTTCGTAGATCCGGTTCCCGTTCTTGCCGAAGCGATCCGTGGGAATATCTTCCTCGGACACCCAGTAGCGCGGAAGGACGACAGCGTTCGGGTCTTGTTTCTCGGTCAGATCGCGTGTAGATCCATCCTCGTTGTACGTTGCCCACCGATGGTCGTAGTGGTGCACCATTTTCGCCTCGTACAGCGGCAGCATACGCGCAGTGCCCTTGGCGAAGACGTTGCCGGTGAGGGTCCAGCCGTCCCGCTCAAGTTCCTCTCGTTTGTGGAAGAGGTGCGAGTCGCTTGTCATGTTGAACAGTCCCTGCATGAACGATACGCCCCACGGGTTGCTGCCGCCGCGACCAAGCTCATCAGGTTCTTTCACCAGCACCGGTACCCGGCGATAAATCCCGAGCGTTATCTCGGCATCCCGGCGAGAGCGGAAGATAGGACACGTTCCGGTGTTGGGGTTGAGGAGGGTGATCTCCTCGGGCGTGAGCGCGAACGCCTTGTTCGCGTCGTCGAGTTCCGCCGGGTCATGCAGGAAGAAAGCGAACGTGGCGGCATCCTCGCGCAGACCTCGCCCCGTAATCGACAGAACACAGAACTTCATGCGTGAGTCAACGGCAGGAAAGAGATTGCTCCGATTCTCGAAGTCGTAGAGAGCGGCAAGAGAGGCCGCCTGAACTAAGTCTTTGAAGAAATACTGGGTGGTTGCATCGGTCGCGATGCCGGTGGGAAGAACCATCCCCATACGTCCACGAGAGCGGATTAACTGTCGCCCTTGCTCGGCAAATACGGGGTCGGTCTTTATTCGACCACGGCCACACAATGGGAAGATTTCAGAATTGCTCGCGAAATGTCTACTTCCATCAATTTTTCGCTTCGCTTCCTCGTAAATATGGAACAAAAAGGAGTTTTCTTCTCGAAGCCGTCCGATGAGCTTCTTCCGCTTGTCTCCGGCCGCTGCGGCGATTGCTGGGGAACGAGACGAGAAGAACTCCTGTTCCTTGAGTTCCAGGTGCTCCCACGGCGGGTTACCCAGCACGCAGTCGAATCCCTCACCCCAACCGGTCCCCTCAGTCACCGCCGAGCCGTCGTCGGGCACCGAGAAGACCTCAGGGAACTCCAGGTGCCAGTGGAAGAACCGGTACTGCTCGCGCAGCCGGACGATCTCGTCATGCGTCTCCTGCGATGCTGCCTTGCCTTCCGGGTCTTGCAGCCCCCGGAAGACCTTCTCCGTCACCGCCTGGGGAGCATCCGCGTCCTTGGGCCAGAGGAACGCGGCGCACCAGGCGTCAGCCACGTGCAGCGCGTGCCGGTACCCGGCAGACTCGGCGAACTTACGGTAGTCAGACTCCTGGCGACGCACTCCGCGCAACTGACCGGGGACGGTCTTCATCAGTTGCCGGACGTCGGCCGCGAACGCGGCGTTGGACACCTTCGTCTCGGTGTGGATCTCGAACAGCTCTCCCTGGCCGAGGCGTTCCGACTTGTTCTGGCGCGCCAGCGACCTGGCGAACTTCTTGTCGTCGCCCTCGATGGGATTGAACGCCTCGTCCGGGATTCCCTTGCGGAGCAAACCAGGTGTGGCGCCGATAAGAGCGTTACCGCACTTGATGTGCGCGTCCAGGAAGCTCAGCGCCGTTCCCGATTCCATGGCTTCCAGCCACAGCGAGACCTTGGCGAGTTCGACCGCCATCGGGTTGAGATCGACGCCGTAGATACAGCGGGCGATGACCTCATGCAGCGCGCTGCGCACCGCGTCCGTCGTCGGCTCGGGGTTGTGCTCCCGCACCGACGCCACCCGCTTCGCGATACGCCGGGCCGCGGCAACCAGGAAGTGGCCCGAGCCGCAGGCGGGGTCGCATACCTTCAGCGACAGCAGTTCGTTGACGATCCGCTCGGCCGGATCCGGCTCACCTGGCCGCCGTAGCCGCGATCTCGGCCCGCTTGACCGCGTCGTCGATCACTGGGTCCAACGTCGAGTCCAGCAGGCAGTCGATCAGCGAGGACGGGGTGTAGTACGAACCCGTGGTCTTGCGGCTGTTACCCGCCATCGCCACCAACTCGAAGGTGCGATCCACCGCGCTGTGTTTCGGCACCAGTTCCAGCAGCGACTCGTAGATCGAGCCGAGTTCTTCGGCGTCCAGATGCTGGTAGTCGACCGAACGCCACCGGCGCGAGTCCACGTCGCGCACCTGCGCGAGGTGCCGCACGGCGGAGAGCAAGTACTCGTTGGACAGAGCCAGGCCCCAAAGCGGGGCGTCGGCGTCGTTGTCGTCAAAGATCCCGCCGAGACCCGGCAGGCCCAGTTCGGGGCGGCCCTGCTCGTCTCCCAGCGCGTCGAGCACAATACGTAGCGCCCGGTACAGGTCGTCGTGCGCGGTTCCCCGCCGACGGCGAGCATGTTCCCGCAGTCTGGCCGTGGAGAAGTAGGCGGTGTAACGGTCTTTCGCCTGCTGGTCGGCCTCCTTGGAGTGGAGGACACCCCGGTCCTCCACGACGAAGAGGAACAGCATCCGGTACACCAGCCGCAACAGGGCGGTGTGGAAGGTGTGGACGTCGAGGTTGGCGCGCAGCTCGCCGTTGTCTGGGTGCTTGAGGAAACCGGTGCCGAGCGTGGTGATCGCCTGCTGCACCCCGTCGCGGAGCTGGTCCAGGGCACGGGTGCCCGACGCGATGGCGTCGACGCGCCACTTCTCCAGCCAGCACGTCGAGGGTGCGGCGCCCTCGGCCACCGCGAACCGCGTGACGTGCAGCAGCCGGTACAGCAGCACGAACTCGCTGAACAGCTCGCCGTCGAAGATGGCTTCCAGATCGAACTCGACGTACGAAGCAGTCGCAAGGGCACTGGAGTCCCGCAGCAGCCGGAGCTGGCGGCCGTTGCTCACCACGCCCCACAGGTGGGTTTCCGTCCGGTTCAGGCATTCCTGCACCAGTGACTGTGCCGGAACGGTGCCCGCACCGCCCGGCCGTTTGTCCAATGAGATGTGCCAGGCGGCCAGATGCACGGGCACGTGGTTCCAGCGGTGGCTGATGGCGAAAGTCTTCCCGCCGTCGTCCGCGCTGATGCCCGATTCGCCCAGTTCGGTCAGCGCGCCGAAACCGAGTTCGTGAAACAGCGGCGCAAGCCACTGGCTGACCGCGAGACCGGTCGGGTCGGCGGGCACCTCGGTTTGCGGGGCCGGCGGCAACTTCTCGCGCAGTTCCTTCCACACCGATTTCAAGTAGTCCCAGTGACGTTCCGCCTCGTCACTCACCGAGCGAGCCCCGACCACCCGGTAGTCGGCGGGCCGGGAGCCGGTCACGTCCTTGCCTTCGCTGATGCGCACCAGCATGTCGGCGGGCAGCAGGGCGCCGACCGTGTGGACGGCGGAGAAAACCTGGTTACGAGCGACAGCGGACATCAGGCGGCCCCTCCCGAGACCGGCAGGTACACGTAGGCGCCGAGAACGTCGGCAGGTTTCTGTGCGACCACGTTCACACCGCGGACGATCTCTCCGGACACGCTGCGCACCCGGCGGTGCGAGGCGAGCAGTTCGGCGGCCAACTCATCCCCATAGGACAGTAGGTGCTCATCTGCGGCAGGCAGCGCGTCCAGTAGGCGCTTGATGCTCCGCTCGGCGAAGGTCGGGTCGGTGTTCTCGTCGGCGGTCAGCTCGACAAGGTCCAATGCCTCGTGCGGCGAGAGCCAGGCAGCCTTCTCCGGGGTGCCTCGGAAGGCGAGCAGCCGGGCGTCTTCGGCGACCAGTTGCCGTTCCCCCGAGCGGGACGGCAGGGTCAACTGGAAACGGTAACGGACCAGCAGCAGGGTGGTGCGCACGTCCACGCCCTTGGTGCGGATGACGCCGCATCGCCTCGCCGGACGCGGCCCGCTGACTTTGCCGTCCAGCGCGGCATTGAGCACGTATCCGGCGACGGCGCCCACCACCGGGTCGGTGCGGACCAGTGCGACCTCCCCGCGTGCGACCGCGGCCGTGGTGCGGAACGGCACGAGCCTTCCCTGTTCGACGGCCTCACCGCCCAGCAAAGGCGCCAGCGCGTCCCGAAGTCCGGCGGGAGTGCCACTGAAGTCCGCGGTGAACTCGCCCTCGCCGTTGCCCCGCACCACCGCTTCCAGCGCGGGCAACGCGAGCCGGACGAATTCCCGGACTTCGCTCGCCCGGCCCAGCGTGTCCCGGATGGCGGCGACCTCCCGGGCCACCTCCTCCGGGTGGATGGCGCGCTGGGCGAAGCGGGAGCGGGACGTCTTCTCCCGCTCCGCCGCCGACTGCCAGTCCGACTCCAGAGCCTTGGCCTTGGCGTCGAGGTTGTCGACCTCGAACAGGCTCGCCTGCTCCGGTTGCTGCTTGCGCATCAGCAGCCACTCGACGATCGCGTCCGTCACGCCGGACGAAGCCGCATCCGGTACCGACACCGAGATGCCCAGGTCCTTGCGGATCTGGCGGTGTTTCTTCAGCAGAACTTCGAGCACCTTGCCGTCGATGCCGTTGTCGCTGCCGTAGAGCGTGACCACCCGGACCACGTCGCGCTTCTGGCCGTAGCGGTCGACCCGGCCTTCCCGCTGGTCGTGCCGGGTCGGGTTCCAGGCCAGGTCGTAGTGCACCACCGCGTCGAAGTGGTGCTGGAGGTTCACGCCCTCGGACAGGCAGTCGGTGGCGACCAGCACCCGGCGCGCCGCCGGATCCTCCCCGGCCTTCGCGGCAAGTTCCCCGATGCGCTGGAGCCGCTGCTGCGGGGACAGGGTTCCGGTGACCGCTCGGATCACGGTCTTCTTACCGAGATCGCCCTCAAGGTGCTGGGCGACGTAGTCGGCAGTGGGAATGTAGCGGCAGAAGACGATGGGGTGGTAGCCGTCGGCGAGCAGTGCCTTGAGGTGTTTGATCAACGCGGCAAGCTTGCGGTCTTCCGCCGGGCCCTCGAGTTGCTTCGCCCGTTCGGCCAGTTCAGCCAACTGTGCTCCGGCCTGGCCGGTCTCGGCGCCGGGCACCACGTCGAGCCCTTCGAGCGCGTCGCTGTCGCCGCTGTCCCGGGTGAGCGGTGCGCCCAGGCGATCGGCTTCCTCGGGAGTGGCGGCAGCCGCCGCGGCCGACCTGGTCTCCAGGGTCTGCGCCGCAGCCCGGGGGGACGACACCATCGAGCGCAGCAGTGCGATAGCCGACCACCAGGCGATGCGGGCTTCGCGCTTGCCCGTCTGGCCTGCCGCGGCGACGCGCTCGCCCGCATACGCGACGGCGTCATCGAGCAGCGCCCGGTAGGCGGGCGAGAGTTTGTAGGTCTCGTCCTTGAAGAACCGATCCGAGGGAAAGGTAGTGTCCTCACGCAGGCTGGCGTCGGAGATCCCATCCTGCTCGGTGAGGAACTGCCGCACATCCGCGCGCTTACGTTGCACGAAGTGCGCGGCCAGCAGCCGCCTGCCAGCGGTGCTGTCGAAGTCCACGGCAGACAGCTCGGGCTTGAGCAGGCCGAGGAGTCCGCGGAACGCCGCCTCCTTGCCACTGTGGGGGGTGGCGGTCACTAACAGCAGATGCCGCTCGGCGTCGGCGGCGATCCGCTGCAGCAGCTCGTAGCGCAGTTGACTCTGCGTGGACGCGCTGTCGTCCGCGGAGACGCAGGTGTGCGCCTCGTCGACGATGACGAGATCCGGGCAGTGCTTGACGAAATCGTCTCGGTGCCGGGTCGATTTGATGAAGTCGGTGGACACCACGACGTGCGGGTACTTGTCGAACAGCGACTGTCCCAGGTCCAGTCCGCGCTCCAGCTTGGACACGGTGGACGCCAGCACCAGTTCGGCGTCGATACCGAACTTGCTGCGCAACTCCTCCTGCCACTGTTCGGCCAGCGCCGGGGAGCACAGCACCGCCAGGCCGCGGGCGCTGCCCTGAGCCAGCAGTTCGGCGGCGATCAGGCCGGCTTCCACGGTCTTGCCGATTCCCACGTCATCGGAAATCAGCATCCGCACCACGCGCTGCCGCAATGCCATCAGCAACGGCACGAGCTGATACGCCCGTGGCTCGACGGCGATTCCGGCAAGCGACCGGAACGGCCCAGCGCCGGAGCGAAAACCGATGCGCAGCGCGGACCGGAGCAGGCCCGCGGCCAGCGCGTCACCGAGATCGTCGGCCGACGGCGGCGGGAAGGTGGCGTCACGAACCTCTTCGAAGGCGGGGAAGACTGCCGCGATGTCGTCATCGGTGCCGCCGAGAGGGCGCAGCACCAGCATGTCCGCCGCGGTCTCCGGCAGGACGATCCACTCGCGTCCGCGCGCGGACACCAGGGAACCCGGGATGTAGGTGGTTGTCATGTTCGCTATTCCGTCTTCCTGATCGTCAAGCAGTCGCGCCGGGGCCGAAATACCGCTGAAACTCCTGAGCAATGGCCCGCCAGTCCCCGTCATGGGGGAATCGGACGACCTCCCAGCCCGCGTCGTAGAGGCGCTCTTGGGCATCGGCGTCCCGCTGGGCCACGGTGGCGTGCTCGTGCACCGGGCCGTCGACGAACACCGCGAGGCTGACTCCGGGCAGCCGGTAGATGAAGTCGGGTCGGGCCAGTGCCTCCGAGACGAAGGTCTGCGCCTCGTCCGGCAGCCGAAGCCCCTGCTCCTTCAGCCACGTGATCAGCCGCTCCTCCAGCCGCGTGTCCGACTGCGAGGTCAGGCGCGCGAGCTGGTCGGTGCGGGACTCGTTCTGACCGGCAGGCAATGCCTGCGCGCTCGCCAGGCGGAGCAGCAGCTCACGCACGGAATGCCGGTCGATCGCACCGTGGTTGAGCTGGTTGCCGTAGGTCAGCAGGCAGTCGTAGCAGCCGCGCGCGCACGGGCGGTCAGGGTGCGGACCGCCGCGATCGTGACCGTCTCGGTCGAAGTGACAGATGTCCAGTGCGGCGACCGCGGCCCTGGCCAGCGCCGCCGGGTCCGACTGCATCAGTCGAAGCACCCCCGCGCCGCCCTCGGCCGCCTCGGTGAACAGAATCCGGTCGCGTGGGCCGTGGTCGGGCGGCAGCAGTTCGGCGGTCAGTTCCGCGTCTTCCAGCTCGAACTCGGACTCGATACCGCGTTCCAGCGCGTACATCAGCGACAGCGCCACCTCTTCCGGGAGCGGTTGGGCCAGTTGCAGCACCAGAATGTTGCGTCGGTCCTCGACGTAGGGGATCACCCGCTTCTTGCGGCGCTTCTCGTTGCCGTCCGCGTCGACAACGGGCATTTCGCTGGAGTCGCCGGATGCATCAGCGGCGTCCCGCTCGTTCATCCACCGCCCGTCCGCGGGATCGAGCCAGAAACCGTCAGGCTCGTCCTCTTTGGCGCGAATGCGGCCCACGTTCGTGATGCGCACGGTTGCCGAATCGCCGTAGGTCACGGTGGCGATCTCCCCCGTCGCGTCGCTGACTTTCGCGTCACGGCGCCCGGGCCGCAGCCCGTGGTCGTGGAACCGGTAGGAGGTCACGAGGCGGAACCCGGCGCGGCGGCGTTCCTCTTCGTCAGAAGAGATCCGCTCACGCCGCCGCGTGTAGACCGTGTGCAGATTGAGCAGACCGCTGGTGATCTCGCGCAGCGGCTCGTCACACATCTGACAACGGTCGGCCTTGTCGTTCTGGTCGTGGTGGTAACCGCACGCCGTGCAGCGTTTGGCGCTTGTGGTCACCACATCGCCACTGCCATCGGACGGCAACTGGATCCGGGTGACCTGGTAGCGAGCGCCTTCGTGGTAGATCAGCGCTCCGGGCCCGAACTCGCGGATGGCGAGGAACCGCGGACGCTGCAGGTAGTCACCCTCGCCGAAGCGCCGCCCCGAGGTGGGGATGTAGGCGGCGAGCGGCAGCCGCGGGAAGGAGTAGCCGGGCAGGAACCCCTCGCTGGCCAAGTAGCGGTACGGGTTGAAGTCCGACAACACCGACTTGCTGTCCGGGGTTTCGTTCTTGAGCAGGTTGAGCTGGGTTTCGGCTTCCCGGCGACGGTTGACGGCGATCTGACGGTCGCGTTCGGACAGCGTGTGGTCCAGTACTCGCTTGTTCTGCTCGGCCTGGTCGGCCTGCGCGGCGCGAAAGAGATCGCGCCACCGGTCGAACGCCTCGTTGAACTGCCGGGGTGCCGCCCGGACGGTGTCGTCGATCCACTGGTCGTCCCACCATGCGGAGTCGGCAAGATCGCCCCGCAAACCGCCGAGCACCTCGCGTGTGGCTTCTGCCGCCCGGCGAGGCACCAGCGCGTCTTTGAGCGCCGTCTCCACGTGGTCGAGCAACGGGAGCTTGGGGTCACTGATGTCGACGATCTCCGGGACGGCACGACCCAGCTTCAGACCCGACTCCGCCAGCCAGATCGCCTGCACGTGCGAACGGACCAGGTCCTCGTTGGCCAGATCGAGCCGGGGCGGGGCCACGGCGCCGGCCACCATCCGTTCGGAGCGGCGGAAGTAGTACTGGTCGTGGCTGTTGCCGGTGGCGCAGTAGGTGGTGACCAGCGCGGGCTGCCCGGACCGGCCCGCGCGGCCGCTGCGCTGGGCGTAGTTGGCCGGAGTGGGCGGGACGTTGCGCATCATCACCGCGTTCAACTCGGAGATGTCCACACCCAGCTCCATGGTGGGTGAGCAGTACAGCAGTTTCAGCTCGCCCTTGCGGAACGCTTCCTCGCGCTGTTCCCGGTCCGCCGGGGTCACCTGTGCGGTGTGCTCGCGGGCGACCAGTCCGCCGAGTGTGCCCGCCGTGTCCCGGTAAAGGTCCCGGAAGAACCTGTTGACGCGCGGTCCCTCGCCACTGGCGTAGGTACGGGTGAGCGGGTCGTGTACGCCGACCTCGCCGGTGCCCGCCTGCCAGACCAGGATGCGGGCGGCCACCCGGTAGCCGGTGACCGTCGACGTGGGCCTGCCACGACGGCCGTACTGGGGAGAAGCCTTGACGCGTTGGACCATGCTCGCGTCGGCGAGCGTTTCCAGCAGATCGGCCACGATCTGCTGCGCGTCGTCCGGGGACAAGTCGGGAAAGTGCACGCGCCGCAGGTACTTGCCGAACTTGCCACGGCCCGACAGGTACAGGCCCGCGTTGTCCATGCCGGGTTTGCGGCCGAACGGGAATGCGGTCCCCTCCGGCTCTCGGTCACTGCTGGACAACACCCACGGGTCGATCAGGCGTTCCTCGCTGGCCCGCTGCAGCGTGTAGAAGTCATCACGGAAATACTGCACGTCGATGGCCAGCGACCGGCGCATCTCGTCAAGCAAGGCGCGGATGATCTCGGTGCGCTGCCCTGGTTCGGCGTCACGCAGCTTCGGATGGGCCTTCGACCACCTCTTCGGCTCGTCGGCCAACCAGTCCAAGTCTTCGTAGTGGATTTCCAGCAGACCCGTCTGCTCCAGGTTGGGCATGGTGACGCGCCAGCCGCGTTTCAGGTCCAGGTACAGGCGGAAGGCGATGACGTCGCGCAGAGTCTTGGCAGCAGCGCGGGCCAGCGAGGGGGGAAGATCGTCGGCCCCCGCGAAATCAGCGATCTCCAGATTCAGCGCCTCGGCGACGCGGGCGGCGAGTTCCTCGTGCTGGATTCCCTCGTCGCCAGCCGCGAGCGCCGCCCGGTACAGGGCCCCACGCAGCTGGATGATCTGCACGAAGTCGTTGAAATGACCGGCTTGCAGCGAGGCGTCCTGCCGGTTGTCGACGAACGTCAGCAGCTTGCGGGCTTTCGGGTCGAGCGCTTCGGGAGGCGCCTGCTTCAGAGAGCGGACGATGGAAGCAGAGATCAGCGAGGTGGCGGACGACCGGCCTTCCTGGTCGAGCGTGGCGAGCTTGGCGAAGTCCCTTCCCCTGGTCTGCTCGTAGCTCACGGCACAGTGCAGGCAGAACAGGAACGGTGCCGGAATGAACGCTGCCCGAAGCTCGCCCTGCCCCTCCACGCCGTAGGGGTCGACCGAGATGGCCTGAGGTAAACGCTTCCGGTAGGAATCGCGAACCGATTCGTACCCGTGCTCGTCGACCTCCAGCCAGGACTCCGGCAACCGGCGGTCCGCGATCGCCTCCTCCGTGGTCGTCGGCCACGGGCGATCGGAATCGAGGTACAGGTAGCCGTCGCCGGTACGGCCCCCGGTCGCCGACGTGTCGCGGCGAGGCTCGTAACGAACAGTGGCACCACTGCTGTTCCGCCAGACCGTCAGATACTCCTGGCCACAATCGCGGCAGAAGGCGAGCGGCAGCAGGACCTTCCCGTCGGAACCAGGCTGAATCCGCTGGTAGTCACGGGTCAGGTAGCGAGTCTCGCTGTCCTCCAGGGTGACGTAGACGGTGTCACCCTTCGACAGGAACTGGTGAAGCCGGAAAGCGAACAGCGGCCGGTCGGTCACCGGATGCCGGGCTTGAGACCCCGCCTCGAGAGTTCGCCGGATCGCTTCCGCACACGTGTCGGCGGCTACGCCGGTCTGCTCCGCGAGCTCGTGAGCGGCCTCTTCGATCTTGGCAGGCCGCTGGCGGATCAGCCGCCCCGCGGCGTCCGTGGCCAGGCCGAACTGCGTCTCGATCCACCGGGCCAGCGGGTCGGACACCAGTTCCGCGTAGGAACGGGGAGGGTGCACCGCGTCGAGCCGCTCCACGGGAACGGCACCGGTGTCCGGTTCGGTGGCGCGCACGAGAGTTTCACCGATGACGTTGGCCGGCTTCACCCCAGTGCCGAAGAGTTTGCTCGCCACCGCGGCGACGACGGCCTGCTGGTCTTCGAAAGTGCCTTCGCTGGACATGGTCGCCGAGGTGCCGATGCACTGCAGCCCGTCGGCGAGGCAGGCTTCACGGACCCGGCGGATGAGCAGAGCCACGTCCGCGCCTTGCCGCCCACGGTAGGTGTGCAGTTCGTCGAAGACGAGGAACTCCAGCCCCTTGGCCATCTTGATGAGCGAACGCCGGTCGTCGGGCCGGGTGAGCATCAGCTCCAGCATCACGTAGTTGGTGAGCAGGATGTCCGGCGGATTGTCCCGGATCTCCTTGCGGCGCTCGTCGCTCTCCTGTCCCGTGTAGCGGGCATACGTGACGGGTTCGCGACCAGGGCCGTACCCGTCGAGCAAGAACTTGTCCAGCTCTTTGAGCTGGCTGTTGGCCAGAGCGTTCATCGGGTAGACGACGATTGCGCGGACCCGGCGACGCCCAGCAGGACCTTCTGCGTCTCGCTGCCGCAGCACACGGTCGACGATCGGCACAATGTAGGACAACGACTTGCCGGAACCGGTACCGGTGGTGAGCACGTAGGACTCTCCGGACCGGGCGATGTCGATCGCCTCACGCTGGTGCCGGTGCAGGGTCAGGGGCCGCCCGTCACACACCACGGACCCCTCCGTCTTACCGCTCTGGAAGATCCGTGTGCACTCGTCGTGCAGCACACCCTGACCCGCCAGCTCAAGCACCGTGCCGCCAGAGGCGAAGAACGGGTTCAGCGACAACCAGGGGTCCGGCCATTGGGACTTCGAGTCCAGATCCCCCTTGACGAACCGGGCAATTCGCTCGTTCCGAATGGTCGTGCCACCCTCGGTGAAGGACCGGTAGTCGGCGATGAGCTTCTGGTGAACACCGAAGACGTCCATCCCGGTGACCGGTGACGGGGGCACCGAACCCTCAGGCCGCGCCGGGGACGGCACGTGCGAACCGGAAAGCCAAGCGACGGGGTTCAAGCCGTCCCAGCCCCGTATCGTCTCGGTGCCGGTCGCGAAGGGCAGGAGCGCCCGGCGGACAGCGACAGCGTCCGTCGGTCGATCCGAGGGCTCTTTCGCCAGCAGGCGCTCGACGAGCCGGGAGAGATCTCCGGGTATGTCCTTCCGCAGCAGGCGGATCGGGGGAACCGTGTCGTTCAGATGTTTCTGACCGAGCTCGTGCGCAGAGGCGGTGTCGAACGGCGGACCGCCGGTGAGCAACTCGAACAGCACGCACCCCAAGGCGTACAGATCAGCTGCCGGGCCGACAGCGGCGGCAAGGAACTGCTCCGGCGCCATGTAACGTGCGGTGCCGACGGTGACGCCGGTGCTGGTGATCCTGCCCGTGTCGGCGTCGTCGACGAGACGACCCATGCCGAAGTCGAGGACCTTGACTCCCCCGCCCCGCACAATCATCACGTTGGACGGCTTGAGATCACGGTGAACGACACCCACGCCGTGGGCCGCGGACAGGGCATCGGCCATCTGCACACCGATCGCGGCGACCCAGGAGATCGGCAACTGCGGCCGCTCTGAGAGCAGGTCATACAGCGAACGGCCGTCCAGGTACTCCATGGCCAGGTACGGGACTCCCGCGTCGTCCACACCTCCGTCGACGGTGCGAGGAAGGTTGGGATGGTCGAGCCGGTGCATGATGCGCACCTCGCGTTCGAAACGCTCGACGACCTTGACTCCCGGCTCCGAATCTAGTAAGAAGCCGCCCGAGCTGCGCAGGATTCGTTTCACGGCCACGACGCGGCCCGGGGATCGCTCCGCCGCTTGGAGATCCTCGGCGCGGTAGACCTCGCCCATGTTGCCCTTGCCGATAGGGCCTAGCAGGCGAAAACGCCCCGCGACGGTCTCCGGCTTCCCCGCCAACTCTCGTCCTCCACGCTTCCTCGACAGTGCGTATGTGCTACGTCGATCAGGTCACTGAAGGCGCTACAACGCACACTCTGTGCAGTTGATCACGCTTCTCACTCTCGGCAATAAACTGGTGCGTGAAAGCGCAATCAGCGACCTGCACAGAGCGTAACGCTCGCAGGGCAGAACGAAAGATCACGATCAGATCAGGGAAGGCCTGGAACAACAGCTCTGATCGAGAGAAGGCAAGCCACGGGAGAGTTGCGGCTGCTCGACGTGATAGTCAAGGCGCTGGAGTCCATGAACGCGGCCGCCATACCCACATGAACCTCGACGGACTCCAGCCTGGTCAGAAGGTCAGGACAAGCTGTGTGTGCTGCTTGTCGATGACCAGGCCATCAGGCAGCCCGTCATCTGGCGTGCTCGCCGGGTAGGCGGCGATGACGGGCTGGGCGTCGCGGTCGCGGTCCCAAGCGCGGATGTGGTCGCACAACCGCTCTGCGAGCTGTTCGCCGCTGGGGCCACGGCCAGTGGCTCCGAGCTCGTATCGGCGTTCGCCCTCACCGTCAGAGGGGCGGGCCTTGGCGAGGTAGGCGATCGAGTCGCCGTCGACCAGCGCCGGGGTGCGGTAGGCGAAGGCGGGATGGCAAACACCGGCTTCGATCGCGGCGGGCTCGACGGCGAGGCGGCAGGTGCCGGGTTCGGTGGCGGTCAGGCGCAGCCATATGTGGTCGAAGGGTTCGTTGGCCAGCACAGTGACGCCGGACCACACAGTTGTTTCCGGCTGGGTGAAGGCGGCGCGGATGGCGTCCAGGTCGAGCTTCTGGTCGCTGTCCCAGTAAAGGCTGACGTCGTCGGCGATGTCCTCGTGCTGCTCACCAGCAGGCACAATGCCGATCATCGGGATGAAGCCGCAGAGTCGGCTGTCTCGTGCCCTCAGCACCCCGTCCTCCCGGACAAAGGCCACGCTCCGGGCCTGACCGCGCCAGTGCAGCGGCACAACGAGGCGGCCGCCGGGGGCCAACTGGTCGAACCAGGCTGGGGGCAGGTCCCACGGTCCGACCGTGACGATGATCTTGTCGTAGGGCGCGTGCTCCTGGTCACCGAGGGCACCGTCCCCGGTCAGCACCCGGGCTTGGCTGTATCCGGTCTCGGAGAGGGCGCCACGGGCATGCTCGGTGACATCGGGGTGGATGTCGATGGTGGTGACCTGGCCCTCCTGGCCAACCAGTTCGGCCAGCAGCGCGGCGTTGTAGCCGGTTCCCGCGCCGATCTCCAGGATGTTGTCGCCGGGCTGAGCGTCAAGTTGGTCGAGCATCATCGCCACAACGGTCGGGACTGAGGCGCAACTGGCAGGCCGGTCCTTGCCGGGCTTGATCGTGATGGCCTTGTTCGCATATGCCTCTTCGGCAGGAACGGCGGGCACGAACAGGTGCCGGGGCACTGTGCGCAACGCCTGCTCGATACGGCTGGACCGCAGGTGACCTGCTTCCTTGATGTGCTGGACCATGCGTTCACGCAGGTCTTCGGCGGGACTGCTGGTCGTGCAGGTCATCAAACTCCTTCGAATTGTGCGGCGAGTTGTGTCGGTCTTGCGGTGAGCAGACAGGTGTCCCATGCGGTGGCTGGGCCGACGATGGTCTGCCGGGTCAGTGCCACTCCGGCCTTGCCTTCCAACAGCCCATCCCCCGTGGGTAGCCCGGAATGCCGGTGGCCCCAGCAGGCGAGCAGGCGCGGGAGTAGGGCGGCCAGTTCGCTGTCATCGCCGGCGTCTTCAGCGGCCCGCCACGTAGTGTGGACGAGCCCGGCCCAGCCGTGGCAGAGCGAGGTGTCGCCAAGTCGGGCGAGTTGCACATCGTCGGTGATACAGGTGGCTAGCACCGCCTCAGCACGCTGCTGCCGTTTGGGGTCGTCCAGCGCGAGCGCGGCCAGTTGCTGGGCGCGGGCCAGACCGGGCGTTCCATAGCACCAGGACGGTCGCTGCGGGCCGCTTCGGCTCACCGTCCCGCTCTCCAGCTCATCACGGGAGATCCTGCCCGGCCACCAAGAGCCGCATCGCCATTGGTTCAGCCAGTCGTCAATATGCTCGATGGCTTCAGCTTGGCCGGGGACGGTGACTCCGCAGCTCATGGCGATGGACATGAGTGCGAGCGGCCCCGTGACGCCGTGTGCGAGCCCAAGATTGCCGTGTCCGCCCTGCTCGTCGGCTGTCCACCAGCCCGGCAGGCTTCGACCGTCGATCCTGATCGGCTCTGTGAGCAGGACCAGGTAGTTCAAGACTTCGCGGAGAAGTTCGGGGTTTGCGGCGCTGAGGAGGTAGGCGCCGAGACCGGTGAGGCCGTTGATCAGGTCGAACTCCCGAGTCTCCGGCGGCGCCCCGCGGTCTATGCGCTCGTGGGCCTTGGTCAAGCGGCGCTCAGTGAGTGCAGTGATGTGGTGGTCCAGCACGTGAGCGGATCGGCCAGCCATGCGCAGGGCGAAGGCGACTGCGTGTGCCCCGCGGAACAGTCCCGCACCTGAGTGGGCGAGCAGCGGCTTGCTGGTCATCGCCGCGATCCAGCGGTCCGCGGTGGGCCAGTCCCCGATTCCGGCTCGTGCGTACTCGATGTGAAGTAGCGAGATTCCGGCCCCACCATTGCCCAGATCCTGCCCCCAGCCGGGCGCCGGTTCATCCTCGGGTGGCGGCGCGAACGGCTCGGTGAGCCTCATCCTCGCGCTCCTGCTGCCTGCTGCGCTTGCCATGCATACGCAGCTTGGCGGGCCAACCGGCGACATGACCTTTCTTGAGCCGGGTCGATGCCGATCGCCCGGTTGTGGTGCATGTGCAGCAACGACTCCAGGACGCCGTCCTGGTTGACGTCGGTAGAGAGCCAACGCCGATAGGCGGTTAGCGCGTCTGTGCGCGAGTGCCAATGTTGCTCCGAGATCTCCGGTGCCACCGGGCCGAGGGCGAGGGTGATCGCTTCGTCGGCCAGGGCCCGTTCGGCTGACGGAGTGGCTGGGGCTGGCCGGTTGACCAGCCAGTTCATCGCTGCGCTCTCGCCGAGGAAACCTTTGACGATACCCACCATGTTTGCCACGACCAAGGCGGTGGAGCGAACGCCGCTGGCCTTCGCCAGGCTGGCTGCCACGACAGCGGAGTCGGCCACGAAGACTGCTTCGGCTGCTTCCATAGCGGGCCCGGAACCGTAGCGTCCGTTCTCGGGGTAGTAGGTGTCGAAGGCGAGGCGCCCCGCGAGATTCGCCTGCCGTAGTCGCTGCGCCCACTCGCCGATCTTGTCCACACAGGCGTGCTCGCTACGGATCCGCAGGCGGAGGTGGTCGGTCTCTTGCGGGCTTCGGTAACGCAGCCACCAGCAGGAATCCGTGCCGAGTGCTGTGAGCAGGCTGGGTAGGTGCTCGGCGATGATCTCGTTCATCCGCTCGGGGTGAGTGTAGATCTTCGCCGCGAGCCAGGTTGTTGTCGGGGAACCGGGG
>NZ_VJWX01000210.1 GCF_007713715.1 Amycolatopsis rhizosphaerae
CTCCTGGCTGCTGAGCCCGGCGTCTCAGCCGATTCACCCATCGAACGCCTGACGCCCGGGGTGTGGCCGCAACTGCCCACAACGGTGCACACCGTGGCGACCGAACTCGTCGACCTGGTGGGGCAGCACCACGCGGGAACGATCCTGGCGCACCACATCGCCGAGGTGGCGACGGCAAACAACGTCCAAGAGGGCGCTCGCCTCCACGAATACCTGGCACCGCTGGCGGAACCATCACACCAGGAGGAATTGCACCGGCGACTGACCGAGGTCGCCTCCTGGGCCAGGGTTGAGGGGCCGGATCGAGCGAGAGCGGTTCTCGACTCGTACGGAGTGGAACTGGCCGATCGTGCGAATGATGCGGGGCTTGGGGAGAGCGCCGAGTCCGTGGACTTCAGCAATGTAGGACGTGCGATCGCCGGTGTGTCCGAGCAGGCGCAGGGACACGTGGTCCCGCCGGGCTCGACCGTGGCGCCCGCACTCCCGGGTGAGGCGCCGGGTGCCGGGTCCTCGGAGCAGATGCTCCAGGATGCGAACGGCTTGTTCATGGGGGCGGGCCTGCTCTCCGGGCTGGAAAGTGGCCTGTCCGCCGAAGACCTCCAGCCGTTCATCCAGGAGGAACTGCTCCGGCTGTACGCCAGCCCGGACGAGGAAGTGTCCGCGGCGGCAGCGATGTTGTCGCTGATCCTGAACGGCGATGCGCTGAGACACCTGTGGCAGCCCGGAGTCTTCGGCGCTCCCACCCGGACGGGCGAAGACCGGTCAGGTTTACTGGAGTTCCCCGTCCGCAGCGCCAGCTCCACGGGCCCCGAATTCCGGATCGTCGCCGCGCGGCTGGATGGCCGCGCCGCCGAACAGCGTCAGGCATTGCTCGACCAGGTCCGTCGCTACCAGGAATCCATACCCGCCGACGACACCAACCGTCGGTTCCTGCTCCTCACCGGCGAGGCGACCACAGGCGACCCCGCCTGGCTCACCGAACTGGCCTGGCAACTACTCGCCGCAGGCTTCGACGCGATACCCGTCCACCGCAACGGGCAACCCATCGAAGTCCTCGCCGCCAAAGAACGACCCCTCACCCTCCAGGTCGCCACAGCCACCGGCCCACTCCGGCCGCTCGACACCCAGGGACTCAAGACCTGGCTGTCGGCCAAGTCCGCAGCCAAATACCAAGAACACGCGGCCTTCACCGAAGCCCCGGCAACGGCGGAGAGCCCGGCCGCGCAGCCCGACGCACAGGTGCCGCAGCCGGAGTCCGAAGCCCCCGCTGCCCAGCTGTCGGCTGACCTCTCCCCGGAAGCCGCCCGCCTGCGCACGGCATTGCCGTCCGAGTCGCAGCGAGAAGCGTTCGACGAGATCGCCGCCAGGGATGGCGTGGCGGCCACGATGGCCGCCGTGACCGGCATGCTCGCCCAGATGGTGAAGCAGGACGAGAAGCTCAGGAGCCTGCCCCCGGAGGAGCAACTCGGTCATCTGACCGCCGAGCAAGCCCAGGTTTTCGCCCAGCGGCTGGAAGGCCGACGCAACAAGGGGAAGGGCAAGCCGCCCTCGGTCGATCCGGTCAACCGCGAAAGCCTGGATTGGTACCAGCGGCTCGGGGCCCTCGCCCGCATCGACGATGTATTGGACCGGCTCGCCAACGCCAAGGTCGACACGAGGACCGCCCGCGCGAAACTGAAGGAACTCGTCGAGTCGCTTCGGCGGCACATCCCGGCCGAAGGCCCGCTGGACGCGGCGGCGCGCAAGCGGCTGGACAGCGCGCAGAACGACTTCGCCGGTGTGGAGGCGGAACTGCTCACCGCGCTGGTGCTGACCACCCAAACCAGTCAGCAACTCATCCGTCTCGGGTTGCCCGGCTTGAAAATCAAACGGGTTCGGTTGGGGAAACGCTACGACGTCGACATCTTGGGGGAACTCGGCGACGGAACCGAAGTGCGCTTCGAGGTCAAGGCGTACCAGTCGATCAACGACCGGAACCGCGACGAGCTGCTCAGGCAGGCCGAGCAGCAGGCCGCGGCAGCCAGGGCGGAGAAAAGACCCCCGAAGCTGGTCTATATCGTCAGCAACAACCTCGGTCCCGAGGCCACCACCGGGCTGGACACCTTCGCCGACGCGTTGCTGGAACGCGGGGTCGACCGGGTGCTCCATCACGGCTATCTCTGGTGGAACATCGAGGTGGTCGCGGCGGCAGGCCCGGGTGGTCTGCCTGCTTCGCCCTCACCGGTCCCAGCTAGCCCGCAGGGAACGCCAGAGACACCGGCAGCAGCCGGCAAGGAACAGCAGGCACCGGCATCCGCGCGACTGTCCCCCGGTGCCGATCGCAACACCGGTCGCCCTGGCTTTCCGAAGCCGGGCAACCCCATCTGGGAGGCATTGCCGCCGCAGGCGCGCGGGGTCTATGTGGACCTCTACCAGTCCGCACCGGACGAAGCGCCGTTCGTATTGCGCGCCGTGGCTGTGGAACTCGCCAGGGGAACCGAGGTCGAGGGCGAAAAGGACCTGGTGCGGCAGCTGACAGGCCTGCCCGAAGACAGGCGCGCGCTGCTCCAGCGAGGGCTGTTCGAGCAGTTGCTGGCGCACTTCGACACCGTTACCCGCTGGACCCGCGATCACCCGTTGCGGGAATTGGGCGAACCTGCCGAGGTGTTGCTGGCCGGCGCCCACGAACTGGACCGGAACCGACATCGGCTGGCCGCGCTCGGACTGAAAGAGCTGTTGTTGCTCGCTCGGCACAACGGCTATCTCGAGGGCAGGCTGGGCGATGCCGACGTGTTCGTGGCGGTCGGCGTGGTCGACGGTGACCATGCTCAGTCACTCGAGGAGTTGCGCGCCGCCGTTGCCCGCATGCCGTCGGGGCGGAACAGCAAGCGCTACCTGCTTCTCCTGGGCGACCGGACAGCGTCCGGCGAGTGGCTCGCCACCCTGACCAGGATGATGCGCGAGGCCGGGGTCGATAACGTGTTCTACAAGCCGGTCGGCGACGAGTGGTTCCACGCTCGCTCGGTCACCCGGCAAAGCCCTGCACCCGATGGGCTCAGGCCCCCGGGGCTGGCACCGGGAATCTGGGGCAGCCTGACACCGGCCCTTCAGTGGGCGCTGGCGGAGAACGCGCAGCGGCACGGCGTCGCCTCCGCTCTCTTGGCCTTCGCCAGAGCACTGGGCGATCAGGCCGAGCTGAGCGGCGTCCCTAGGAACGCGAGCTCCGCGCAAAAGCTGGCCACCCTGACCCCAGGCGCGGAAGCCACCATCGAGGAGCGGCTCGTCGCGGACACTCTTCGTTCGGCCGATCGGCCGCTGCGGCCTTTGGGGATGAGCCAGGACGATGCCGCGCGGAGCTGGTCCGAATTCCGGCGGATGCACGACGAGTGGGCCGGGTTGCCCGCGTTCCTCGCGCGCCCCAGTCAACTCGGCGACAACGACAAGCGCATCTGGAACGCGCTCAGGCATGGACTGCGGGAGCGGGCCCTCAGCGGCCTGCTCCACAATGGACTGGAGGCCGCGGCGACGCGAACGGTCGCCTACGAGCTGGCCCGGCTGTCCCAGCCGGAGTTGCTCGCCCGCCGCTTGCCGGAACTGGGAATCGAGCCCCTGCCGGAAGAAATCCTCGACGATAACGGCGTTCCCATCGGTCCGGCCGATTTCGACGCCACCTTCGCCGGAGGTGCGATCCGGTTCACCACCGCGCACGTGGACGGCCCGCGCAGGCAGTCGCCCGATGAACTGGCGCTGGCGGTGGCAAAGCGCCAGGACACCCCGCGCCGGCCAGGCGAGAAACAAGGCGTCGTGCTCGTCGGCGAACGGAGTCCCGGCGAATGGCTTGACCACTACGTCCGGGCACTGGACCGCGCCGGTGTGCATGTCGCGTTGTACCTGCACGCGGATTTCACCCAACGCAGAGCCGGATCGCCGCTGACCCTGCTCGGCGAATCGCCGCGGTCCGAAAGCGAACAGCCCGCAGTCGGCACCACTGGCAGCGACGAGGGCGCCACAGTCGTGCAACCTCAAGCTTCGCCTGGCCGCATCGGGCGCCCTATCCGGACAGAAGACCTCGATGTGCGGGAACTTCATGAGTTGTCCGAACTGCAGGCGGTCTTCGATCTCTATGGCAGGATCTGGGAGCCGGCGCCGGGTGCGGAGCCGATCTCGGTAGAGGTCCTGCGGGCGCTGTCCCATGCGGGCGGCCCCGTCCTTGGGGCGTTCCTTGGCGACACGTTGGTGGGAGCCTCCGTGGCCTTCCTTGGCCCGCTCGCGGCCTGGTTACAGCCGTACCTGACCGGCGTGGCCCCCGAGATGGACGAGGGGGTGGTCGGCGAGGCACTGTCGCGTTATCAGCACGCCTGGGCGCAACGGGCTGGCGCTGTGGTGCGGGCCACTCCCGACGCCGAGCGCAGCGGTCAGACAACAGATGCCCTGGCGGCGACGCGTGCGGGCGACCGATTGCACCAGGGCCCCCTCGTGCCCAAGCGTCTTATGCCGCAGCAGGCGCATCAAGGGCACCCGAAAAAATCTTCTTCGCAAACTCCGGAGATTTTTTCGGGACCCACCTTTGACCCGCCTGCCGCAGCACAAGGAATGGCACGCCACGCTGCTGTCTCGGTGCTGCAGTTGAGTGCCGACGAGGACCTGCAGGCGGTCATCGATCTGTTCGCGCAGGTCTGGCATCCCGCCCCTGGGGCGGAGCCGGTCTTGCTGCCGCTGCTGCGTGCGCTGGAGCAGTCCGGCAATTATGTGGCTGGGGCGTTCGTCGACGGCCGGTTGGTCGGTGCCACGGTGGCGTTCTTCGGCGGGCCGGGCGGCTCGGTACTGCATTCGCACGTCACCGCCGTGCTCCCGCACACGCAGGGGATGGGCATCGGACGGATCTTGAAACTGCGGCAGCAGGAATGGGCGAGAAGGCACGGCGCAGAGGCGATTCAGTGGACGTTCAATCCTCTGCTGCGACGCAACGCGGGGTTCAACAACCAGTTGGGGGCGCGGCCGGTTCAGTTCCTGCTTGATTTCTACGGAGAGCTCGACGACGAAGCCAACCGGGGTTTCCTGACCGACCGGGTGCTGGTGCGCTGGGACATCACGGCCACACCCCGGAAGCCGGTGGAGCCGGTGGGGTCGGAGCCGATGCTGGTCGAGGATGGTGAATGGCCGCGTATCCGGTCCACGACGAGCCGGTTGGTCACGGTGCAAACCCCGCACGACTGGGAATCCGCCAACCCGAAAGCGGCGGTAGCCTGGCAGGAGGCGATGCGGGCGGTGCTCGGCAGCCTGCTGGCCGAGGGCGCCGTGGTGGAGGGCTTCACCGCCGAAGGGGCCTACGTCGTCCGCCGACCAGTCCACGAGGGGACGCCCGGAGCTGCCCAGCCGTCGGCGTTGCCTGGAGCGGCCCACCTCGCACCAGGCCAGGGACCGGATGACCCCCGGCTGCCAGGACCGTCGTCGAACGTGACGATAAGTCGCCCGGTCGTCGGCACCACTGGCAGCGATGTGGGCGCCACGACTGTGCACCATCAGGGTCCGGTGCAGGCCCCCGTGCAGGAGCCTCAGCCCGGCAATCAGCCGGTCGCTGCCCAGGCACCCGCTCCGCCCGGAGTGGGCGCGGGGCCGGAAAGTTCCTCCGCGCCGATTCCGTTCGGCAGGAAGGCAGTTCCCCCGATCACCGGCAGCATCGAGGTGCTCGTTGATCTCCATGCGCCCCGCGACGCCGAGCAGAAGGATCCGGACCCCGAGATCGTCCTCTCGAAAATGGGGGACGCCGCGATCGCGGCCGACATGCGGATTGCCGAAGACGATTCGCTGATCTCGGAGGAGCAGCGCGCAAAGGGTGCGCAGGTCCTTGAGGGGGCTGGAACACGGTTCGCCTTCGAGGTCATCTCCGAGCCGAAACTCGGCTACTCTCGCTCGACGCCGATGACCTACCAGGTTTTCCCGGAACCCAGCGCGAGCCGCCCGCTGCCTCAAGTCATCCTCCGCCTGCCCGACTGGCTCCCGCCGGAGGTGGCGGTGCTGCACATGGCGCACGCGATGGCCGCGGGCGGGGCCTTGGTAGCCGCCTACGCGCGCCGCGACCTGCTGTTCACCAACGAACAGAGCCTCAGATACGACCTGTTCCCGGGACAGGCACCGGAGCCCAAGCCGGTCGACCGGGGCTACATCGCTCAGGTCGCCGCGCTGGGCAACGAAATCGCCCGGTCCTCGTTCTGGTCGTGGCGCAAGAAGCAGCGGATGATGGCGCACCTGCATCAACTGCTGTCGTATCTCGGCCTCACCGAGGAAGATCGTTACAGCGGCGTCCGGCTGCGCGCGCTCGCCGGGTACGGCACCAGAATCCCGATGAGCGCATCGCTGGAAGCACGCGAAGCGATGCCGGCGGTCAACGGTGCGCTCCTCACGGCCAACCGGCACCGGCCCGCGAAGGCGGCCAAGGGCTACCAGCCCGGCAACTGGCCGGTCGGGGACCCGTACGTGGAAACCGAGTACCGCATGCCGGTGGATGCCCGTCCCCGGCGCTTCGATCGCGTCTCCGCGGTCGAAAGTGCCGTGCGCAAGCACCTCGCCACCACCGAGTCCTGGCAGGGAGTGCGGCTGGTCCCCACCGGGGACGGCCTTCGCTACGACGCCTTCCGCAGGAAGGAGAAGATCTTCACCGCGGATTTCCACGTGCTGCCGGGCCGTCACCTCGAAGCGGCAGGGGTATCTGCACACCCCGGCACGCGGGTGCTGTCCGGCTACCTCCCGGCCCGGACCCGGCTCCGGGACGTGGAGGAATTCCTCGCCGGCGCGATCGCCTACGGGGCGCAGTATTTTGAATCCCCGGCCGACCATCCCTATCAGAGCACACTGGGGCCGGACGCCGACCTGGACTACCTGCCCGACGGCCCCGCCGACCGCGCCTGCGAGGCACGGATCGAGGTGCTCGGCCGGCGGATCGCCGATACCCCCATGGTGCGCCCCTGGCGCAAGGAGCAACTGAAATCCCAGTTGCGCGCGCTGCTCGAACAGGCAGGTCTGGAGAAACAGGCGGATGGTTACGCCCTCGGCACGACCTCGCTCGGCGCCTCGGCAGCGGCAGTGGTGGACAAGTTCGCCGTCACCAGATCCGACCTCGGTTACCTGTCCACCCGGTTCAACATCGTGCTCACGATCTGCAATGACTACCCGGCGAGGCTGTCGTCGGGGCTTGTGTACATCTTTTTCGGTGGCACGAGCAGCCTGGGCAATGGCATCGGCACTCTCGTGTACGGCGCGGTGGTCGCGGTTACGACCGGAGCGATGATCCGGTGGTACGAGACCACCAGCGACACCGTGGCCAAGAAGAGGAGGACGTTACTCGAAAAGCGGTCCGCGCTTGCCAAGGCGGAGACCCTGGTCGAGCTGGACGAGACAGCGAGGCGCGAGCACCGCCTGCCGCCGCAGGAGGGCATCGGGTTACCCACCGAAGCCCAGCGCCAGGGCGAGGAGCCCGAGATTCCCCCGAGCTGGCGGCAGCGGTTCATCCGCGCCGTCGCTCCGTCCGCGATGGGCCTGTTCACGCTGGGCGTTCTCGAGCCTGTCGCAGCACTCACGGGCCTGTTGGATGGCGTTACCCTCACCTTCGGGCTGGGCCTGCTCGGCGTGACGGTCGTCGCGGGCCTGCTGCAGCCACCCGGTGACGCGCGCACCCGGCGGTTGCGTAAGGGCAAGGAGCAGGACGAGCAGGACGAGCTCCGGCGCGAGCGGGACGGTCTCGAGACCGAAGACTACGCGAACCTGTACCAGCAGCTCGGACATGCCGCGGACGTGATCGAGGCCTACGTAGCGGGCGAGGAGTTGCCGGAAGCCGCGTTGGAGGCGCTGGTCCGACCGGATCCGGCACACCCCGACGAACACCTCGGGCTGTCCACCGGAGAGCCGGACGCGACCGCCGCCGCGACCAGCCTCTTGGCGCATGCGCCCATCTGGACCAGGATCTTCAAGCCGTCGTCGGACCTCTATACGTTCAGGATGGTCCTGGACAAATGGCACCAGGCCGGGATCACCAAGCCGTTCAGGTGGGTCATCGACCGCGTGTACGGGAACCCGGACCTCACGAAAATCAAGGAAGTCCTGAGCCACGTCGACCTGCGCACCACGGTGGTGGCCTTCGAAGTGGTGCGCTTCCTCGGCGCGGGCGGTATTTCCGCCTGGGCGGACCACCGGCTGGCGGTGGCGGAGTTCAAGAACAAGCTCACCCGGCTGGCCATGGTGATCCGAGCCGAACGCGAGACACAGATCCCGATGAAGATCCAGCATCGGGATCAACTGGTACAGGACATCCTCGTGCAAGCCCTGTACATCGCGACCCAAGCCGTGAACCCCGCACCGCTGGAAGAGACCTGGCGTCCCCACTTCGACTCCTTGCCCCCGAAGCTGCAGGTGCTGGTCCAGAATGCCCGGTCGCACACGCCCAATGAGATGGAGGCGGTCACCCGGAAGGCCGCGGCGTCTAGCCGGGCCTATTTCGGATACACCGCGGCCAAATCTGTTTCCACGGCCTCGCTCGTGGGTTTCCTGGCCTGGTCCCTCAACATGCAGGGCTATCTGATAGCAAGCCTGGTGGCGGCCGCCGCGACCGGGCTTTTCGGCGCGATCGGTAAACGGTATTACCGGACACGCGAAATCAGCAAGGATGACTGGGGCAGCCGCCCCATCGAGGAAGCGGCCGACAGAGAGGCAAGAGAATCCGGCTACTTGGCCAGGCTCGAATTCGCCTCCATGCTCCGCTACTACATCGAGACCTACGCCGACCAGGCCATCCCCGCCCTGAGGGCGGACTTTTCGCGTGCACTCGCCACGGGCATGCCCGCGCCGACGTCGCTGGCCGAATTCGAACCCATTCCCGCGAGCCAGAAGGACCTGGAGAAGGGCCTGGAAAAGGGAGAATGGACGCGGGCGGTCCGGGCGAAGCTAGCTTCCCTACGCCGGTCGGCCAACAGTGAAATCACCCTCGACAACTGGGGTTTCCGCCCGACGTTGGGGCCCAGGCTGGGGTTGCTGCGAGAGGACCTGCCCCGGCTTATCAAGCGGGTGGAGAGGCTGCTGGAGAAGTACGAACGCAGCGGTGACAGCCTCCTCGCCCAGCAGTTGTCCGTGACGCTCCAGCGGTATCTCGCCACCGGAGAAGGCAACTTCGCTACGCAGGTGCTCGGGGTGCTGTGGGACCACCGGGCTGTGGCGAACCCGCTCGTCAGGGACCTGAAAGTGGTGGTGGAGCAGTACGAAAGGACCGGACACGGCAATCTTGTCCAGCAGGTGGACGCCGTACGAGCGAAGTACAGCGCCCGGCAGTTCCAGCTCGACGAACGGGTGAACGTGCTGCTGACCACCCACTTCCGGTTCGGCGACCGGGAGCGCGTCCAGCACCTGAAGCTGCTCCTGCACTGGTACGAAACCCGTGGGGATGGCCACCTCGACGGGCAGGTGATGGCGGCACTGCGACGGATTCGTCAAGGCGTTTCGCTCCCCGGGCAGGTGGCGCTGCTGTTGCGATCGTTCGACAACGAACGCACCCGCACCGGACGGCTCGCCATGGAAGCCGTCAACCAGCTCAACAAGGCCATCGACGAATACAAGGCGCTCAGTGATCCGCAACGCTTCCTCCACCCCGACGACCCCGAGCCCAAACTCCCCGAACCGGTCTACAAGGCTGAGCTCCAGCAGCGGCTGGACGATTTCACCAAGGAATTGAAGAAATCAGCCCGAACGGTGCTGGGGTCCCGTTATCTGTTCGACGTTATCCAAGGCGCCGGTGGGGGTGCCGCCGCGCTGCAGGGCCAGAGTGCACCCGGCGAAGAGAAATCTCCGGAACAGCCACCTAAATCGGCATCTGAACGCCTGAAGGACCTCAGGATCAGGGCGGCGCAGGCGGTCTGGCACGACAGGTCGAACGGGAAGTACAGCCTGCCCGCCTTTACGGCGGACACCGCATCGGCTCCCGCGCGCAGGAAGCTCCTCGACGAGCAGGTCCCCGGGCTGCGGGACATCAACCCGAACTACCGTTCTCTGCGAGCCGGGAAAGCGGGGTACCGGAGTAACTGTGTGGTCGCCACGAGTGCTTTCCTCTACGCACGGGCGGGCTGGAAGAACGTCTCGGCCGTTTCGTGGAAGACGGCCGTGGAGCACGGGCGGACCACGCTGAAGGCGCTCTGGGAAGAGGTGGGCGGCACCTGGCAGGCCCACGGCAGCTATGACGATGTCATCGCGGCGATGAACCGGGAGGACGCGGCCGCACTCGCCGTCATGTCACGGGACCGCTTCGGCCGGAAAATCCGGCACTTGACCGCCGTGGTGGTGGACAAGGAAACCGGGGTGCCGATCTTCGTGGATCCGATGACCGGCGACGCGACGCTCCTGCCGCGCAACCCGGAAGCGATCTACCTGCTTCCGGTCGATCTGGCGAAGTTGGCGGTGTCGGGCAAGAGGCCGACGTTGCCCGCCGATGGGTTGGCTCAACTGCCGGACACGGAACAGGAGGCGGTCTACCACGGTGAACTTCAGGCCGCGTTGGCTGACCTTCGCGGAGTCCACCCGCCCATCAGCAAGTTCTTTCCAGCCCCGCCGCCCGGGGAGTCCTACGGTAATTGGCTGGACGACTACCG
Source organism: Amycolatopsis rhizosphaerae (assembly GCF_007713715.1). Taxonomy (GTDB): domain Bacteria; phylum Actinomycetota; class Actinomycetes; order Mycobacteriales; family Pseudonocardiaceae; genus Amycolatopsis_E; species Amycolatopsis_E rhizosphaerae. Next base: position 10,608 of record NZ_VJWX01000210.1, read on the forward strand.
ATTAGCGGCCTACGTGGTCCCGAGCCGCTGGTCGCTGGCAGTGCCGGCACGACAGTCGACCTCGACGACGTTCTATGACCGGCATCCGGTGATGGATCTGGGTCTGCGATCGAAGCTGGCCGGGAAGACCACGGCGCACCGCGACTTCTACGCCATCGACGCCAGTACGGTATCTCCGCGGGACGCAGCGAAGTTCTTCCAGAAGTTTCACCCTGGTTACGCCAGGCCCGTTCCGAATTTCTTCGGCTCGGGTGCCCGGCGGCCGGACGGCACGATCGACCGGGAGTACCTGGCGTACTGGTTCGGCGGCAAGTGGTTCACCAACCTCAAGCGCATCGATGATGTGATCTTCGGGATGGCGGACCGGCCGATCAGGGCGCGGGGGCTGGTGGTCATCACCACCATCACCCCGGATGGCCGGGAAGAACACCAACTGGGATACGTGACCCACGAGTCGTACGGTGTCGCGTTCTTTGACCGGGAAAACGGCCGCCTGCTGGACATTCCCGACGACCCGGCCCGCGTCGCCTTCCTGCCCTACACCGACCCGCACCTGCCATGGCTCAGGCTCCCGTCCGACATCGTGTACCAGCCACCGACAGGGATGCTCTTCGAGCCAAGGACCCAGCAGGAACTGGAGCGGGCGGGTGTGTCGCGGCCAGGCACCTGGCACCCGGTGGATGATCTGTGGCGGCGATCGGCGTGGGCCAGGGTGACCGAGCAGCACTGGTTACCCGCCGTTGACGCCGATGGTCTTTCCCCATACGAGCAGACGGTGCTCATCGAAACGAACTGCCCTGATTTCGCCGTGCCCAACCCAGACGTCTACGGCGAGGGTGCCTGGAAGCCAGACGGTACCGTCGATCACGACTACCTGGCCCACTGGTTCGGCGGGCAGTGGTTCACTAGTCTCAAAGACTACGACGAAGTAATCGCCACGACGGCGGAACGGGAGATCGGTGCGCGAGCACTGATGCACGTCATCGCCATCAACGAAGACGGATCGCTGGAGCACCGGCTCGGCCACGTCATCAACGGGCCCTATGGCATCGCGTTCTTCGACCGGCAACGCGGCCGGTTGATGGAACTACCCAAACGCTGGCACCAAATCAACTTTCTGCCCTATACCGACCCATTTCTGCACTGGGTCGACGCACCGGACGGATACCGGCCCCCGATCGGAAAACTCTTCGACCCCAAGGCCCAGCGCGGTGTGGACCTCACCAAGCACCGGCCCACACTGGTTTCATCCGGCAAAACCGCCGCCGAAGCCCTCAAA
>NZ_VJWX01000211.1 GCF_007713715.1 Amycolatopsis rhizosphaerae
GGGCGGCCGTGTCGCGATCGAGACCGACTCGTTCCAGGGCGGTGGCTACCGCGGAGCGCCGCTGCGTCCGGTCCATGGACGCGCGATGGGCCAGCAGGGGCTCCTCGAGGGACTGGCCGACAGTGCGGGCCGGGTTGAGGGAGCCGTGGGGGTTCTGGAAGACGACTTGGAGGTGTTGGGTGAGTTGGCGACGGCGGCTTGGTGCCGCCGAGGTGATCTCCTCACCGGCGAAGCGGATGCTGCCGGCGCTGGGCGTTACGAGACCGAGCACGGCGTTGCCGAGTGTGCTCTTACCCGATCCGCTTTCACCGACCACGCTCAGCGTCTCGCCCGTGGCGAGGGTGAGGTCCAGTCCATCGACGGCGGTGAACGGCCGTCGCCGGTGGCCACGCCGATAGACGACGGTGAGGCCGCGGATCTCCAGCAGCGGTTCGGTGGACGTCATCGGTGCTCCATCCGCTCGACTCTGATGCATCGTGAGAGGTGTCGCGGCGCGGCCGGTGTGAGAGCGATCGGACCTTCGCCGCAGGCCGGCTGAGCGAGCGCACATCGAGGTTGGAAGTGGCAACCCTCCGGCCAGTGGCCGGGCCGGGGCACAGCGCCCGGGATCGACGGCAGCGGCTGATCCCTTGGCGCCCGGTGCGGGTTGGCGGCCAGCAGGGCCGCGGTATAGGGGTGGCGTGGCCGGGCGTACAGCTCCTCCACGCTCGCGCTTTCCACGACCTGACCGGCGTACATGACCACAGCCCGATCACAGACGTCGGCCAGTACGCCCCAATCGTGGGTGATCAGCATGAGGGCCATGCCGAGGCGGTGCTGCAGGTCGCGCAGCAGGGCGAGGATTTCGGCCTGCACAGTGACATCCAGCGCGGTGGTCGGTTCGTCGGCGATGAGCACCTTGGGGCGCGCGGCCAGTGCCATGGCGATGCAGACCCGCTGCGCCATGCCTCCGGAGAGTTCACCAGGCCGGCGCCGCAGCACGCCTCGGGGGTCGGGCAGTTGGACCAGACGCAGGAGTCGTTCGGCCTCGGCGTCGGCCTGTCGGCGCCGCTGGGGGTGGTGACGACGGATGACCTCACGCAGTTGGCTTCCAATGGTGAACGTCGGATCCAGACTGTTCGCCGGGTCCTGCGAGATGAACGCGATACCGCTGCCGCGGACGCGGCCGAGTTCCTTGTCGCTGAGTGCGGTCAGCTCCTTGCCCTCGAAGGTGATGCTTCCGGCTGCGACGTCGGCACCCGCCGGGAGCAGCCCCAACACGGCCTTTGCGGTGACGCTCTTCCCACAACCGGATTCGCCCACGATGCCCACCGCCTCGCCCGCGGCGAGGACGAAGCCGACGTCCTGTACCAGTGGCGAGCCCCCCAACGTCACGGTGAGCCCGTCCACCCGCAGGATTGGTGTGTCCGCCGCCGACACCGACGACACCGGCGGCGCAGACGGTGTGGCCTTGGGGCCTCTGCGCCGCCGACGCGACAGCGGCGCCACCGCGACCGATCTGCTCGTCGTGGCATCGCGCACCGCGTCGCCGATCAGCCCGAACGCCATCACGGTGAGGATCAGCGCCCCGCCGGTCGGAACCAGTAGCCAGGTGGTGCGGCTCATCGCGTTGGAGGCCTCGGCAACCATGTTTCCCCAGCTCGGTCCGCGGGTGTCCGGCCGGGTCAGGCCGAGAAACGACAACCCGCTTTCGGCCAGCAACGCGGTGGCGCAGAACAGAGAGGTCTGCACGATGATCGGCCCGGCGACGCGGGGAAGAACATGACGGCGCAGGATCGCGCCCGTGCGAAGGCCGGACAGTCGCGCGGCCTTCACGTACAACTCGCCCCGGATCGCCAAAGTGGAACCACGGACGATGCGCAGCAGGCCGGGACAGCCGATGACGCCCAGCGCGATCATCGTCGCGACATCGTCGCCCGGGAACACCGCGACGACCATCAGCAGGACGATAATCCCGGGAACGGCGAGCACGAGGTCGGCGAAACGCACTACAACGCGGTCCAGCCAGGCTCCGCGGTAACCGGCCACGACGCCCAGTGGTACGCCGAGGGCCAGGAACACCGCGGTGGCGATGGCGACGTCGAGCAGCGTGACCTGGGTGCCGAACAGCAGGCGGCTGAGCACATCGCGCCCCAGTCGATCGGTGCCCAGCCAGTGGGCGCCGGACGGTCCGCTCAACACGCTTGAGAGATCCTGGTACTGCGGATCGCCGGGCGCGATCAGTGGCGCCACCAAGGCCGCCAGGACCAGAGCGGCCAGGCACAACCCGGCGACCGCGGCGACCGGGTACCGGGCGATGGCAGTCCACAGAGGCCGCCGCGCGCCGGCACGCACGGGTTGGGAGCCGGCCACGCCATCGGTGCCGGCCGGTACGATCGCCGTCATGCCGCACGCACCTTCGGGTTCAGCAAGCGGTAGGAGATGTCGACCAGCAGGTTGACCACGACCACCACCAGGGTGAAGTAGAACGCGACTCCCTCGACCATGGGCAGGTTGTGCGTGCTGCTTGCCGTAACCGCTTGCTGTCCCAGGCCAGGTACCGCGAACACGCTCTCGACCAGCACGGTTCCCCCAAGCAGGCTGACGAACATCAAGCCGAGCAGGGTCACAACCGGTATCGCGGCATTACGCAGCGCGTGCTTGAAGATGATTGACCGCAAGGGAATCCCGTGTGCCCGCAGCGCCACCACGAAGCCGCGGGTGAGGACGTCGGCCATGGCGTCGCGGGTCTGCCGCGCGATGAACGCCGTGCCGCCCGCGGACAAGGTGAGCACCGGAAGGACGAGACCGCGCAACCATTCCCCGGGATCGTCGGCGAACGACACGTACCCCGTGGCCGGGAAGATCGGGAACTGGACGGCGAAGACTTCGACCAGGACGAGGGCCAACCAGAAGTTCGGCGCCGCCAGCCCCAGCAGGGACACACCATCGACCAGTCTCCCGGACAGGCCGCCACGCACGGCACTGTAGACACCCAGGCCCACCCCGGCGATCCCGGACACCACGACCGTGCCGACAATGATCGACAGGCTGATGGCCAGACGCCCGTTGAGGGCCTCGGCGATCGGCTGCCCGCTGAACAGGTCGGTGCCGAGGCTGCCGTGGAGCAACCCGTCAAGCCAGTGCCAGTACTGCACGGGCAACGGCTGGTCGATGCCGAGTGCGTGCCGTAACTGCAAGTACTGCTCCGGCGTGTAGCTGGTGGTTTGGCCCGAGAGGATCGCCTTGGCGGCATCACCCGGCGCCAGCGTGCTGAGCAGGAAGGTCAGCACGGTCACCACGAACAGCAAAGCAGCAGAGGAACCCAGCCAACGTGCGGTTGCCCGGATCATGTGCGCCTCCTTCTCGCGGGTATGCGGTATCGGGCCGGGGCGGGCGGCTTCGTCCGCCCCGGCCCGGCGTTGTCAAGCGGCGGGCTGGATCTCGTAAACCGACACCAGAGGGGCACGTGGCGAAACGGATGTTCCGGTCACCTTCTTGGTCGCGTAGAACGGCAGACCGGTGGCGACGACCGGCACGAACCACGCCTGGCGCACCAGCCACGTCTCCACCTGGCGATCGGCGGAGTCCTTGGCGTCACCGGTCGCCTTCGCCGATTCGTCGAAGAGCGCCTGCAACTGCGGATCGGCGACGTGGAACGGGTTGAACAACGCCGACGGCAGGAACAGGGACGGTCCCTCCGTCCAGATCGGCTGCTGCCCGAAGATTGTCATGAAGCTGGGATAGTTCGGCGCGAAGGCCTCCGAGGTGTACTGGTTGGAGTTGGCGCGGTCGGTGATCTGCAACGTGACACCGATCTTCTGCCACTGCTGGGCCAGCGCCTGTGCGACCAGGTTCATCGACTGGTAGTCGGCGGTGACGATCGGCAGTGGGAATCCGTTGGGGTAGCCGGCCTGTGCGAGCAGGTCCTTGGCCTTGTCCGGCTGGTAGGGGTAGGCGTTGTCGAGCGCGCTGTCGTAGCCGTACCCGCCCGGAACGGTGAGCTGGGAGGTCGCACGCCCGCCGTCGGGGAACAGCGCGGAGGCGATGGCCTGCCGGTCGGTGGCGTAGTTCAACGCTTGCCGCACCCTCACGTCCGCGAGTGGCTTGGCCATGGTCCCGCCACGATCGGCCAAGGTGACGCCGGTCCACAGCAGCGGGGTCGAGGTGACGGTCAGCCCTGCCTGCCTGGCGGCCGATACCGTACTGGCATCACCAACCGCGAAGTCGGCCTGCCCCGTCTTCATCGCGTTGAGCGTCGCCTCCGGGTTGGTGATCGCGCGGACCACCACCCGCTTCCAGTGCACCGCGGCCTTGTCGTAGTAGTTCGGGTTCTGCACGAACGTGTAGTGATCACCGGCGACCGTCTGGGCCGGGTCAAGCTGGTAGGGGCCGGCTCCGAACGTCTGGGTCCCCAGTTTCGCGGTGTCCCGCAAACCCGCCGGACTGATGACGCCGCCGACAACGTCGTCCTGAGTCAGCAGCGTCGGCAGATCGGGGTTGGGCTTGGCCGTTGTGATCACCACGGTCAGCGGGCCGGACGCGCTGAACGTGGCGTCGGCGAACATCGGCGCGAACTGCCCTCCCTGCTTGACCACGTACCCGAAGTGGTCGACGACGCCCTGCGCGGTCAGCGGTGAGCCATCGGAAAACGTCACCCCGTCCCGCAACCGCAGTTCCAGCCTCGTGTTGTCGTTGCCGTCGTACTTCCACGAGGTGGCCAGCCCCGGCGCCAGACCGCCGTCCGACCGCCGCACGATCAGAGGTTCATACGCCAGCGCCTGGTACAGCGAATTGTTCTGCACCGCCTTCGCCGGATCCAGCGTCTGCGGCACCGAGGCGTACGCGATCGTGAGCGTCTCTCCCACACGGCCGCTGGGTTTGGGCTGACGGCTCCGGTCGTCTCCCGCCGACGCGCAACCGGCCAGCGCGACGATCAACGCGATGGCCGTCGCGGCGGCAACCGGCCGACGCGACGGCACCGACAGGCGCCCGCGGGTGCCACCGCACCATCCCTTGAGTCCAGGCACATCTCCTCCTGCTCCGCCAGAGTGCGCGACTTCGACGTCGCCTTGGTCGACGCGACCCGACTCGAAACCGCGGTTTGTGTGAGACAGGAAACTCCCCCGAAACATAGATGTCAAGAGTCAATCGAAGCACTTTGATGCACTTCAGATGGGGTTTCCAAGGTTGGTCAAACATCTTCGCCGAAGCACTTGACAAGTGCTCGTGGAAGCGTTCGAATGACCGGGTGACGCCACCGCCCACTCGACTGCGGGTCGGTGAGGGACCCAGGCGTCGACACCAGGAGTTGCCGCAGCGCAACGAACGTCGAGGAGTGTCGTGACCAGCGTGAAGCTTGCGCCCGCCGTCCAGCAGTTGATCAGTGAGATGCCACGGGGGGTTCCCGGGCACCTGTCACCAGCGGAGCAGCGGGAATACCTTCATCTCCTGAGCGACCTCGCGTTTCACCGGTACGGGATGCCCGGCCCCGAGGTGCACTCGGTGACCGAGCACGAGGTGCCCGTCGCCGGGGGCCGTATCTTCATGCGGGTCTACCGGCCGTCGGCCGACAAGGGGCTACCCGGGCACATCAGCCTGCACGGCGGAGGCTGGAAGTCCGGGTCGGTGACCGAACGGACGGTGGACGCCATCTGCAGACGCCGTTGCCGAGACGCCGACTGCATCGTGTTCAGCGTCGAATACCGTCTGGCACCCGAGCACCGGTTTCCCGTCCCACTGGACGACTGCTACGCGGCGCTGCTGTGGACGGTCGAGCACGCCGGGGAACTCGGCCTCGATGCGGACAACCTGTCGATCGGCGGCTCCTCCGCCGGCGCGAACCTCGCCGCCGCGGTCGCCCTGCGCTGCCGGGACGAGGACGGTCCCGGCCTGGTGTTCCAACTCCTGGAGGTTCCGGCACTGGACCTCACCCGTGAGATTGCGAAAGCGACGCTGGCGTCCGGCGTACTGCCCGACGTGCCGCAGCCGACCATGGCGGACGCGACCGACACCTACCTGGCCGACCGCGGCGAGGCCGGCAATCCGCTCGCCTCGCCGCTCCTGGCCCCGGATCTCAGCGGGTTGCCGCCGGCACATGTGATGACGGCCGAGTACGACGTATTGCGCACCGAGGGTGAGCGGTACGCCCAGCGCCTTGCCGCGGCCGGGGTGCCCGTCACCCACGAGCGCTATCCCGGGGCACTACACGGCACGGCGCTGCTCACCCGCAGCTGGGACGAAGCGAGGCGTTGGCAATGCGACGCCGGCGCGGCCCTGCACCGGGCACATTGGATACCCGGCAAATAGCACGCTGCACTTCGTCCAGATGACGGCCACGACCCGGCGAGCCCCAACGGCACCAGGACTAGCCTGGCCAGCGTGCGCGGACTGCCGCACGGAGAGGAGCCACCAGGGTGCCCATTGACCACGCCACCATCTACGACGTCGCCAACCGAGCCGGCGTGAGCATCTCGACTGTCTCGCTCACTCTCAACCGCCCTCACCGCGTCAATGCCACCACCCGTCAACGGGTCCTCGATGCCATCGAGGAACTCGGTTACGTGCCCAAAGAGACAGCGATGGCGCGCGCACGGAAAACGGTCGGCCGCGTCGGCGTCCTCGCACCATTCAGCTCATACGATTCCTACAGTCGCCGCCTGAAGGGAATTCTTCGAGAGGCCAAGGACGATGCCACCGAAATCGTGATCTACGACCAGGAATCGGCAGCGTCGGCCGCATCGCCGTTCCTCAGCGCGCTCCCCGTGACCCGGCGCCTCGACGGCGTCATCATCATGGGGCTGCCGCTGGAGGACCAACTGGCCGAACGACTGCTCAGCCAGGGCCTGCCCACCGTGCTCGTCGACAGCACGCGCCCCGAACTCGACTCCATCACCGTCGATGACCACGCTGCGGGCTACCTCGTCGGGAAGCACCTCGTGGACACCGGCCGCCGCTCATTCGCCTACATCTCCGAAGCGCAACGCTCGGACGCCTTCCTCTCCCCGGGGCAGATGCGCCGAAGTGGACTCCGCCGGGCAGCGGCCGACGCCGGCGTCAATCCCGACCAGGTCCGGCACGTCATCACTCCCAACAACATCGCCGGCGGCAAAGCCGCCGTGGAACGGTTGGTTCAGGAAAATCGTCTACCCGACGCGATCTTCGCCCACCAGGACGCTCTCGCGGCAGGAGTTCTACTCGAATGCAAGAAACAGGGAATCCAGGTGCCCGAGGACATGGCCGTAGTCGGATTCGACGACGGCGAACTCGCCGAGTCTCTTGAGATGACAACCATCCGCCAGCCACTCGAAAAATCCGGGCAGCTCGGTTTCCGGCATCTTCGTGAAGCGCTTGCCGGAAAGGGTGGACCAGCCCGGCATGTCACGCTGAACGTGGAGCTCGTCATACGTGGAACCACCTGATCAGCCGACGAAGCCACGCCACCAAGACTCATCACGGCCAGCGGTCTCGAAGGCCTCGACGCCGGCCAGAACGTGCGAGGTAAAAGGTTCGGGGAGACGGACGTCGTGGTCTTCCACGTAATGCTTGAGTCCCTCCGGCCATACGTACTTCCCATCGCTCAGCTCGAGCGCACCGTTGGCCCGGCCGCACACCCGGCACGGGGAAAAGCCCATGCAGGCTCTCACGACGAAGCCTCGGCCGAGATAGTCCACGACCTGGTCGCGCTCATCGGCGTCCCAGGACGGGTCTACGAAATCCTCCGGGGAGGGCCAGCGGTCATCCGCCGTCCATCCTCGCCCCGCCTGCGGCCGCCAGTACCCGATCAGAATCAGTTCGGATCGAACCATCGCTGCCAAGAGTCCCTTGTTCGTGGTCCTGAGATTTGTGAACCTTACCGGCGGCTGGCACCCGTATCGCGAAGCCCGGCGGTGATGCGAGCCACATCCTCCTCCTCGCGCGCTCGAAACCATCGGGTTGCCGGCCGGAAGACCAGGAACACCGCACCCACCCAGAGCAGGACGAGGACCGTCGGGCCGGCCGGCAACACCCACCAAGCGCCGTTCGCCAACCCGATCAGGAATCCAACAGGGACGAACAGGGTCGCACCGGCCAGCACGCCCCCCGCCACAATACGGGCAATCCACCACAGCACACTCCGCCATGCCGACGGGAAGAGGAGAAGCGCCATGCCCGCCCATGCCACGGTCAGGATCGTGGGCGTGCCGAGCAGGGCCGACCAGCTCAGAAGCGGACCGTAGTCAGCGCCGTTGATCAGCACGAGCAGGACGAGAACGCCACCAAACAGCGTCGCGGCGCTCAGAGCCACCACGAGGAGGAAGCGCGCGAACCACCAAAGCGTCTCCACGACCTCATTATCCACTCAATCCCCAAACCTCGGAATACCGACCTCTAATGCCAGAATCAACGGGAGGAAAAACACGTTCCGGGAATGCTCGCGTGAAGTCCGGTAGAGAGGAATCACCCCACCAGGACCACCCGCGCCCACGCAGGTGGTGTGTCCGGCCGGTAGTTGGGATCGTCCTCGATCCGGGAACGGGCCGGGCCCTGGCGGGGAAACAACCCCACTACCGTCCGGCATGGTGGTCGCGTGCCGGGCCAGGGCGTGTGTCCATCGGTCAGGGCCACGATGACGTCCGGACGCGGGTTCGCGCGGAGGGCTTTGGCGAACCCCGAGCGCAGATCGGTACCGCCGCCGCCCACCAGTGCGATTCCCTCGGCACGGCACAGCGGGTGTGCGACGTGGGCGGCGGCGTCGCAGGACAGCACCGTGACGAGATCACGCCCGCCGCCCGTGGCGCGGCCGATCGCGACGACTTCGACGATCGCGCTGCCCAACTCGGCATCGCTCACCGACCCCGAGGTGTCGATGATCACGAACACCCGGGGCGGGCGGCGCCGCAGACTCGGCAGTACGACTCCCGGCAGACAGGGAGACCTGCGCGAGGGCCGGCCGTAGGTGTAGTCCTCACCCGCGCCAGGGCCGGAGATCGCGGAACGGAGCGCCGCTCCCAGCAGTTCCCGCCAGGGCTGCGGCGGATGAAACACCTCTTGCGCCCACCGTTGCCAGCCCTTCGGGGCGTTCCCTTGGCGGGCGTTGATGCCCTGTGCCACCCGGAACCGGACGGCGTCTCGTTCCTGCGCGCTGAGGCCGTGCGCACCGTCCGGTCCCAGGTCCCATTCCCGCTCCAGCCCGTCGGCGCCACTGCCGCAGTCCAGCCAGGCCAGGCCATCGGTGTGCGGCCCCAGGCGGAACTGGCGCAGGTAGTCCTCCATGAGTTGTCCCTCGGGCAATCTGAGCAGCGCTGGTTGGACGGCCCCCTCCGGCGGTACCAGCCCCTCTCCGAAGATGTCGTCGTTGATCTCGCAGTCCGCGGCGATGTTCATCCGCAACCGCTCCCCCGGCCCGGTCAGCCCGTGCTTCACCGCGAACCGGTCGCTGCGCCCATGGTGGTCGCGCAGCAGGTGGGAGACCTCGTGCACCCATACCCCGGCCAACTCCTCCAAGGGGGTTCGATCCACGAAAGCCGGCGAGACGTAGCAGCGCCAGTGCCGGTCCACGGCCATGGTCGGCACTCGCCGCGATTCCACCGTATGCAGGGCGAACAGCGCCGTCGCCAGATAAGGCCGGCTTCGGACCGCGTGCAACCGGGCGGCGAAGAGCTTCTCCTCGTCAAGCATTCCCGGCGTCATCGGCCGGTCCCCGCGCCTGCCGCGGTTCGTGCTCCGGCTCGGTCCGCCCGCTGCGACAGCGACACCACCCCGGCCAGCCGCTCGATCGCCTCCGGAACCTGCCAGTCGTCGCGGCGCAGCGCGGCGAGCGTGGCCGCCGGTACGACCACCAGGTCCGGGGCTCCGGTTTCCAGTGCCAGGGCCAGCAGGGTCCACGCCGCGTTCCAACGGGACCGCTCCGGTCGCCTGCGCACCGCCTCCACCACGCCGTCGAGCACTGTCCGGCGCAGGTCGCCGCGCTCGGGAAGGACGACCGCCGCCGGGTCCGCCAGCAGCACCTCGGGGTCCGGCAGGTCCATCCGGTCCAAGGCGGCCAGCAACTCCAGCCCAGGACCGTCTCCGACGGTGCCCCGCACCAACATCGACAGCACCTCCCGGGAGGTGCCCGCCGCGCCGGCGAAAGCGATCAGGCGCAGTGCCATTTCCCAGCTGCGCGGTGAGGGCCACGGACCGCCGCGGTTCGCTTCGTTCTTCGGCAGTTGATGCACCAGACCGGGGCGGGCGGCGAGGAGTCCGCACACCGCCCGGCGGGCGAAGGTCACCGCCTCGTGCAGCCGCCCCGGGTCCAGCCGTGGCAGCGTTGCCCGCGGCCACGTCCCGCCCAGCCCGCGGACCACGACCTCGTGGTCGAAGGTCCACTGTAGATGGACGAACCGGTTGGCCAGTGGTGAGCTCAGTTCCCAGCCGTCGGCCGCCGAGGAGCGCGGGTTGGCGGCGGCCACGATCCGGACCGCGGAGGGAAGCCGCAGAGCGCCGACGCGGCGTTCAAGCACGAGACGCAGCAGCGCGGCCTGGACGGCCGGCGGTGCGGTGGACAGCTCATCCAGGAACAGGAGCCCTCGCCCGGCCCGGACCAGGCGCACGGCCCAGTCCGGCGGGGCCAGGGGAACACCCTGCACCGCGGGATCGTCACCGACCACCGGCAGACCGGAGAAATCGGCGGGCTCGTGCACGCTGGCGATCACCGTGGTCAGCGGCAGGCCGAGGGCTTCGGCAAGTTGGGTCAGGGCAGCGGTCTTGCCGATCCCCGGCTCTCCCCACAGCAGCACGGGCAAGTCGGCGGACACCGCCAGTGCCAAGGCGTCCAGCTGCGGGTCCGGACGCGGCTCGGTGGTCGTGTCGTGGAGCAGGGCAAGCAGATCGGCGGCGATGTCGAGCGGCCGGGCGGGGGCCGCTTCCGAAGGAACATCCATGGCGGTGGACGGAGCGGATACGGGCATGTTCGATCACCTTGGGGTCGAGTAGGAACGAAAGGACGGGGTTTTCGAGGATCAGCGGAAAGTCGCGTGCCGCGGGTGGGTCCGGACATCGCGGCGGCGGCGAACGTCCCGGATGGACGGAACCGGTCCGAGGCCGAGGAGTCCGGCTCGATAAAGGCCCTGAGCGAACCGGCGGCGCACCGCCGTCTCCAACTCCTCGCGCAATGCGCCGTCGCGCAGGAGAACATCCGGTCCAAGCAGAGCTTCGACCGCAGCCACGGCACCGGCGGCGTCGCCGTGGTCCAGATGGGCGCGAACGTCCACAAGGGACCCCGGGCGCCGGTGCGCCTCGTCGATCGCCCGCAGACAGGGCAGCGCGGTACCGCCCAATGCGACCAGCAGTTCCTCGCGGCGGATCTCGTCCGGGTCGTGGTCCAGCGGGACAAGCACCCCGTTCACCACGCCGAGCCGGTGCCTGGCGCCTCGGCAGTCGACGAGGCGCGCATTCCCTGAGTCGTCCGGATTTCCTGACGCACCGGCCGGGCGACGGTCCGGTACGAGTGCCGACGCGACAAGCGGATGCAGCCGTTCCGCGTCGATCAACCCTGTGCGGAGCAACTCCAGATCAGGTAGTACCCAGGTCGCCGCGTCCGGCAGGACCGGCCACGCACGAGCGCGAACTCTCGCGGGAACGGCCGCGATCCTCGGCCAGGACGGCCCGGCCGCCTCCCCTTGGCCGCCCAGGTCCAGCACCAGCCTGCGACGGGTACCGAGCCGCACGGTGACGAGGCTGCCCGCCCGCCCCTCCGCGCGCAGCAGCAGCGCCGCCTCGGCGCCCCATCGGTCCACGGC
>NZ_VJWX01000212.1 GCF_007713715.1 Amycolatopsis rhizosphaerae
AGGGCTGGGCCAGTCGCACGAGTGCGTCGTAGATCGCCGAGTCACCGTGCGGGTGGTAGTTGCCCATCACGTCGCCGACGACCCGCGAGCACTTGTTGTACCCGCGATCCGGCCGGAAACCCGAGTCGTACATCGAGTAGAGCACGCGGCGGTGCACCGGCTTGAGGCCGTCACGCACGTCCGGCAGTGCCCGCGACACGATCACGCTCATCGCGTAGTCGATGTAGGAGCGCTGCATCTCCTGCTGGATGTCGACCGGTTCCGTGCGGTCGTGCTCCGGTGGCAAGGTTTCCGTCATCGTGTCCTTCTCGTGGAAAAGCTGGGTGTGTGTCCGCTATGGACGGTGGCGCGGCGGGTAGCGGCTACACGTCGAGGAAGCGGACGTCCTTGGCGTTGCGGGTGATGAACGAACGGCGGGCTTCCACGTCCTCGCCCATCAACACGCTGAACAACTCGTCGGCGGCCGCCGCGTCGTCCAGGGTGACCTGCAGCAGCAGGCGGCGCGCCGGGTCCATCGTGGTCTCCCACAGTTCCTCGGCGTTCATTTCACCGAGACCCTTGTACCGCTGGATCGCGTCGTCCTTGGGCAGCTTGCGCCCGGCCTGCACGCCGGCGGCGATGAGGCCGTCCCTCTCCTTGTCGGAGTAGGCGTATTCCGGTTCGGACCGCGGCCACTTGATCTTGTACAGCGGCGGGCAGGCGAGGTACACGTGGCCGTGCTCGATGAGCTGCGGCATGAACCGGAACAGCAGGGTCAGCAGCAGCGTCCGGATGTGCTGACCGTCCACATCGGCGTCCGCCATCAGCACGATCTTGTGGTAGCGCAGCTTCGACAGGTCGAAGTCGTCGTGGATCCCGGTGCCCATCGCGGTGATCAGCGACTGGACCTCGGTGTTCTTGAGCACCCGGTCGATGCGGGCCTTCTCCACGTTGATGATCTTCCCGCGGAGGGGCAGGATCGCCTGGAACCGCGACTCGCGGCCTTCCTTGGCCGAGCCGCCCGCGGAGTCGCCCTCCACGATGTAGAGCTCGCACTCCTCCGGGTTGGTGGACTGGCAGTCCTTCAACTTGCCCGGGAGACCGCCGATGTCCATCGCACCCTTGCGGCGCACGAGGTCCCGCGCACGCCGCGCGGCCATGCGGGCCTGTGCGCTGGACACCGACTTGTTGATGATCGTCTTGGCCTCGGTGGGGTTGCGCTCGAACCAGTCGGCAAGCCACTCGTTCGTCTTCGTCTGCACGAAGGACTTCGCCTCGCTGTTGCCCAGCTTGGTCTTCGTCTGGCCTTCGAACTGCGGCTCGGCGAGCTTGATCGACACGATGGCCGCGAGGCCCTCGCGCACGTCCTCACCGGAGAGGTTCTCGTCCTTCTCCTTGAGGAGCTTCTTGTCTCGGGCGTAAGCGTTGACCACCCGGGTCAGCGCGGCGCGAAAGCCCTCTTCGTGGGTGCCGCCCTCGTGCGTGTTGATCGTGTTGGCGAAGGTGTGCACCGACGCGGTGTAGGAGTTGTTCCACTGCATCGCGACTTCGACCTCGAGCCCGTCGCCCTTGGCGTCGAACGAGATCACGCTGCTGTGGATGGGCTCCTTGCTGGCGTTGATGTGGCGGACGAAGTCCTCCAGGCCGCCGGGGTAGTAATAGGTGCGTTCCTTCACCCGGGCCTGCTGGCCGACGGCGTCGGTCTCCGCCTCCTCCTCCGACACCCGCTCGTCGCGCAGCACGATGGTGAGGCCCTTGTTGAGGAAGGCCATCTCCTGGAGCCGGCGCGCCACAGTCTCGGCGTTGTAGGTGGTGGTCTCGAAGATTTCGGGGTCGGCCCAGAACGTGGTGGTGGTACCGGTCCTGTCGGTTTCGCCGAGCTCCTTCAGCTCCCCCGGCTCCGAGTGGTCGTACCGCTGCTGCCAGATCTTCCCCTCGCGGCAGACCTCCACCTCGAGCGCGGTGGACAGCGCGTTCACGACGGACACGCCGACGCCGTGCAGGCCGCCGGAGACTGCGTAGCTCTCACTGTCGAACTTGCCGCCCGCGTGCAGCACGGTGTGCACGATCTCCAGCGTCGACTTCTTGTGCACCGGGTGCTCCTCGACGGGAATGCCCCGGCCGTTGTCGACGACGCGGACGCCGCCGTCGGCGAGCAGCGTCACCTCGACCCTGGTCGCGAACCCGGCCATCGCCTCGTCGACCGAGTTGTCCACCACTTCCTGGATCAGGTGATGGAGACCACGCTCACCGGTCGAACCGATGTACATACCGGGGCGCTTCCGGACGGCTTCGAGCCCCTCGAGCACGGTGATGGAGGATGCGTTGTAGTCGTTCTGCTTCGCTGCCACAGGCCTGCTTTCTCCTCAGTCTCGCCCAAGGGATCCCCACTCCCCTCTTCATTCTACTTGCCCAGGTGCGCTGACATACGGCAAGGACACCTCTAGTTTCGTCACAGAGCCACGAATTCGAATTCGGATGAGTGCCGAGGTGGCCCTGCGTTAGGTCGAGGCATCAGGGCGCGTTCAGTGTCAGCTTGTCAAGCGTCGACGAGCCCTACTCAGCCATAGGTGTCACGAGGGCCTCGGCCGGGTATGTGTCTGGCCCCCTTGCGCCAGCTCGGTGCCGTCGGCCCGTGGATCCGCATCCGCTTCACCACGCCGTGCCCGACCGCGTCCGCGATCTTCGTGAGCAGCTGCCCCTGGAGCAGGCGGAGCTGCGTGGCCCAGGCGGTGGAACTGGTCTGCACGGTGAGCTCCCCGTCCTTCAGCGAGACGGGCTGCGCGTGCTCGGCCACCTCTTCCCCGACCAGTCGGGCCCACTGGCCGAACACCTGGCCGTCGGCGAGCCGCGCACCCCAGCCCCGCTCGGCCGACAGGCGGGAGACCAGCCGGCCCAGCGGCTGGGGATCCCGCGGATCGGCGCCGGAACCGGACCAGCGGCGGCGCCGGGGATTCTGGGTGAAGTCGGTGGCCTTTGCGCGCTTGCGCACCCCGGGCTCCGCGCCCCGGGCCTGCGCCTTGGCCCGCGCGGCGGCCAGCGCCGACCGCGCCAGGTCACGGCCCGACAGCGGCTGCTCCACCCCCAGCGGGAGGTGACCCTCCGTGACCGATAGAGTGTCCGAGTTCGGGTCGACACCCACTCGGGGCCCCCGATCGGAGGTTACGGCCAACCCGTTCGGCCGCTTGACTACCTCCCGCGATAACCCAGTCACCGTGTTATCCACACTATCCACAGGCTTATCCCCAGATCGGTGGGTAACTTCTGTGGCGCCGGTCACCAACGATCGTTCCTGTGCCCCCTCAGACACGCTTGACCTCCCCGTTCGAGATCGAGAACCGCGTTCCCGTCAGCTCCTCGGGCACGTCCTCATCCACCGCGGCCGTCACCAGCACCTGTTCGGCACTGGCCGCCACCTCGGCCAACCTGCTTCGCCGACGCTTGTCCAACTCGGCGAACACGTCATCCAGCAGCAGGACCGGCTCCCCGGTCTCGCCGCGCAGCAGTTCGTAGGAACCCAGCCGCAACGCGAGTGCGAACGACCACGACTCGCCATGACTGGCGTATCCCTTGGCCGGCGCCTCGCCGAGAACCAGCTCGAGTTCGTCACGATGGGGCCCGACCAGGCTCACCCCGCGCTCGAGTTCGGCCTGCCGCACCTCCGACAGCGCCTCGACCAGGATACCGCCCAACCGCTCGGAATCGGCCCGTTCACCGCCTGGCACGCCGTACCCTTCGGGAAGCGCCTCCCCGAGGCTCGACCGATAGGAGATCCTGGCCGGCCGCGAGTCCGGCGCGACCCCGGCATAGGCAGCGGCGGTGTACGGCGCGAGATCGGCGACCAGGTCGAGCCGGGCCGCCAGTAGCTGGGCCCCCACCGAGGCCAGGTGGTTGTCCCAGACCTCGAGGGTGGAAAGCGCATACGGATCTTCCCGCGCTCCCTTTCTCTTGCCCGCCGTTTTCAGCAACGCGTTGCGCTGGCGCAGCACCCGTTCGTAGTCGGCACGCACCCCGGCCCAACGCGGGGCGCGCAACACCAGCAGTTCGTCGAGAAACCGTCGCCGCTCACCCGGGTCGCCACGCACCAGCGCGAGATCCTCGGGAGAGAACAGCACCGTCCGCAGGATCCCGAGGATGTCGCGGGGCTTGCCGACCGCCCCCCGGTTGACCCGGGCGCGGTTGGCCTTGCCCGGGGTGATCTCGAGTTCGATCGTCAGTTCGCGGTCCTCGTTGACCACGGCGGCGCGCACCAGCGCACGCTCGCAACCGTGCCGGACCAGCGGCGCATCGGTCGCCACCCGGTGCGAACCGAGGGTGGCGAGATACCCGATCGCCTCGAGCAGGTTGGTCTTCCCGCGCCCGTTGGGGCCGACCAGCACGGTCGCCCCCGGGGTCAGCGGCAGGTCGGCGTGCTCCCAGGAACGGAAGTCGGTGACCTGGAGGTGTCTCAGATGCATGACTCTCGGCGGTGCGCCCGGTGCACGCCCCTACTACTCGGCCTTCTTGACGGCGTGCCCGCCGAACTGGTTGCGCAGCGCCGCCACCGCCCGCATGGCGGCGGAATCCTTCTGGCGTGACGAGAAGCGTGCGAACAGGGCGGCCGAAATGACCGGCGCGGGCACCGCGTTGTTGATCGCTTCCTCCAGGGTCCACCGGCCCTCGCCGGAGTCCTCGACGTAGCCCTCGAGGTCGTCGAGGTCCGGGTCCTCGTCGAGCGCGCGCACCAGCAGGTCCAGCAGCCAGGAGCGGACCACGGTGCCGCGCTGCCAGCCCTTGATCACCGCGGGCACGTTATCGATCACATGCGCGGCTTCCATCAGCTCGAAGCCCTCGGCGTAGGCCTGCATGATCCCGTACTCGATGCCGTTGTGGATCATCTTCGCGTAGTGGCCCGCGCCGATCGAACCGGCGTGCGAGAAGCCCTCTTCGCGCGGCCCTTCCGGGCGCAGCGCGTCGAAGACCGGCATGGCGCGCTCGACGTCTTCCTTCGCACCACCGACCATCAGGCCGTAGCCGTTCTCCTTGCCCCAGACGCCACCGGAGACGCCACAGTCGAGGTAGCCGATCTTCTTCGCCGCGAGCACCTCGGAGTTGATCTTGTCGTCGGTGAACTTCGAATTGCCCCCGTCGATCACCAGATCGCCCTCGGACAGCAGCTCGGCGAGCTCGGCCACGGTGTCCCTGGTCGGGCCGCCGGCCGGAACCATGATCCAGACCAGCCGCGGGGCGGCGAGCTTCGACACCATGTCGGCGAGGGAGGAAGAGTCACTGACCGCTTCGTTGCGGTCGTAACCGACCACCTCGTGCCCGGCGGCGCGCAGCCGCTCGCGCATGTTGAAGCCCATCTTGCCAAGGCCAACGAGTCCCAGCTGAACCATCGATGTTCCCCTTCGTTCCTGGCGTTTTCGATCAGCCTGGCAGACGGACCGGCATCAACAGGTAGAAGTAACCAGGAATGACCTGGCCCTGTTCGTCCGCCGGTTTGATCAGTGCCGGCCGGTTGGCGGTGGTGAACGTCAGCTCGGCCCGATCGGCGTGCAACGCCCCCAGGCCGTCGGCGAGATAACCGGGGTTGAACGCGATGGCCACCGGGTCGCCCTCGTACTGCACCGGCAGCTCTTCCTCGGCGCTCCCCTCGTCGTCGCCGCCCGCCGACAACCGTAGCGAGCCGTCCGCGAACTCCAGCCGCACCTGGGTACCCCGCTCCGCGACCAGGGACACGCGCTTGATCGCGTCGGACATGGGGCCGACCTCGACCACCGCACGCGAGGTGTACTGCGAAGGAAGCAGCTGCCGGTACGGCGGGAACTCCGCGTCCAGCAGACGGGTGGTGGTGTAGCGCCCCGAACCGGCGAGCCCGAGCAGGCCCTCGCCACCGGCCAGGCCGAGGGAGACGGGCGCGCCACCCGCGCCGAGCGACTTGGCCGCTTCGGCGAGCGTGCGGGCGGGGACCAGTACCGAGGCGTCGGCCAGCCCCTCGGCGGGCTTCCACGCGAACTCGCGCAGGGCGAGGCGGAACCGGTCGGTGGCCACCAGGGTGAGCGATTCGCCCGAGATCTCCAGGCGCATCCCGGTGAGCATCGGGAGCGTGTCGTCCTTGCCTGCCGCGACGGCGACCTGGGTGACCGCGAGACCGAAGACGTCGCCCGCGACCTCACCCGCGAAGGCGGGCTGCGCGGGCAGCGACGGGTAGTCCTCCACCGGCATGGTCGGCAGGCTGAACCGCGCGCTGCCGCAGGTGATGGTGGCGCGGGAGCCCTCGACGGAGATCTCGACCGGCTGAGCGGGCAGCGACTTGGTGATGTCGGCGAGGAGCCTGCCGGAGACCAGCACGCGCCCGCCGTCGGCGATGGTGGCGGGAACGCCGACCGTGGCCGACACCTCGTAGTCGAACCCGGACACGGTCAGGGCGTCGGTCGTGCCGTCGGATCCGGCATCGAGCAGGACACCGCCGAGGACCGGGACCGGAGGCCGGGACGGAAGGCTGCGTGCCACCCACGCGACGGCATCGGCCAGCCCGTCACGCTCGACGCGGATCTTCATACGCCCATCCTTTCGACAGCCGAGCCGCCCCTGCGCTCGAGAAGGTCGATAACGGCCCTGGTCCGAACGGGGAACGGTGTGTTGGCCAGGGAGCTGAGTCATGTGCGGTATGGCCCGCGGCGCCGGTGTCGCGACGACGACGGGCTTGGGTGTGGACCTCCACGTTAGAACCTCACCCTCCGCGCCGTCACTCGGGGCCGACCATCGACTTGTCGACAAGTCTCCAGATTTGCGTCGTTCGTCCACAGCCCCTGTTTTTCCGTTAGGAGATTTTCTTGAGGAGAAGAAAGGCAGTAACAGTAATAGGGGGTGTGGATTGTGTGGACAGAGCTTGTTTTCGCAGCTCACCCCGCGTGCGGGCCTGTGGATGACTGTGGGTAAGTCCGGTGGATAACTCGGGCCGTCCGTGGACAACTTTTCGGCGCCCACAGACTGTCCACAGTTGTCCACAGTTGTCCACAGATTCATCCCCAGTTGTGGGCCGAGTTGTACCCATGGTTGTGCCCAGGAGTGGAGGGACGCGGTTCACCCCCGAGGGCGAGCGAGATCCACATTCGATGCCCGCTCGTTATCGTGATCACACGAGCAAGATAGCCCGAAGCGGCGAATTCCCTTATCTGGAGCGGAGAATCGCGGCACACCGCGGCAGTGGCGTCCGCGCGGGACTGTCCATCTTGTACGGAGCCGGGCGGTTGCGGACGCATGCGAACGGCCGGCGGCGCGCTGGGACGCGGTGCCGGCGAGAGAGGAAGGGAGTGCGGCGCTACTGGCGCGCGCGCTGCTTGATACGGAAGGTCAGTTCCTGGACCTGGTCGTAGATCCGGCGACGCTCGGCCATTTCCTTGCGGATTTTCTTGTCCGCGTGCATCACCGTCGTGTGGTCACGGCCGCCGAATGTCTGGCCGATTTTGGGCAGCGACATGTCGGTGAGCTCGCGGCACAGGTACATCGCGATCTGGCGGGCCGTGGCGAGCGCCTTGGTCTTACCGGGGCCGCAGAGGTCGTCGATGGTCACGTCGAAGAACTCGGACGTGGCCGCCATGATCGTCGGCGCGTTGATCTCCGGCGCCTGCGAATCGGGGATCAGGTCCCGCAGCACGATCTCGGCGAGGCCGACGTCGACGGGTGCCTGGTTCAGGGACGCGAATGCCGTGACGCGGATGAGCGCGCCCTCGAGTTCCCGGATGTTCGCTTCGACGCGGGAGGCGATGAACTCCAGCACGTCGCCCGGCACCGCCAGGCGGTCCTGAGCGGCCTTCTTGCGGAGGATCGCGATGCGGGTCTCCAACTCGGGCGGCTGGATGTCGGTGATCAGACCCCACTCGAACCGGGTGCGCAGCCGGTCCTCCAGGGTTTCCAGCCGCTTCGGCGGCCGGTCCGAGGACACCACGATCTGCTTGTTCGAGTTGTGCAGCGTGTTGAAGGTGTGGAAGAACTCCTCCTGGGTTCCTTCCTTGCCCTCCAGGAACTGGATGTCGTCGACCAACAGGATGTCGATATCCCGGTAGCGCCGCTGGAAGGCCACCTTGCGGTCGTCGCGCAGTGAGTTGATGAAGTCGTTGGTGAATTCTTCCGTCGACACGTACCGCACCCGCATGCCGGGGAAGAGCCGCTGCGCGTAGTGCCCCACCGCGTGCAGCAGGTGCGTCTTGCCCAGCCCCGACTCACCCCAGATGAACAGCGGGTTGTAGGCGCGCGACGGCGCCTCGGCCACGGCGAAGGCCGCAGCGTGCGCGAACCGGTTCGAAGCGCCGATGACGAAGGTGTCGAAGGTGTACTTCTCGTTCAGCCGCGTCTTCGAGGTCTGCGGCTGGGCAGGTGCCGTATAGGGCTGCCCAGCGATCGGCTGGCCGGAGAACATCGGCCAGATCTCGTGGGCCGCGGCGAGCGCCTCGCCTTCCTCGTCGACCTCTTCTTCGGCATCGTCCTCGGCGAGATGCTTCGGCGCCGGTTCGGCCGGTACCCCTCGGCGCCGCAACGGCGGGAGCAACGTCTCTTCCAACGGTGGCAGCGACGGCGGCAGTGAGGGGTTCAGTGACGGGTTCAGCGACGGTTGCAGAGCGGGCGGCAGGGCCGGCTGCATCGAGGGCAACGTCGGCGGATCGAGGGGGTTTTCCCCCCGCGCGGGTGAAGGCGCGTACTGGGCGGTGCTCGGCGGCGGGGGCGCGACCTCGGCGGTGTCCACCTTCACCGCCAGCGACACGGGTCTGCCGAGCCGACGTGAGAGGGCGTGGGTGATGGGCTCGCGCAGCGCGCGTTCGATGGCTTCCTTGGCGAAATCGCTCGGAGCGGCGAGCAGGGCCGTACCGTCGAGCAGGCCGATCGGCCGGGTCACACGCATCCAGGCCCGCTGCTGCGGGGAAAGCGTCCCGTCGGACAGCTCCCGGACCACCTGCTCCCAGACGACCCCCAGATTGATCTGGTGCTCGGACACCGACTCCGCTCCCCTCCCCTCATCGCCCCGGACGACCGTCGAATCCGGCCACGCAGGCTCCATGGCGCGACGTCAGGCTTCCGGGCGAAACCGGGCAGCGTCCATCCACAGAGTTGTCCACAACTGTGCACTAATGTACGGCGGCTCGTCGCGACGCCACGTGCGGGTCGCAACCTACGCCAGACAGCCCCTCCACACATTCCGACGGCGCCGGGCCCCGCGATCGGGTGACTCAAGGGGAGACACGCTAACAAGTACCGGCGGGATCCCACAAGGCGCTCGGGCGCAAGGATGGCACGGGCCCGCGAACCGTGGCCATCCGGTCCCCGTCCGTGTTTCACCGGGGCCGGTTGGCAGGGCCGTTCGGACACTGCGTACCCTCGTAAGGTCTCCCGCTTGCGGCGGGCACCTTGGGCTGTCCACAGCGTGTCCGCGTTCGCGATGGCCTCGGGAGGCAGCAGACCTGACGGTGGCGCTGTCACCGGTATGTCGAGACCAGGAGAAGCAGAGTCGTGAGCAAGGGTAAGCGCACTTTCCAGCCGAACAACCGCCGACGCGCCCGCACGCACGGATTCCGGCTGCGTATGCGGACCCGCGCCGGCCGGGCGATCCTGGCGGCCCGTCGTCGCAAGGGCCGCGAGAAGCTGTCCGCCTGATCGCGGCTGATCGAGGCGCGCAGTGCTGCCCCCTGCCGCACGACTGCGGCGCAGCGAGGACTTCCGGGAAGTGATGCGCCGGGGTTCTCGCGCCGGGCGGCGGCGCCTCGTGGTGCACGCGCTGTGGGCTTCGGACGAGCAGACCGTCACGGCCGTGTCCTCCCCCGGGGAGACACCGGCCGAGGCAAGCTCGTCGCTGCCCACTCCATCGCCGCTCCCCGTGTGCCCCACGGAGCGGTCCACTGCCGACGAACCCGTCCGCCCGAGTCGTGCCGAACTGACGGCGCGGAACGTGCGGGCGGGTTTTGTGGTGAGCAAGGCCGTTGGCAACTCCGTCGTCCGTCATCGCGTGAGCCGACGGCTGCGGCATCTGGTCGCGGCCCGGCTCGGAACTGTCCCGCCCGGCAGCTCGTTGGTGATTAGGGCCCTCCCGCCAGCCGCCACGGCGTCCAGCGCCGAGCTCGGCGCGGACCTCGACGCCGCCCTCAGGCGGCTGAGCCAGTCACCGAACCGACGAGCGGCCGGTTCGCCCGAGCGCACGCATGATGGGTCAGCGGTGTGAACGAACCCACGACCGCCCACGACGACGAGGCACGTGAGGCCACTCGCCCAGGCCCGGTCGCCCGGCTGTTGCTACTCCCGATCCGGTTCTACCGGAAGTTCATCTCTCCCTACCTCCCGCCGAGCTGCCGCTTCTACCCGAGCTGCAGCACGTATGCGGTCGAGGCCCTGACCCGGTTCGGCGCCGCCCGAGGTTCCTACCTCGCGGTGCGCCGGCTGTTGCGCTGCGGCCCGTGGACCATGCCCGGCCGCGATCCGGTGCCTGAGACCTTCTCCTGGCGCCACACCAGACCTGGTATGTCAACCGAGGAGTAGCTCAGTGCTCGACTTCATCTACTACCCCGTGTCCTTCATCCTGTGGTGTTGGCACAAAGTCTTCGGGTTCGTCCTGGGTGACACCAACGCTGTCTCCTGGATCCTCGCGATCATGTTCCTGACGTTCACGGTCCGCGGCATCATGTTCAAGCCGTTCGTGAACCAGGTCCGGTCGATGAAGAAGATGCAGGAGTTCACGCCGGAACTGAAGAAGATCCAGAAGAAGTACGCGAACGACCGGCAGCGCCAAGCGGTGGAGATGCAGAAGCTCCAGCGCGAGCACGGGGTGAACCCGCTGGGCAGCTGTCTGCCGATGCTGCTGCAGATCCCGGTGTTCATCGGTCTGAACTGGGTGCTCCGCGCGTTCACCATCAACCCGCACCCCGGCACCCCGAAGACCAACAACTACTTCTTCGACCAGCAGGGCGTCGAGTCCTACGTCAACGCGAAGCTGTTCGGCGTCAACATGGGTGACGCGATCCACCACGCCGCGGTGCTGGGTGGCACCGGAGGTGGCTGGAACTGGCACGTGGCCCCGGTCGCGGTGCCGCTGATGATCCTCGCGAGCGTCCTGACCCACCTCACCGCGAGGCACTCGGCGGCCCGCCAGAACCCGGCGCAGGCCACCCAGCAGACCGCGATGATGCAGAAGCTGACGATGTACGTCTTCCCGCTGGGCGTGCTCGTCTTCGGTGCCTTCTTCCCCATCGGCCTGCTGGTGTACTGGCTCTCGAACAACAGCTGGACCCTGATGCAGCAGCGCCTGGTCTACACGAAGATCGACAAGGAAGAGGCGGCCGCGAAGGCCGCCGCCGCGGAGAAGCGTTCGGCTCTGGCCCCGAAGCCCGGTGCCAAGCCGAAGCCGGGTCAGAAGCCGGTGCAGCCGAGCAAGGCGGCGACGCAGGACGCCGCGGAGGACACGGAGAAGAGCGAAAGCGCCGAGACGACGAAGCCGTCCAACGGCAAGCGCAGCGCGAAGGCCGGATCGCCCCACCAGTTTGCCCAGCAGCCACCGCGCCCCCAGGGCGCGGGTGCGCAGCGGAAGAAGCCGGCGGCGGGCAGTAAGAACTCTGGACAGAAAGGCTCGGGGCAGAAGCGTCGCTGACGCGAGTCCCGGGAGAGGAGACGAATCATGGCGGAAACGGTCGAAGCGATCGGCGCCGAACAGGACAGCCCTGCGGACGAGAACGAGGAGTCCGCTCCTACCGGTGCCGATCTGCTCGTGCAGGAGGGCGAC
>NZ_VJWX01000213.1 GCF_007713715.1 Amycolatopsis rhizosphaerae
GCTCCAGCTGACGGGCCTGATCGACCAGGTGGCGGGGCGGGGGAAGGCGAAGGTGTCCGCGGGCCAGTACCTCGCGCTCGCCGTGCTGCACCGCGCGACCGCACCGTGCACCACGCTGGCCGAGTGGTGGGAGGCAACCGCCGCCGCCCGGTTCGTCCGGCCGAAGGTCGCGGCCGCCGCCGTGCGGGAGGAAGCGTTCTGGCGGGCGACCCGCCGCCTGACCACCACCCAGCTCGAACGGATCGAGCAGGCCGTGTCGGCGAAGGTGCGGCAGGAGTTCCCGGAACCGGTGCTGCTCGCGGTGGACGTGCCGAACTTCGCCATCTACACGCGATCCGGCACGGACAGCAGTGCCTCGGCGGCGCTGGCCGGGCTCAGCGCCGTCGTCACCTCCGACGGGGCGATTCCGCTGGTGTCCCAGGTGTACCGGCGGGGCGGGCGGGACGTGCTGCCGTTCGGCGTGGCCGCGGACCGGCTGGCCGCGCGTCACCGTGAGGAACTCACCGTCCTCTTCGACACCGGTCAGCACGCCCAGCTCGATCTGGATGCCGGAATGCACTTCGTCGGGGCACTACCGCCGGGGGACTTCCCCGACCTGCTCTCCCGCCCCGCGGCGAGCCGCCGGGCGGTCGATCCCGCGCGGTTTCCCGGGCTGACCGCGCTCGACACGCGGGCCACCGTGTTCGGCGCGCACCGGCGGGTGGTGCTGACCCATTCGGCCCGGTTGCACGCGGCGCAGGCGCGAAGCTTCGCCCAGGCGCTGTCCGGGGCGACCCGCCAGCTCGACGGGCTGGCACTCGCGCTCGCCGCGGGCCGGAACCGGCGGCCCCGCGAGGAACTGCTCACCGACATCGCGCGCATCACCCGGGTGCGCTGGGTCGACCGTGTGCTGACCGCGCGCCTGACCGGCACGCGGCCAGGGGAGCTGCGGCTGTCGTTCCGGATCGACGAGGCCGCACGGGCCCGCCTTGACGAGGAGTTCTTCGGCAAGCAGCTGCTGGTGACCGACCACGAGGACTGGCCGGTGCTCGACGTGATCACCGCCTACCGGGCGCGCTACCATCTCGATTCGACGGTGCGCATGCTCAACGGTGCCTTCGTGGCGGCCCCCGCGTCCCGATGGGCGTGGACCGAGCACCGGATCGCGGTGCATTCGCTGGTGACGATGCTGGCCACCGCGGTGACCCACCTCATGCGGCACGAAGCCGACCGCGCCGGTCTCGACTTCTCCGTGCGGGAGCTGCTGGACCAGCTGTCGGGCATCGGCGAGACCGTGCTGCGCTACCCGTCCACCGGCGGGCGCCCGCGCACCCGCCGCCTGATCACCGCCAGAACCGAGGTCCAGCAACGGCTTTACGACCTCTTCGGCCTCGCCACCTACGCCCCGCGTTAGGCGTGTAGGTGGTCGGGTTTCACTGTGCGGTATCCGGCCTCCGCGAACAGCACCGTGACCCGGTCCGGTTCGCCGTGCACCACCCGGCCCGTTCCCCACCGTTCGTGGCGGACTTCGCTGCCCGGTGCGAATTTCCCGCCGACGGTGTGCCCCCTCGCCGTCCCGGCCTCGCAGGTGTCACAGAACCCGCACGGCTTGTCGAGCGCCTCGCCGAAGTAGCCGAGCAGGAACTGCCTGCGGCAGGACCGGGTTTCCGCGTACTCGCGCAGCATCTCGACCCGGGACCGGTCGAGCCGCCTGCGCTGTTCGGCGATCTCGGCCACGCGGGGCGCGACGTCCTCCGCTTCGTCACCGCGGTAGGCGACCCCGTGCGGGGAGATGCTGACCAGGCGGGCCTGTTCGAGCAGGTTCAGGTTGTTCATGGCACGCCGGCGTGACTGGTCCACGACGTCGCCGATTTCGCGCGGGTTCGCGGCCCCTTCGTGTTCCCGCACCGCTTCCGCGACCTCCCGCACCCCGTCGGCGTCCTGCCGGTGAGAGGTGAGGAACCGTTGCAGCCCGAGATCTTCCGCGCGGTAGAACAGCATCGCGTCGGCGCGAGCGCCGTCGCGGCCCGCCCGCCCGATCTGCTGGTAGTAGGAATCGAGGGATTCGGGGGCGGAGGCGTGCGCGACGAACCGCACGTCCGGTTTGTCGATGCCCATGCCGAACGCGGAGGTCGCCACGACCACGTCGAGTTCACCGGCCATGAACCCCTCGTGCACCCGCCTGCGTTCCGATGCCTTCAGCCCCGCGTGGTAGGCCGCGGCCCGGTCGCCGAGCGCCTCGGCGTACCGCTCGGTGTCCTTGCGGGTCGCGGTATAGACCAATCCCGGTTTCGGTGCCGCCGTGACCCAGTCCACCACGCCTTCCCGCTTTCCCTTGTCGTCGACGGCATGCCGGACGGCGAGGTGGAGGTTCGGCCGGTCGAATCCGGCGATCACGTGCACCGGGTCCCGCATGCCGAGATGGCGCACGATGTCGTCGCGGACCGGCCCGTCCGCGGTCGCGGTCAGTGCCAGCACCCTGGGATGCCCGAGCCGTTCGATCACTTCGGACAGGCGGAGGTAGTCGGGACGGAAGTCGTGCCCCCACACCGAAACGCAGTGCGCCTCGTCGACCACGAACAGGCTCGGCGCGACCTCGTCGAGCTGTCGCAGCACCTCCTCCTTGGCCAACTGCTCGGGTGCGAGGAACAGGTACTCGGCCTCCCCGGTGTCGACCGCGTCCCAGGCCCGCTCGGTGACCTTGGCGGCCTGGGCGGAATTGATCGCCACCGCCTCGGGGGCGCGGCTTTCGGCGATGGCGGCGACCTGGTCCCGCTGGAGTGCGGTCAGGGGCGACACCACGAGCGTCGGCCCCGGCAGCAGCAGTCCCGGCACCTGGTAGATGGCGGACTTCCCGGCCCCGGTCGGGAGCACGACGAGGACGTCGCGCCCTTCGACGAGGTGCTCCATCGCGGTTCGCTGCTCGGGGCGGAGCTGGGACCAACCGAAGGTTTTCGCTGCCGCGCTCTGCAGCTTTTCGCGTGTGGACACGTCAGGGGAGATTCCCGCCCCCGCAACGGCGGAAACCTGAAACGGTCAGGTCTGGAGCCAGACCGCGGTGTCCGTGGGGAGTTTGCCGTCCTCCAGTGGTTCGCTCGCCAGCACGACCTGTTCGTGCGAGGGCAGCGGGCAGGGCACCGGTGAGAGGTTCGCCATGCACACCAGGCCCGGCTCGCGCCGGAAGCACAGCACCCCGGGTGGACTGTCCAACCAGGACAGTTCGCCGTCGCCCAGCGCGGGATGCTCGTGGCGCAGCCGCAGTGCGGCGCGGTACAGGTTCAGCATCGAGCCCGGATCCCGCTCCTGTGCGGCCACGGTGAGCGAACGCCAGCGTTCGGGCTGCGGAAGCCAGGGCGTGCTGCCGTCGGGACCGAACCCGAACGGCGGTCGCGTCCCCCGCCACGGCAGCGGAACCCGGCAGCCGTCACGCCCCCGCCTCGTGTGCCCGGACCGCTCCCACGTCGGGTCCTGCAACACCGATTCCGGCAGGTCGGTCACCTCGTCCAGGCCGAGTTCCTCACCCTGGTAGCAGTAGACCCCGCCGGGGAGTGCGTACATCAACAGCAGTGCGGCCCGCGCCCGCCGCCGCCCGACCGCGAGATCGACCGGGCCGCCGTGCTCGTGCTGCGGCCCCCGGCCCCGCGTGGTCGGCCTGCCGTACCGGGTCACGTGCCGCACCACGTCGTGATTGGACAGCACCCAGGTGGCCGGTGCGCCGACCGCGTGCAGGGACTGCAGGCTCGAATCGATCACCGAGCGCAGCGCGGCCGGATCCCAGGAACAGCGCAGGAAGTCGAAGTTGAACGCGGTGTGCAACTCGTCCGGCCGGACGTAGCGGGCGAGCCGGTCGGGCCGGGCGACCCAGGCCTCCGCGACGAAGATCCGGTCCGGGCCGTAGCTTTCGCTGATCCGGCGCCAGGAGCGGTAGATCTCGTGCACCTCGTCGCGATCCCAGTACGGGTGCCGGTGCCGGGCGGGCGGTTCGATCAGGCCCGCCTGCCTGCTGCCGAGGTGGGGCAGCCCGGCCTGCTTGATCAGTCCGTGGGCCACGTCGATGCGGAACCCGTCCACCCCCCGGTCGAACCAGAACCGCAGGATGTCCTCGAACGCCGTGCGGACCTCCGGGTTTTCCCAGTTCAGGTCGGGCTGGGACGGGTCGAACAGGTGCAGGTACCACTGACCGTCCTGGACGCGGGTCCAGGCGGATCCCCCGAACACGCTCTGCCAGTCGTTGGGCGGCAGGCCCCTCGGACTGCCGTCCCGGAACAGGTAGCGGTCACGGGCGCGGGAGCCGGGCGCCGCCGCCAGCGCCTCCTGGAACCAGCGATGCCGGACCGAGGTGTGGTTGGGGACCAGATCGATGATCAGGCGCAGGCCGTGCTCGTGCGCGGCGCGGATCAGCGCCCCGGCCTCGGCGAGGGTGCCGAACAGCGGGTCGATGTCGCGGTAGTCGGCGACGTCGTAGCCGCCGTCGGCCATCGGCGACGGGTACCACGGGGTGAGCCACAGCGCGTCCACCCCGAGATCGCGCAGATAGGGCAGCCGGGAACGCACCCCGGCGAGATCGCCGACGCCGTCGCCGTCGGAATCGGCCAGGCTGCGGAGGTAGACCTGGTAGATCGCCGCGTCCCGCCACCATCCGGTGTCCGGCCCCACCTGATGCCCCTTCCGCTCTCCTCCCGCGGTCTTCTCCTAGGGTAACCACCGCCGGAAGGGGACTTCACCGGTTTCGGGCGGGGCTTCCGCTGACCTTGGCGACGAATCTTTCGGCCACCGTGCGCAGTTTGAGGTTTTCCCGCTGGGACTGGCGCACGAGCACCGTGAAGGCTTCGTCCGCGGTCAACCCGCGCGCCGCCATCAGGATTCCCTTCGCCTGCTCGATCACGGCACGCGAATCCAGTGCCGAGCGCAGCCCTTCGGCCAGCGCGCGCGCCTCCAGATAGCGCAGGTGGCTGCGGCAGGCCGCCGAAACCATGACCGTGTACAGGTTCAGCAGGCGCGCGTCCAGGTCGGCGAACCCGCCGGGGCGGGTGCTGTAGCAGTTGATCGCGCCCGAGTTCCCGGCGTTCACGTGGAGCGGGGCCGACAGGAAACTCACCACCCCGGCGTCCTCCGCGACCCGGGTGAAGGCGGGCCAGCGGTCGCGGGCCTCGCCGACCGCGACCCGCACGATCTCCCCCGTCTTCGCCGCCTCCAGGCAGGGTCCGTCGCCGGTCCGGTACTGCTCGTTGTCCACGTCGAGCAGCACCTCCCGGGTGGCCGCCGCGGTTTGCGGCATCCCGTCGGCCAGCAGCGTCACCGTGGCTTCCTCCACCCCCGGCACCGCGCGGGTCACCTGGGCGCACACCTGCCGCAGCAGGAGGTGGAAATCGTCCTCCTGGTGAAGGAGATCGGTCAGTGAGTCCAACGCTCCGGTCACCTCGTCGAGCACAAGTGGCCAGGGTGCGGAGGGGCTTCGGTCTTCTCCGGCACCGTTCACGAGCGGGCGGGCCTGAGTTCGCGCACCCAGCGGGCCAGGTGCAGCAGGGCGTCGACGCGTCCCGCGACGTCCGGATCGGACGCGGCGAACTCGAGCTGGATGCGGGCGTCTTCGGCGTCTCCGTTGAGCTCCGCGAGCACGGCACGCAGCATCGCCCGAAGCGGTGGCTGCAACTCGTCGATGTCGAGCGCCCTGTTCCCCTCGTCGAACAGGCCGACGGTGAACGTCTCGTGCACCTCGCCGGTGCCGGTGCGCAACCGGATCAGCTCGGCCACCGCCACCACCAGTTCCGCCAGCAACGGCCGGAACAGGTGGCTCTCCGGTGCCCGGCTGCCCACGACCTGGGGCACCAGCCCGGCGAGACGGTCGAAATCCCGGTTCTCCACCACGTCGATCAACTGGTCGGCGAGCCGCCGTGCATTCGGTTGACTCATACACGATCGGTTTCCCGGCCGGCCGGGGAACAAACCTGTTTAGGCAGGTCGGGGCCGGGGAAGCTCCAGTGCGATAGCCACTGATCCCCCGGCACCGACCCCGGCGACGATTCCCGCCCCAGTGACGAAGGACCCATGACCATGGACGTATCCCGCAATGGCGTCGACACGCCCGCCACCGTCCTCGCCGCGCGAGCCCGGGACGCGACCTACGGTCTGTACCGGTGTGCGCTGCGGGCCGAGGAGCGCGGTGGTCTCGGCGGCGCAGCAGAGGTGTCGGAGGTCCTCGCCTCACTCAAACAAACCGGGGACAACATCGCGCGATGCCTGCCCGAGCTCACACTTTGGCTTGAACAACGGATGTGCTCGGGTGGGTTGTCGGGTCCCGGCTACGACGCCGTCACCAGGTCGGTGTTCGAAACCGCGTCCGCGCTGGCCCGGGCCCAGGACCTGACCCTCCAACTGGGGGTGGAACTCGGGACGGCCGAGGCGGCGAGCCGGGAACTGACCGGGTGACGCACTCACCCGGGTGTGCGTTTCCCTCAGTGGGACAGGTGTTTTACGCACTTCGCGGCGGGTAGCTCAAGGGCGCGAGACCTCGGCCGGGGTGCTGCCGCCCCTGCCTCGCGGCGGCGTGACCGTTGTGCCCCCTCCGGTCACGCCGCATCAAAACTTTCGGTGCCTCACCGCGGCGGCGGGACACCCTCGTCGCCGTCGTCGCCGTCGCCGTCCCCGTTGACCGGGGCGTGCGCGGCATCGTGGCGGTGCGGGCCCTGCCGCGCCGAGTCCCGCTCGGCCAGGGCGGGGCCGCCCCACTGGCCGTCCTTGTCGTCGTCGAACCGGTGCCTGCCCATGCGCTTCCCTCCGCTCGGCCGTGTGGGCGTAATGCCCGGAACGGGCGGTCTTGAAACGCCCCTGCGGCACGGGCTCAGGGGGAGACTGCGTCGTAGGCTTCGACGGAGCGGTCGGGGACGGTGGTGGGGGATTCCAGGTGCACCGCACCGGTGGGCAGAATGCCCGCGCCGCCGTACTTCGCCATCACCCGCAGCTGCGCGAGCACATCCTCACCGCAGTGCGTCTCGGGCAACTCGCGCCAGAAGCCGAACCCCCCGGTGGACGCCAGCATCTCCCGGTCGAACAACACGCAACCACCGATCCAGGCCACCTTGTACGCGGTCCACTTCGGACGGCGGGCGACCGCGTCCGAAAGATGCGTGGGATTGGCCGCGTTGTGCAGGGTCCACCGCTGCCACTGCGCGGTGCCGGGAAGGACCTGCTCGGGCTCCGGCCTGCCCCGCCACTCCTCGAACCGGGCCAGCTCGTCCGGCCGGTAGTCGTCCAGATAGGACAGTCCCTGCACGGCGTTGCCGACGAAACCGCAGCCCAGTTCGACGATCGCCGAATGCAGGCGCGCGAGCGTCCCCGGTTCGAGCCACACGTCGTCGTCGAGGTACAGCACGTACCGGGCCGAGGACAGCTCCAGCAGATGCGCGCGCTGCTGGGCAAGGCCCCGCCGCGGCAGATTGCGGCTCACCCGCACCGGGTGACCGGCTCGTGCCAGCACCCGGATCATCGCGCGCGCCGCCGGGGCCTCGTAGGCCGGTTCGCCCTCGCTCTGGTCCGAGAGGATCACCGCGAACCCGGGCACGGCCTGCGCCGCCAGGCCGGACAGCGTGACGGCCAGCTCCGCGGGCCGGTCGCAGGTCGGCACCAGCACTTCCAGCTCACGAGTGTCGCTCACTCGCCCTCCTGAGTTTTGCGGGGCACCCGCACCCGGTCGGGCGGCGTGAGCGGGGGCTTCGCCAGTGTCGCTCACTCGCCCTCCTGTGTTTTGCGGGGCACCCGCACCCGGTCGGGCCGCGTGAGCGTGGGAAGGCGAGTGTCGCTCACTCGCCCTCCTGTGCGACCACCGAACCGGCCCGGATCTTCGCGATCACCGAGGACGTCGACTTCTCCGGCACGTAGCCTAGCGCCCGCACCTCGCCGCCGTAGGAGCGCACCACCGGGGCCTCCTTCAGCATGGTCTCGGTGTAGTCGCCGCCCTTGACGTAGAGCTCGGGCCGCAACCGCCTCAGCAGGCCGATCGGGGTGTCCTCGTCGAACACCGTCACGTGATCCACGCTGCTCAGCGCCGCGAGCACCGCCGCCCGGTCCTGCGCCGTGTTGACCGGGCGGCCGGGTCCCTTGAGCCGCCGGACGCTGTCGTCGGAGTTGAGCGCGACCACGAGCACGTCGCCCTGCCGCTTCGCCTCGTTGAGGTAGCTGATGTGACCGCGGTGCAGCACGTCGAAACAGCCGTTGGTGAACACCACGGTGCGCCCCGATTCCCGGTGCCGCGCCACGACCTCGGCCAGCTCGTCGTGGCCGAGCGGGACCTCGCGGTGGAGCGTGGCCGCGAGCTCCGGCCAAGCGCACACCGCCGTCCCGCTCTTGCGCACGACCACCCCGGCCGCCGCCTGTGCCAGCTCGACGGCGGCGGTGAGCGGCAGGCCGGCCGCGCCGCCGAGGCACAGCGCGGCGACGAAGGTGTCACCGGCGCCGCTGGCGCGGCTTTCCGGCACCGGGTCGGCCCAGGTGCGGTAGCCCGGCTCCCCCGGACACAGCAGCAGCGCGCCCTCGCGGTCCAGCGTGACCACCGCGGCCTTGGCACCGGAGGCTGTCAGCAGTTCGTCGCGGCGGCTTTCGAACAGCTCCGCCCGGCCTCCCGCGGGCACCGGCACGCCGCCGAGCAGTCCGGCCGCCTCCCCGGCGTTGGGGGTCACCAGATCGGGCCCGATCTCGCGCCACGGCCGGAAATCGTGCGCGTCGACCACCAGCAGCGGCACGTTCTCGCGCGCACGGGCGAGGACGTCGCGTACGGCGGGGCCGAGCAGACCGGTGCCGTAGTCGCACACCACCAGCGCATCCGCCCCGGACAGGGCCCGTCGCAGCTCGAACGCCACGCGTTCGTCGAGGCCGGAGCCGTGTGCGGTTCCCGTGCCTTCGTCGAACCGCAGCAGCACCTGGTCGTCGGCCACCACACGGTGCTTGCTCACGCTCCGCCTGCCGGGCGCGACCACCAGGTGCCCGGACGGGACCCCTTGGCGCGCAAGCAAAGCGCGCAGGTCACGCCCGGCGTCGTCGTCACCGGTGAAGCCGGCGAAGCGCACACTCGCGCCCATGGCCGCGAGGTTCACCGCGGTGTTCGCCGCGCCACCCGCCGACAGCGCGCGTTCGCCGACGTCCACCACGGGAGCGGGTGCCTCACGGCAGATCCGGTCGCAGTGCCCGGACAGCCACACGTCCAGGATGGCGTCGCCGACCACGACGACGCGGGGGGTGTTCCGTGAAAGCCGGTCGATGACCTCGGCTGTGACGGCCGTCATGTCCACCTCCACTCGTCCTCGCCGGTGAACTGCCCGATTCCGCGGACGTCAAACTCGTTCCCGTTTGCCCCGCCGGGAACCGGGCACCTTGTGGCGGGAAGGAGGCAAACCGTGACGTCGAGTCGGACCCGAGTGCCTGCGATCGGCCCGCTGCCGCCGCCGTTTCCCGACGTGCACCGCATCGCGGTGTTGCGGGGAGGCGGGCTGGGGGATCTGCTGTTCGCGGTTCCGGCGATCCAATCGCTGCAGGCGGCCTATCCCGGCGCCGAGATTCTGTTGCTGGGCACGAGGATGCACGCCGAGTTGTTCGCGTGCCGTCCTTCGCCGATCGACCGGGTCATCCCGCTGCCCCCGGCCAAGGGCGTCCACGAGCCGCCGGGACGCGACTTCGACGACGCCGAGCAGCAGGCGTTCTTCGACCTGGTGGGGCCGGTGGATCTCGGTGTACAGGTGCACGGCGGTGGCCGCTGGTCGAACCCGTTCCTGCGCCGCCTCGGTCCCCGTTGGACGGTGGGCGCCCGCACGCCGGACGCCGGGGAACTCGACCGGTGGGTGCCGTTTCGCTACTACCAGAACGAAACCGCGCGTGCGCTGGAGGTCGCCGGGCTCGCCGGCGCGCCGGTGGTGGCGTTCGAACCGTCGTTGTCGCTGGTGCCGGAGGACCTCACCGCGGCCGAGAACGCGCTGGCGGGCCTGGGCAAACCGCTGGCCGTCGTCCATCCCGGGGCGAGCGATCCCCGGCGCCGCTGGCCCCCGGAGGAGTTCGCGGAGGTCGTCGTCACGCTCGTCGGGGAGGGGGTGTCGGTGGCCGTGATCGGCACGGTCGAGGAGCGGCAACTGGTCGACAAGGTGGTCTCCCTGGCGCGGGGCCGGTTGGGCGGGCCCGGCGCCGGGGCCGTGCGCGCGCTGACGGAGCTGACCCTGTCCGCGCTGTGCGGGGTGCTGGGCAGCGCGAACGTGTTCGTGGGCAACGACAGCGGCCCGCGGCACCTCGCGCGGGCGCTGGGGACCCCGGCGGTCGGCGTGTACTGGATGGGGAACGTGATCAACGCCGGGCCGCTGGGCCGCTCGCGGGACCGCGTGCTCATCGCGTGGCGGAGCACCTGCCCGGTGTGCGGGGTGGACGTGACCCGCGAGGACCTGCCCCGCTGCCCGCACGACGTCTCCTTCGTCGCGGACGTGCGGGTGGCGGACGTGCTCGCCGAGACCCGCGACCTGCTGGCCGTCGGCGGGTCCGCCGCAAGCGCTTTCAGTTCCGGCGGCTGACCGTGTGGTGCCGGGTGTAGGAGGCCGGGGTCACGCCCTTCCACCGCTTGAAGGCGTGGATGAAACTGGACGCCTCGGCGTAGCCGAGCCGGATCGCCACGTCTTCGACCGACAGGGCGCCGCTGACCAGCAGCTCCTCGGCCAGCGCCTCGCGCACCTCGTCGAGCAGGGCGCGGAAGCTGGTGCCCTCCTCCTCCAGTTTGCGCCGCAGGGTGCGCGCGCTCATGTTGAGTTCCCTGGCCACGCCGGGCATCCCCCGGGCGATGGCGCCGAAACGGGTCAGGTGCTCGCGGACCTCGTGCGCCACGCCGGCCCGGCGCCGCCGCCGCGTCACCAGCTCCCGGCACTGCGCCTCGCAGAAGGCGACGGTCTGCGGATTGGCCTGGGGCAGCGGCCGGTCGAGGTAGGTGGCGTCGAACGTGGCCAGGTTGGCGGGCCTGCCGAAGACCGGCCGCACCCCGAACACCTCGCGGTAGGTCTCCAGCTGGTCCACAGTGGAGGGTTCGGGGAAGCGCAGGTCCAGTCCGGCCAGCGGCACTCCGGTGGGCAGCAGTTCGCCGATCACGGTGCGGATCGCGGACAGGTCGCGCTCGACGAGGAACCGCGCGACGTCGGGGGGCAGCAGGCTGTCGTCGAGCACCAGCCGCACCTGGCCCCCGGCCAGGGTGGCGCGCGGGATGCTGAAGGTGAAGCTGAGGTCCAGGTAGCGCAGGGCGAAGTTGACCGCGTCCCGCACGGTCGGGCTGCTGAGGAAGGCGAAGCCGAACAGGCCGAAGGTGGTCGCGTGGTAACCGCGTCCGACCTCCGGACCGGCGTCGGGGAGGCGGGCGGCCAGGTTGCGCACGACGCTCAGTTCCTGGTGGGCCTCGACCTCGGCCGCCGGGTCGGCGAGCTGCCCCGGGGTGATTCCGCTGCCGTCCAGCATCTCCCGCTCGCCGATGCCGTGCTCGGCGCCGAAGCGCACCAGCAGGCAGACGCTCGCGATCCCGCGGGGGAAGTCCCAGTGCCGGACCACCGGCTCGGCGAGCTGTGTCATGGCCGGAATTATGGATCGGGTGACCGCGCATGTCTTGGGGGAGGGGGTGGGCCGGCGCTAACGTCATTCGGGTGAGTGAGCCACAGACGTCCCACCGCAAGCC
>NZ_VJWX01000214.1 GCF_007713715.1 Amycolatopsis rhizosphaerae
CCCCGCTCCTTTGGACTTTCGCCCGCCGGCCCGGTCTCCCTGGCGACGAAGAGAAGATTACACGGGCCGAAAACCCCCCTGGAACAGGGGGTCCCTTAAACACAAAACCGCTGATCAACGCCCTATCGGCGGGTTCCCGGGTGACGCGATGGCCGTTCGAATGGCCGCGCGGAAATCCCGGGGCCGCGTTTCCGGTCGGGCGGATCACCCCGGTTGCCCGCCGTCGCGGATCGCGGCAGGCTCCGCAGGCGTGCCTACCTTGCTGATCGTGCACCACACCCCGTCGCCGAACCTGCAGGCAATGTTCGAGGCCGTGGTCTCCGGGGCGACCACCGACGAGATCGAGGGCGTCGACGTGGTCCGCCGTCCCGCGCTCGCCGCGACCGCCTCCGACGTACTCGCGGCCGACGGGTACCTGCTCGGCACCACCGCGAACCTCGGCTACATGTCGGGCGCCCTCAAGCACTTCTTCGACCAGATCTACTACCCGTGCCTCGACGCGACCCGTGGCCGCCCGTTCGGCTACTACGTGCACGGGGGCAGCGACGTCGCGGGCACGGTCCGGGGCATCGAGTCCATCACGACGGGGCTCGGCTGGAAGAAGAGCGCTCCGGAGGTCACCGTCACCGGCGAGCCCGGGAAGGCGGACCTGGAGGCGTGCTGGGAGCTGGGCGCCACCCTGGCGGCCTCGTTACTGGCCTGACCCGCGGGCCCGGCGAGATGACCAAGCGGTTCGCCGGGGTCGAACGCCTGCTCCGCCGGCTACGACAAGTTTGATGACAGCGTTACATAACAGTGTTACGGTCCAACCATGACCACTTCCGCAACCGGACCCGTCCAACTGTTCACCGTGATCGCACTGGTCTCGCTCCCCACCGTCATGTTCGGCGGGTACTCCCTGCTCGGCCTGCTGAGGAAGGGGAAGCTGACCGAGACGCAGCGCGGCTTCTTCCGCGCGGGCCACGCCCATGCCGGCGTCCTGCTCGTCCTCGCCCTGCTCACACTGCAACTGCTCGGACACGGTGGGCTCGGCACAACGGCGCGGTGGATCACCTGCTTCCTGCTCCTGTTCGGGGTGCTCGGCCAGTCCGGCGGCCTGTTCCTCCACCTGCTGCCCCGCCGCGGACTCGCCCACGGCGTCACGGCCGGTGGCGGCCTGCTCCTGGCCGTCGCCATGCTCATGACCGCCTACGGTGTCGCGGTCGGCTAGCTCGATAAACTGGGGACCACATCCGTTTCCAACCGTGAGGATCGTCGTGCCCGAGTACCTGCCGACCACGCCCTACCGGGGGACCAGGGACTTCCTGCCCCCGGAGATGTCCGTCCGGATGCAGGTGTTCGGCCATCTCTACGACGTCCTCGAGCGCTACGGCTACCAGCGCTACGACGGGCCCATCCTGGAGTCCGCCGAGATCTACGAGCGGAAGTCCGGCCAGGAGATCGCCGACCAGCAGCTGTACACGCTGGTGGACCGCAGCGGACGGCGCCTGGCGCTGCGCCCGGAGATGACCCCGTCGGTGGCGCGCATGATCGCGGGCAACGCGGGCTCGTTGCAGTTCCCGGTCCGCTGGTACAGCCACCCGAACTGCCACCGCTACGAGAAGCCCCAGCGGGGCCGGGTCCGCGAGCACTGGCAGATCAACGCCGACATCTTCGGGTCCGACAGCCCGAACTGCGAGATCGAGATGTTCGAGCTGATCCACGACCTGATGCGGGGCCTGGGCGCGAGCCGGGACATGTTCGTGGTCAGGGCCAACGACCGGAACCTGCTGTCCTCGGCGCTGACCGTCCTGGTCGGCGTCACCGCCGAGCAACTGCCCGGGGTGTTCGCGCTGGTCGACCGCTGGGAGAAGTACCCGCAGGACGCGCTGGCCGCGCAGGCCGAGGAGATCGGCCTCGCGGACAAGCAGTTCGAGAAGCTGGGCGAGGTACTGGGCGCCGGAACGGCGCTGCTCGACGAACTGCCCACCGAGATCAAGGCGAACTCGAACCTGGTCCAGGTGCTCTCCGGCGACGCGGCGAGCCTGGTGCGGTTCGACCCGATGATCGTGCGGGGCCTGGCGTACTACACGTCCACGGTGTTCGAGGTGTACGACACGTCGCCGGAGAACAACCGCGCGCTCTTCGGCGGCGGCCGCTACAGCGACCTCGCGGGCATGTTCACCCCGCAGCAGATTCCGGGCATCGGGTTCGGCATGGGCGACGTGACCCTGATCGACTTCCTGAACACCCACGGCCTGGCCCCGCAGCCACGCAGCGAGGTCGACGTCGTGGTGATCCCGGTGACCGGCGAGCAGGCCGCCGCCGCCCGCAGCGTGGCGCGCGAGCTGCGGGGAACGGGCCTGCGCACCTCCACCCCGATCGAGCTGCGCAAGCTCGGCAAGGAACTGACGCGGGCGGACAAGGCCGGGGCCCGCGCGGTGGTCATCGTCGGTCAGGAGGACTGGGACGCCGGAAACGTCACCGTCCGCTCGCTGGCCACCCGTGAGCAGCGCACCGTCCCGTTCGCCGACGCTCCCGGCACGGTCCGCGAACTCCTCGGCTGACCCTTCGGCAGGGCCAGGGCTCCGGCGAAGTCGCGTGAGTGTTGGCCGTGAAGGGTCCCTTCACAGTCGATTCGACTGTGAAGGGACCCTTCACGGCACCGCGCAGCTCCTACGAGCCGAAGTCTCAGCGGCCTGCGGCCCGGGAGAGGTGCTCGGGGTAGCGGGCACCGGCGATCGCGTCGGCCGGGGCGGCGGCCTCGATGCGGGCGAGGTCGTCCTCGCTCAGTTCGAGGGTGGCCGCGGCGACGTTCTCCTCCAGGTAGGTCCGCCGCTTCGTCCCCGGGATCGGCACCACGTCGGCACTCCGGTGCTGCACCCAGGCCAGCGCGAGCTGCCCCGCCGTCACCCCCTTTTCGGCGGCGAGTTCACGCAGGGCCTCGACGATCGCCAGGTTCCGGCCCAGGTTGTCCTCGTTGAACCGCGGGAGACCGCGGCGCATGTCGTCGGCGGGCAACTGTTCGACGGAGGTGATCGCGCCGGTCAGGAAACCGCGCCCCAGCGGGGAGAACGGCACGATCCCGATCCCCAGCTCGCGGCAGGCCGGCACGACCTCGTGCTCGATCTCGCGGGTCCACAGGCTCCATTCGCTCTGCAACGCGGTCACCGGGTGCACGGCATGGGCGCGCCGGATGCTCTCCGCGGACGCCTCGGAGATGCCGAGGTAGCGGACCTTGCCCTCGGCGACCAGCTCGGACAGCGCGCCCCAGGTCTCCTCGATCGGCGTGTCCTGGTCCACCCGGTGCTGGTAGTACAGGTCGATGTGGTCCACGCCGAGCCGGCGTAGCGAATCCTCGCAGCTCTGCTTCACGTAGGCCGCGTCGCCCCGAGCCGACATGCCCTGCTCGGTCCACACGATGCCGAACTTCGTGGCCAGCACGACCTGGTCGCGCCGCCCGGCCAGTGCCCGGCCGACCAGCTTCTCGTTCTCTCCCGCGCCGTAGACGTTCGCGGTGTCGATCAGGGTCACCCCGAGTTCGAGGGCACGGTGGATGGTGGCGATGGACTCTTCCTCGTTGTCGCGCACGCCGTAGGCGTGGCTCATGCCCATGCAGCCGAGGCCCTGCGCGCCGACTTCCAGTTCGCCGAGTTTCCTGGTCGGAATCACGCTGAAATCCCCTCCACGGTCCGCCCGGCCCCCTCCAGGTCCCGGCAGATCCGGTCGTAGTTGTCGATCTTGTAATCAAGAGTGTCCAAACAGGACTGGAGCTCCGCGATCCGGGCCCGCACCGAGTTCCGCTGCTCGACCAGGATGCCTTTCAGGCGCCTCGCTCCGGCGTCCCCGTGCCGCCGGTGCTGGGCGTACTCCCGCATCATCTTGATCGGCAT
Source organism: Amycolatopsis rhizosphaerae (assembly GCF_007713715.1). Lineage (GTDB taxonomy): Bacteria > Actinomycetota > Actinomycetes > Mycobacteriales > Pseudonocardiaceae > Amycolatopsis_E > Amycolatopsis_E rhizosphaerae. The sequence goes on from NZ_VJWX01000214.1 coordinate 3,873, forward strand.
GCCGGTGGTGCGCAGCTTGGTCAGGAAGCCCAGCCACGCGAGGTCGTCGTCCGAGTAGGCCCGACGCCCCGCCGCGTCACGTGCCGGTGGATCCACCAGCTTGATGCGCTCGTAGTACCGGAGCGTGTCGATCGACAGCCCGCTGCGGCGTGCGGCTTCCGCTATCGAGTAGCTCATGCCTGCGACAGTACGACCTGGAGTGCGCTCCAGGTCAAATGCGAGCCGACCCGTTTGATAACAGCGTTCCGATACGCTCGGCACATGGCACGGCCCCGGACCCACGACGAAGCGCTCCGCCTCCGCCTGCTCGACCGGGCGGGTGAACTACTGTCCGCCGACGGGCCCAAGGCGCTCAGCCTGCGCAAACTCGCGGCGGACGCGGGGACCTCGACCACCGCCGTGTACTCGTTGTTCGGCGGCAAGCAGGACCTGGTGAACGCGCTGTACACGGAGGGTTTCCGCAGGTTCGGAAACCGGATGCGCGCCGTCCCGCGCACGGACGATCCCGTGGAGGACTTCGTCCGGCTCGGCCTCGCCTACCGCGAGAGCGCGCTGGCCGCCCCCCAGCTGTATTCGATCATGTTCACCAGGGTCGTCCCGGGATTCGAACCCGCCCCGGAAGCCGCCGAACTGGCCCGGGACGGACTCCTGCCCCTGCTCGACACGGTGCGTGCGGCCATCGAGGCCGGCCAGTTCGCCGACGTGGCGCCCGAGACCGTCGCGGTCAGCGCGTGGGGCCTCGTCCACGGCCTGGTATCCCTCGAACTCACCGGGAACCTGCCCCGCGCCTTCGATGTGGCGGCCTCCTACGAGGCAGCACTCCGCGCCCACGCCCGCGGCTGGCAGGTCCGGTGACTCAGCGCGCGCCGTACTGGCGGTCACCCGCGTCGCCGAGTCCCGGCACGATGAACCCCGAATCGTTGAGCCGTTCGTCGATGCTCGCGGTGACGACCCGGACCGGCAGTCCCGACTTCTCCAGGTGCTCGAGCCCCTCCGGCGCGGCCAGCGCACAGATGGCGGTGACGTCCGTGGCACCCCGCTCGGTCAGCCGCCCGATGGTGTAGGCCATCGAACCGCCCGTGGCCAGCATCGGGTCCAGCACGAACACCGGTTGGTCGGCGAGGCTTTCCGGCAGCGACTCCAGGTACGGCGTCGGTTCCAGCGTCTCCTCGTCCCGCGCCAGGCCGACGAAGCCCATCCTCGCGTCGGGAATCAGCTTGTGCGCCTGGTCCGCCATGCCAAGCCCGGCCCGCAGCACCGGCACCAGCAGCGGCGGGTTCGCCAGGCGGTACCCGTCGGTGCGCGCGACCGGCGTGTGGATGCGCTCGACCCGCACCGGCGCCTCGCGCGTGGCTTCGTAGATCAGCATCACGGTCAGCTCGTGCAGCGCCGCACGGAACGCAGCGCTGTCCGTGCGGGCATCCCGCATGGTCGAAAGCCGGTCCTTCGCCAGAGGATGATCAACGACGAGCACGTTCATAAGGCATCACCGTACCTGTCCGTGCCGAAGACGAGGGCAAGTCCGAGGCCGGACCGCTAGGCTCACGCTGTGACCGAGCAGCCACCGATGCGCGCCTCGAACGCCGACCGCGAACGGGTCGCCCAGATCCTGCACAACGCACTCGCCGAGGGCCGGATCACGGTGCAGGAACTGGAAGAGCGGCTCGACAGCGTCTACGCCGCGAAGACGTTGGCCGAACTCGAACCGCCCATCGCCGACCTACCCGAGGTCTCGGCGGGCACGGCCGTGCAACCGGCGCCCTCGCGCGCGGTGGACGACCGCATCGGCGGTACGCCCGGCTCGCAGACGTCGATCGCGATCATGTCCGGCGCGAGCCGGAAGGGCAACTGGGTGGTACCGGCCCAGCACAACAGCTTCGCGTTCTGGGGCGGGGTGGAGATCGACCTGCGCTCGGCGCGCTTCGCCCAGCGGAGCTCGACCATCACCGCGGTGGCGATCATGGGCGGAATCGACATCGTGGTTCCGGACGACATCGTCGTCGAGGTGACCGGCATCGGGTTCATGGGCGCCTTCGAAAGCCGGGACGACCCCGCGGCGGCCGCCACTCCGCCCCCACCGGGCGCTCCGGTGGTGCGGATCAACGGGTTCGCGTTCTGGGGCGGAGTCAGTGTGACCCGCAAGCCGCGCCGCGAACCGTAGTTGGGGGACATGCGCCGCCGGGCGCGGCTAGCCTCTGACGGGTGAGCGCACCCACTCTGCCGGCGGGGCTCGACGACGTCACCCGCGACGACGACGCCCTGCGCCGGTTCCTGCACGGCCTGCCCGGGGTCGACCAGGTCGGCCTCGAAGCCCGAGCCGCCTCGCTGGCCACCCGCAGCATCAAGAAGGCCGCGAAGCTCTGGGCCATCGACACCGCGATCTCCATGGTCGACCTGACCACGCTCGAAGGCGCCGACACGCACGGCAAGGTCCGTGCGCTGGCGGCGAAGGCGAAGCGGCCCGATCCGGAACGCCCGGAAACGCCGTGTGTCGCGGCGGTCTGCGTGTACCCGGACCTCGTCGCCACCGCCGTCGAGCAGCTGGCCGGGACGGGAATCGGAGTCGCCAGCGTCGCGACCGCCTTCCCGTCCGGCCGCTCCAGCCGCGAGGTCAAGCTCGCCGACGTTCGCCTCGCCGTGGACGCCGGGGCGACCGAGGTGGACATGGTGATCGACCGAGGCGCCTTCCTCGAAGGCCGCTACGGCGCCGTGTTCGAGGAGATCCAGGCGGTCAAGGCGGCCTGCGGGGACACGCACCTCAAGGTCATCCTCGAAACCGGCGAGCTGGCCACCTACGACAACGTGCGACGCGCGTCGTGGCTCGCGCTGCTGGCCGGGGGCGATTTCATCAAGACCTCCACCGGCAAGGTGTCGCCCGCGGCGACCCTGCCGGTCACGCACGTCATGCTGCAGGCGGTCCGCGACTGGTTCACCACCACGGGGCAGTTGCGCGGGGTGAAACCGGCGGGCGGGATCCGGACCACCAAGGACGCGATCCGGTATCTGGTCGCCGTGCACGAGGTGGCCGGTGAGCAGTGGCTCACCCCGGCGCTGTTCCGCTTCGGCGCGTCCAGCCTGCTCAACGACCTGCTGCTCCAGCGGCGTACCCAACTCGACGGTCACTACAGTGGCCCCGACTACGTGACGGTGGACTAGATGACCTGGGACTACGCGCCCGCCCCCGAATCGGCGGAGTCGGCGAACCTCAAACCGGCCTACCGGCCCTTCGTCAACGGCGAGTTCACCGACGGGGCAGGCGAACCGCTCAAGACCGTCAACCCGGCCACCGGAGAGGTGCTCGCCGAGGTCGGCACCGCCGCCCAGTCCGATGTGGACTCCGCGGTGGCCGCCGCGCGGCGGGCCTTCGAGAAGACCTGGGGCCCGATGCCGGGGACGGAGCGGGCGAAATACCTGTTCCGGATCGCCCGGCTGATCCAGGAACGCTCCCGCGAACTGGCCGTGCTGGAAACGCTCGACAACGGCAAGCCCATCCGGGAATCACGGGACGCCGACCTGCCCACCGTGGCCGCGCACTTCTTCTACCACGCGGGCTGGGCGGACAAGCTGGACTACGCGGGATACGGGCCCGACCCGAAGCCGCTGGGGGTGGCGGGCCAGATCATCCCGTGGAACTTCCCGCTGCTCATGCTGGCCTGGAAGGTCGCACCCGCGCTCGCCACCGGCAACACGGTCGTGCTCAAGCCCGCGGAGACCACCCCGCTGACCGCGCTGGTGTTCGCCGAGATCTGCCAGCAGGCCGAACTGCCGCCCGGGGTGGTGAACATCCTGCCCGGCGCGGGGGACGTCGGCGCACGCATCGTGGACCACGCGGGCATCGACAAGATCGCGTTCACCGGTTCCACCGAGGTGGGCAAGCAGATCCAGCGCCGCCTCGCCGGTACTCCCAAACGGCTGACCCTTGAACTGGGTGGCAAGGCGGCCAACATCGTCTTCGACGACGCGCCGCTCGACCAGGCCGTCGAAGGGATCGTGAACGGGATCTTCTTCAACCAGGGCCAGGTCTGCTGCGCGGGTTCGCGGCTGCTCGTGCAGGAGTCCATTGCGGACGAACTGCTGGACAAGCTGCGGTACCGGGTGTCCACCCTGCGCCTCGGCGACCCTCTGGACAAGAACACCGACATCGGCGCGATCAACTCCGCAACCCAGCTGGCGAAGATCCGTGAGCTCGCCGATTCCGGCGAGGCCGAGGGCGCGCACCGCTGGACGAGCCCCTGTCCGATACCGGAGAGGGGATTCTTCTTCGCCCCCACGGTGTTTTCCGAGGTGCACCAGTCGATGCGGATCGCCCGTGAGGAGATCTTCGGCCCGGTGCTGTCGGTGCTGACCTTCCGCACCCCGGACGAGGCCGTGGCCAAGGCGAACAACACGCCCTACGGGCTGTCCGCCGGGATCTGGACGGAGAAGGGCTCCCGCAGTCTGGCCATCGCGAACCGGCTCCGCGCCGGCGTGATCTGGGCCAACACGTTCAACCGTTTCGACCCGGCCGCGCCGTTCGGCGGCTACCGCGAATCCGGTTTCGGTCGCGAAGGCGGCCGCATCGGTCTGGAGGCCTACCTCGATGTCTGATCGGCTCACCGTCGCCAAGACCTACAAGCTTTACCTCGGCGGCAAGTTCCCCCGTTCCGAATCGGGCCGGGTCTATCCGGTGCAGGACGCCAAGGGCCGCTTCCTGGCGAACGCGGCCCGCGCTTCCCGCAAGGACGCCCGTGACGCCGTCGCCGCGGCCCGCAAGGCCTTCGGCGGCTGGTCGGGGGCCACCGCGTACAACCGCGGTCAGGTCCTGTACCGGGTCGCCGAGATGATGGAGGGCCGTCGCGACCAGTTCGCCGCCGAGATCGGCGCCGCGGAAGGGGTGCGGCGCGCCCAGTCCCTGGTGGATCTCGCGATCGACCGGTGGGTCTGGTACGCCGGGTGGACGGACAAGATCGCGAGCGTGCTCGGCGGGGCCAACCCGGTGGCCGGGCCGTACTTCTCCTTCACGGTACCGGAACCGTCGGGCGTGGTCGCCGTCCTCGCCCCGCAGCGCTCTTCGCTGCTGGGGCTGGTGAGCGTGCTGGCCCCGGTGCTGGCCGCCGGGTGCACGGCGGTGGTGGTGAGCAGCGAACGACGGCCGCTGCCCGCGATCACCCTGTCCGAGGTGCTGGCGACCTCCGACGTTCCGGCCGGGGTGGCGAACATCCTCACCGGGAGCGCGGCGGAACTGGGCCCGTGGCTGGCTTCGCACGGCGACGTCGACGCGCTCGACCCGACCGGCGCCGAGGATCGCACCGGCCTGGCGCGCGAAGCCGCCGGGACGGTCAAGCGGGTGCTGCGGGTGCCCGCCGAAGAGCCGGACTGGGCGCAGCGCCCGGACCTCACCCGCCTCCGCCACTACCTGGAGGCGAAGACCGTCTGGCACCCGATGGGAACCTAGGTGGCTTTCGCCCAGCCCCCCGTTGTGCCGTGAAGGGGCCCTTCACAGTCGATTCGACCGTGAAGGGCCCCTTCACGGTTCTCCGGCGGGCGGAATCGCCACGCTCGGCGACACCTGGCGGTAGCGCGTCACCGCGGGAAACCGCACCCGGCTCCGTGGATCCGGGCGTTACCGCGCCTTTCGCCCGGGTCCACGGTTCCACGTCCTCGCCGTGATATCGGACGAGACGGACCTTCAGGCGCAGCCGGGAGGGGCTTCCTTCCGGCTGTGCTTGGCCCGCATCAGGTCGAAGGCGCTGGTGGGGGCGCCGGGCAGCGGGCTGCCCTGGCGTGCGCTCAGTCCGTCGAGGATGAGGGTGAGGGCCCGGTCGAGCAGCAGGTCCTCGTCGGGGGCGAACGGGATCCGGCGCAGCAGCAGCGAGACGAGCACGGCCACGTCCCCGGTTCCGATGTCGGTCCGCAGCGTGCCGTCCTGCTGGGCCGTGCGGACGATCCCGTCGAGCACGTCCAGGATCGCGTCGCGGAACTCCTGGGTCTTGGCGTCGTTGCGCAGGATCGTCCAGGCCAGCGGCGACACCAGGGCGAGTTGCACGCTGAGCCGCAGTTCGCGGGACTGACGCAGCAGCCGGACGAGCGCCTGCCAGGCCGAGGGCTCCTCGCGGGCCGCGGCGCGGGCCTCTTCCAGCACGAGTGCGAAGTTGTGCTGCGCCACCGCGCGGATCAACGCCTCGCGGTCGGGGAAGCGACGGTAGAGGGTGCCGACGCCGACCCCCGCCCGGCGGGCGATCTCCTCCATGGGCACGTCCGGGCCCTGCGCGGCGAACATCTCCTTGGCGGCGGCGATGATCTGGTCTCGGTTGCGGCGCGCGTCGGCCCGCAGTTTCGTCTCCGGATCTGCCGTCACGCCCCGATTGTCGCATCCTGAAAGAGGTGGACGAAGTTCTTCCGCTTCGGTACCTTGGAAATTAAGTGGAAGGTGTTCGTCCGGATACTTTCAGTCACGGATTGGGGTGGAACCCATGACCACGGCTCCCGCACCACTGACCATCACCCGCAGCTGCCCCTACGCCCCGCCGGAACAGCACGTCCGGCTGCGCGAGGAGGCACCCATTTCCCGGGTCTCCCTGCCCACCGGCCAGACCGCCTGGGCACTGACCAAGCACGAGCACATCCGCACCATGCTGACCGACCCCCGGTTCAGCTCCGACCGCCGCAATCCCGGCTTCCCGCTCCTGCTGTTCAGCGACCGCAGGCTGACGACCTTCCGGCCCTCCCTGATCGGCATGGACCCGCCGGCGCATGGCCCCGCGCGGCGCGCTGTCGTCGGCGAGTTCACCGTCAAGCGCATGGCGGCGCTGCGCCCCCGCATCCAGCAGATCGTGGACGAGCACATCGACGCGATGCTGGCCGGACCACGGCCCGCGGACCTGGTGCAGGCGCTGTCGCTCCCGGTGCCCTCGCTGGTGATCTGCGAACTGCTCGGCGTGCCCTACGCCGACCACGACTTCTTCCAGACCCGGTCCACGAAGCTCCTCCGCCGGACCACCGCACCCGAAGAGCGGCTCGCCGTCATCGACGAGTTGCGGGGCTATCTCGACCGCCTGATCAGCAAGAAGGAAGAGGAACCCGGCGAGGACCTGCTGAGCCGTCAGCTGGAGAAGACCACAGACCGGGAGGAACTGATCAGCCTCGGGTTCCTGCTGCTCATCGCCGGTCACGAGACCACGGCCAACATGATCTCACTGGGCACGCTGACCCTGCTCGAACACCCGGAAACCCTCGCCGCCCTCCGCGAGGACCCGTCGAAGACCCTCAACGCGGTCGAAGAGCTCCTGCGCTACTTCACGATCGCCGAGTTCGCCACCTCGCGCGTGGCCGTCGAGGACGTGGAACTCGGCGGGGTCACCATCCGAGCCGGTGAAGGCGTACTGGCACTGGGGAACACCGCCAACCGTGACCCGGAGGCCTTCGACGACCCCGAGGAGTTCGACATCGAACGCGGCGCGCGGCACCACATCGCGTTCGGCTTCGGCGCGCACCAGTGCCTCGGCCAGAACCTCGCCCGGATGGAGTTGCAGATCGTGTTCGACACCCTCTTCCGGCGGGTACCCGGCCTCCGGCTCGCCGTGGACGCGGGCGAACTGCCGTTCAAGGACGATGCGAACATCTACGGCCTGTACGAACTCCCGGTCACCTGGTAGGAGTTGCTCATGCGGATAGTCGCGGACACCACCCGCTG